>SVAK01000004.1 GCA_015059445.1 Bacillota bacterium | reverse complement strand
GAATATATCGTTCCACAAGTTATGCTTATGTATTGTTGTTTTAACATCTCTTCTGTATTTATATATTCAATTAACCATTCAGGAAAATTAGGTTCTAATATTTTAAAGTATTCTTCAGTTCTTTTATCTAATTTGTCTAAATAATTCATTTGTTACACCTCAATCCACTGTAAATATTATATCATAAATTCACCGAAAATTAGAGCGCGAGAACTACTAGCTTAAGATTTTATAATGGTTTGCTCAATCTCGTGTATGCTGTATGTATGCTGTGTGTTATCTTTAGGGCAAAATTAGCCTATTTTTTATATTTTATTGCAGCAAAAAAGCCCGTAAATACGGACTTTTCGAAACATTGAAATACGTAATTTTGTACCAATATTGGAACTTTTTTAACGTTTACTAAATTGCGGAGCACGACGTGCTTTCTTTAAACCATACTTTTTACGTTCTTTAACTCTTGGGTCTCTTGTAACAAAACCAGCTGTTTTAAGAATATGTCTATAACTATCTTCTCTAGTTTGATCAGTATTTGCATCAAATTCTAATAATGCTCTAGTAATAGCTAATCTTATAGCACCGGTTTGTCCTGAGAATCCACCACCAGTAACTTTAACTTCAATATCAAATCTATTTTCATTATTTGTTGCTACTAATGGTTGTTTTAAATCCATTACTAATGTAGCAAATGGCATATATTCTTCAACGTCAACACCATTAACAGTAATTTTACCAGTACCACCAACTAATTTAACTTGCGCTACTGAACTCTTTCTTCTACCTGTTGCAGTCCATACTTGTTTACTTGCCATAAGTCCTCCTAATCAATTTCCATTGCTACTGGTTTTTGAGCTTCATGTTTATGTTCTGAACCAGCATAAACAAATAACTTTTTACCCATAGCTCTACCTAATCTATTATGTGGAAGCATACCCTTAACTGCTCTTTCAAGCATTTCTTCAGGATATTTATCAATCATAACTTCAGCATTTCTTTCTCTTAATCCTCCTGGATATCCAGAGTGATTATAATATTTTTTGTCTTTTAATTTGTTACCAGTTAATGCAACTTCTTTAGCATTAATTATAATAACATTATCGCCACAATCAACATGTGGAGTATAAGTTGGTTTGTGCTTTCCGCGTAAGATGTGTGCCGCTTTTGTTGCAACTCTACCTAATGGTTTACCAGCTGCATCAATAACATACCAGTTTCTTTCGACTGTTTCTTTTGTTTGCATAAATGTTTTCATATTTTTTTCCCTTTCATTATGTTATCTATTAAGCTTTCCCAGGGCTTAATAAATTTCATAAATAAAATGTACCATTTAAAATTATATGTAAAAAAGGTCATTTTGTCAATTAAAATCGAATTATATATACTAATTTTTGATAAATCTATTAATAACTCTAGTTCTTACTAAACCTTCTTCAAGTTCTCCTAAAGTCGTATAATTACTTATAGCTTCAACCATATTGTCATGTGCAGTTTGAGCTTCATAATTTCTTGAACCATGAATTGATTTATCTAATAGCCTTTTTTGATTAGCGGTAAAAGTTCCCCATACACATTCTTCGGCATTATCTAATAAATACATTATCACATCATAAATTTGTTCTTTAATAGCTTCTATTTTTAAATCCTTATCGATTCTAAATAAATTTACACCTCTACTCCATTGATACTCATCAGCTTGTCTTATAACTTGTCTTTCATAAAAATTAATAGCATCACGAACTCTTAAAGCAGCTTCATCGCTAACCTCTTTTAAGTTATGAACTAAAGCATTCTCTCCTCTGAATTTACACCTAGTAACGACAACATTATTTAACAATTGTTTTAATTCATATATAGAATAAGTTTTCAAAACATTTCTCTGACTGGTTCTCCTTGATAATATATTTCCACATAATAAAATTCCGCCATTTGTTTCTTTGTCAGTAATATTCAGGGTTTCTCTATCAGTATCAAATTCCGCATAATCATCAGCTGAATATAAAACTGGTTCATTTCCCGTTCTTGCCGCTTCAAATACAGCTATTTCTATTTCTAATAAAGATTTTTTTAAATACTCTATCTGAAATTCGACTAATCCACTATCAATATAATCTTTTAACTGTCCGAAATTAGTAATATTATATTTTATTAACACTTCATAACAGCGGTTTATTTCAATTTCTCGTTGTGTTTGTGGTTTTCTATTATGAACATAACTATACCTCAAATAATCTATTAATCTTGCAGTTGATACTTGTTCTAATTTTATCATCAATTTTCTCCTCTTCTTTGGCTAAAAAAAAGTCACATTTAAATTATTTGTGACTTCAATTTTTTAATTGTGTAAGTATATATCTGAGATAGCTCACTAAAAATGCTTATATCTCATCACTTGCTTAAGTATTATAGCACATTTTGTTATTTTGTCAAAATTTTAAAAAATGTTTGGTAATATAACTACAACTACTAATAATGTTGTTATTATTGAAATTGTTAACACATAACCTAATTTATTTTTATCAGTATCTGTAACATATTCTAAACTTTTAAATAAATTATACGCGTACAGTATTGAACCTACTAGATATAGAAAAATACCTAACTTAGCACTCATTAAAACACCTAATGCTACAATTAAACAAATTATTGTGTTAAATAGGGAATTAATTCCCACCCAAGTTAGCATTTTTTTAAAACTAGTATTACTTTTAAATAAATAATTGCAAACTAAATACGATACGCCTGCTACTAGTCCATAAATTATTACACAAGTCATAATAGTTACTAGAAAAATTCTAAAATAAGGTATCTTTATTGTTTCATAAAAACCGTCTATATAACTATAATCTAAACCTAAATAACTATTAAACACTCCAGATGTACATTTTATTGCTATTAATATAGACAATGCGATTACTAGGATATTAGCACTTAAATAAATTAGGCTAGTTACATAATTATCATCTTTAATAAATCTTTCAGCGGTATCCACAGGCTTAATAAACATACCTTTTATATCTTTCCAAGTATTTTTTAGAAAACTTTCTAAATTGTTAAAAGCTTTAACTTCTGCGACTTCAGATAATTTTTTACCACAATTCCGACAAAATTTATCATTTTTAGAATTCTTTGCGTTACACTCATTACAAACCATTTAAAACACTCCTTTTCTAGTTTAAACATACATTATTTTATATTTAGTGTCAATAAATAATATTCATAAATTTAGTAATTTATTTTTAACAAATATAGACCATTAGGACTACTAGTAGGTAATCTCTTTTCTATTTCTGGATGATTTATCATTTCTTTGATAATGCTTCTATTTACTTTACCTTTACCAACTTCAATTAATGCCCCGACTAAATTTCTTACCATATATCGATAGAATCCGATACCTTTAAATTTTAAATACAGTATCTTGTTAAATCTATAGATTTTAATATTTATGATAGTCCCAACATAATCTATTCTTTCGCCAGCAACAAAGTTTTTAAAATTATGAGTTCCCAAAAACATATTACTTGCCAACCTCATATTTTTTAAATCTAATTTATAATTCATACTCAAATAATAATTTTTATCTCTTTTATTAGATAAATCAATTTTGTATAAATATATTTTATTCTTAACACTATGTCTTGCATGAAAAATATTTGATGCTTTTTTTATTTTCTTTACTTTTAAATCTACTAATCTTTTATTTAAAATTTTTTTTAATCCCTTTATTTTTTTAATTGTTTCAAAATGAATTACTTGACAATAGGCATGAACACCACGATCTGTTCTACCTGCACCTTTTATTAAAACTTTTTCACCTAAGGCATTACTAATTTCTTCCTCTAAATAACCTTGAACATTTCTTACATTCTTTTGTCTTTGAAAACCGTAGAATTTAGAACCATCATATTTAATTACCATCATATACTTCATTATGAAACTCTCCTATAAATATCTTTAATCAATTCATAAATATCTGTAGTTTTTTCTAATCTATTATTATCTCTATTAACATATTTAATAAAATCTATTATTTTAGGCATTTTCACATATTTATATAGCTCTTGGTCAAAAAAATTCCCAGTTTCATATACAATTTTTTTATCTCTAATAACAAATATTTTTTTTACTACCCCTATAAAAGAATTAATATTATTATCAATAATAACTATTTTTTTTTGGTAATCATTACTTAATTTAACAAATAATTTTTTCATGTATTCTCTGTCTTTATAAATTAAACTATTATAAATATCTCCTATTATTATAACATCATTATCTAATTTACTTGCTAATTCTAATTTCCATAGTTCACTTATTGATAAATCTGATATGCTTTTTTCTAAAGAGTTTACACCCAAACCTACCATTTTTAGGGCACTACTAATATTTTTAATTTTTAAGTCTTTTACCTTACCTTCTATTTTTAAATTTGTTTGATAATTACTAACTATCCCTACAATTTTAACATCTTTTAATATATCTTTTATTTCCATAATTCATCAACTAAACTTTCCTTATTTAAGTGTATTTCATTAATTAAATCATAATCTTTTAAAAGAAAAGATAATTCAACCATAAAAGGTAAATTAAGTCCAATTCTCTTTAACAACTTTTCATTTTTCAACACTTCTAAAGTTTGACCTTCAATTAATATTTTAGAATCATCGTAAACCATTAAATAATCTGTATATAATGACAATTCAATATCATTAGTAATATTTATAAACAAAATATTATTATCTTTTAAATATTCAAATAGTTTATGCAATTTTTCATCACTTAAATTATTTAAAATATTAAAAAATAATACTTTCTTTTTCTGAAGTAATTCATCGTAAGAAAAATTGTTTTCAATAACATAATAATCTTTATAATTTTCTAACAATCTCCTATTTAAATTAGTACTAACTATGGTAACATTCGTTATTTCTTTCATAATCTATTTCTTCCCTATATTTAAATGATTTTCCTTTATTTTTCTTAACTTAATAAAATGGTGGTTTACTCCAGATTTGCCTACTTTATAATCCGTTTCCAAGCTAATGATTTCAGCGAGTTCTTGATAAGATGATTCTGGATATTTTTTGCGATATTCTATTACTATTTGCATTTTCTCATCTATTAAATTAATTAAATCATTTTCTTCTAAATATTTAATATCATCTAATTGATTTAGACCACTTTTAATAGTTTTTTCTTGATTAGCTATTTCACAATTGTTAAGTCTATTAACCATATTTTTATGATCACGATAAATTCTTGTGTCTTCAAATTCAAACAAAGAATTAATGGCTTTAAACATTTTTATTAAATCACTAATACTCTCACTCATCTTTATATAAGCAATAAATTTATAGCCTCTTTTTATAACTTTAGCATTTAATCTAAAATAATTAAGTAAATTGCAAATATACTCTGCATCAACTTCTTTATTTAAGATGAATTCTAAATGGTATCCGCTAGTTTTAGGATTAGAAACATTCCCAACCCCTAAAAATGCGCCTTTTAAAAACGCGATTTTTTCCTCATCACTATCAATCATAGGTAATGAGTCTATATTTAATGTTTCTTTGATAAAATCTACTTTCTCATTTAATTCTAATATATAAATTTGTTTTATTCTAAATCTTTTTTGAACTCGAACAATAATCTTGGGAGAAACTCCAAATATTTCTTTTAATAATTTATAAACAAATCTAGTAACTGAAGCATTTTCTAAAGTTATAACAATATTTCCGTTTATTAACGCATTATATCTCAAAAAGGAATCAATTATATTTCTTGATTCTATTTCATTATTATCTAATTTGCTTATTTCTTCTTTTAATCTGGTAGTAAAAGTCATCACAATCACCTTCAATTACTTATAGTATTTTACCACAAATAATAAAACTAGCATAGTAGCTAGTCTTAATTATCTTGTATAGAACCATGATCCCTTTGATGGAAATCCTGGGGGATTAATATAATTGGAATTAAGTTTTGTTGCTGATGATGAACTACCATTATAATGAACTCCCTTAGACACACCATAATGTAAGTGCGCCCCTGTTGTACAAGTATCGTATGATTGCGTTTTTTTACCTCCACCTGTTAATCCCACAACAGTACCAGTAGTTACAACATCGCCAACTTCAACATATACTTCCAGCATGTGCATGTATACAACGGTATAAGCAATACCATTTACATAAACATTAATATATATTTTTTGGCCACCACATTTTAAAGAACTTTTATATTTACTCCATTCATCTATTGTAACTACAGCACCGACAACACCATTCGCCGGAGCATAAGCTTTAGTTCCTTCGGCAACTCCAATATCTATACCATTATGCATTTGCCATCTTTTTTTTGTTGGATGAAAACGCATTCCAAAGGCACTTGTGATTTTTCCTTTTGTAAGTGGCCGTAACCAACCAGTATTATTTACTACATTCATACAAGTTGCCAAACGATCATTATCTTTACAACCTGCATCTTCATACATTTTTATAGACTTCTTTAAGTCATTAATATTATCCTCTAGTGTTGGAACACCTTCAAGAAGATTAGCCAAATCATCACCAAGATTTTCTATTTGAGCTTCGTATTCTGTGATTTTTTTATTTAATGAAACTTGGTACTTGGCGAGTTCTTTTGTCATTTTATCATTACTTTTGATAAGCAATTCTAAACTATTTAATTTTTCTTGATTATATTCTGTTAACTGGCTAATTGCATCCATTCTCATAATTAGCTCTGTCATAGATGATGCACCGGTTATATAAGATAAATAAATGTTTTCATTTTCTAATTTTTGATATAGAACTAATAAGCCTTCATTTTCTTCTTTTAACTTTTCCACTTCTTCATTAGTTTTTTTAATTTCTCCTTCCAAAAGTGAAATTTGTTTTTCAGCTGATTCTATTTCATATTTAGTATTACCAATATTAGTTTCCGCAGCTTCTATTTCCTCTTTGGTTTTATCTTGTTTGTTTTCGTTTTCCTTTAATTTATTTTGCATTACTTTTAATTCAGATTTTAAATCAGCTAAAGTCTTGTTTTCTTCGCTAACAGCATTGACACCTATTGGTTGAAATATATAGCCAAATACTACTAAAATAATTAAAATACTTCTATATAAACTATTTATAAAATTTTTCATTATATCTTTAAGTACTTTCTAACTGCTCGAAGACTACCAAACATACCAATTAATGCTCCCAAACCTATAACTATTAAAGCTATATAGAAAATGAAATTATATGGATTGATTAGGCTAATTAAATCAGTTAAGATATGACCATTTAATTTTTCATAAGCTATAATATAACCATATATAGTTATTATTACAGGAATTAAAGAACCTAATATACCAATTATAAATCCTTCAAATACAAATGGTAATTTAATTGCTGTATTACTAGCACCAACTAAACGCATTATTTCTATTTCATTTCTTCTTGAATAAATTGTTAATTTGATAGTATTAGTAATTAAAAAAGCCGTCACAAATATCAAAGCAATAACTACAACTATAGTGGCTTTTTCAACTACATCAAATACTGATACTAAAGTATCAACAGTGTCCTCTCCATAGTTTGCACTCTCAACTTTATCCATCTTTCTGATTGATTCAGATATACTATCTAAACTTTTTACATCATTTACAGTAACAGTGAATGAATCTAATAAAGGATTATCTTCATAACTATCAAAAATTATTCCGATTGATGAATTATATTCACTCATTTCTAGTTTCCATTCATTCTTACTTTTATATACAACAGTATTAACACCATCTACTTTTTCTATTGCTGATTTTAAAAAGTTTGCATCTTCTTCATTAGCATCTTTTTCTAAATAAACTACGATACTTAATTCACTTTCTAAGTCTTTAGTTGCGCTATTTACATTACCAGCAATAATTAAAGAAATAGAAACAACCAAAAGTGTAATAGTAGCACATAAAATTGATGCCATACTTAAACTAAAATTACGGAATACGCTCTTAAAAGCGTCCCTAATACTACGACCTATTATTCTAAACGCTTTCATGTGATTTGTAACTTCCTTTCAAGTAATCTCCAGTTAATACACCATGCTCTATAAGTAATACTCTCTTCTTCATTCTATTAACAATGTCTTTATCGTGAGTTGCCATTATAACTGTAGTCTTTAACTCCTGATTAATATTTTCAATAACCTTCATGATTTCTTTGCTTGTATCTGGATCTAAGTTTCCAGTTGGTTCATCACAGATTAGTAGTTTTGGTTCGTTAACTATAGCTCGGGCTATACAAACTCTTTGTTGTTCTCCACCAGATAATTGATGAGGAAAACTTCTTACTTTTTCTTTTAAACCAACGATTTCAATAGCTTTCATAACCTTTGGTTTAATATCTTTAGCTTTCATACCCAAACATTCTAAAGCAAATGCTACATTTTCATATACTGTTAGTTTAGGAAGTAATTTAAAATCTTGAAATACAACGCCTATTTTTCTTCTTAATTTATAAACTCTTCCATTTCTTAATTTAGCAACATTAATACCACCTACTATAACATTTCCTTTAGTAGGTTTTTCTTCTCTATATAACATTTTAATAAATGTTGATTTACCACTAGCAGTATGACCTATAACAAAGACAAATTCACCTTTGTCAATAACCACTGACATATCTGCTAATGCAGTTACGCCGGTTGAATAAGTTTTATTAACATTTTTTAATTCAATAAACTTCATATCTTAGACTCCTAATTAATTATATCAAAAAAAAACCATTATATAAATGGTAAATTTGACCTTTTTACACCGCCCTGAACTTCATAACAATCACTAATAACAAAAAATGCTGTAGCATCAATATCTTTAATACGTTTTTTAAATAAATTAACGTCTCTATTTCTAATAACACACATAATCATTGCTCCCTTAATATGAGAATATCCTCCTATCGTTGGAAATATTGTATAACCCGCTTGAAATTCATCAGAAATTAGCATTTTTATTTTTTTTGATTCTCTAGTATATATCATAAATTTCTTACTATCAGACATGCCAATTATAATTTTGTCTACTAGCATTGAACTAACAACTAAAATTATAACACCATAAGCTCCCATATCAAATCCGAATACAAACGAACCTAATAATATAATTATTACATTAAATATAACCGAGCTTTTACCCTCACTTATATGAAAATACTTACACAAGAGTTTCATTATAACATCACTACCACCGGTTGTATATCCAAATTTATAAATAATTCCATTACTAAAACCGTATAACAAACTTGCTAAAACCACTGTAACCAATATTTCTTTAAACGATAAGTAAATTAATAAAAATTTTGCAATTGGTTCAGTAAATGTAACAAATATTGGATATAATAATGAGCCAACTACTGTTCTTTTAGTTTCCTCTTTTCCTAAAAAAAGATAACTAATTAAAAGCAAGCCAATTGAAGTGACATAGATAAATATTTGTG
Organism: Bacillota bacterium; assembly: GCA_015059445.1. GTDB lineage: Bacteria > Bacillota_I > Bacilli_A > RF39 > UBA660 > SIG200. The sequence goes on along the minus strand of SVAK01000004.1, from coordinate 103,642 downwards.
AATTTAAACCTGTTAGCTCCTCAACGACCATGGCAAGTCCCGACATTCCCCCAACAACGATATCATTTGGAACAAAAAATAAATTGTAACACAACGCTAAGCAAAATGTTCCAAATACAAATGATATACCAGTTAAAATTAATTCTTTAGTATCCTTGCTAATTTCCATTTTTTCCTTTTTCATTCATATCTACCTTACTAATACAATTATACAAAATTATAAAATTGGTTGCAATATTTATTATATTGAACATATATTTTAAAGAGGTGACTTTTAATGAACGGTAACTTTTACCAAAATCCAACTTTTCCAACAAATCAAAATCCAGTTCCAAGTCAAACGCCAACATCACCACCCGGAAATATTTCATCATCCAGCATGATGCCTATGGAGCAAAGTTATATCGAAAACATTTTGAGATTAAACAAAGGAAAAAGAGTAAATGCCTATGTATCATATCCTGATAGTAATGAATGGCGCGACAAAATATATTCCGGTATAATTGAAGAAGCAGGAAGAGATCATTTAATACTAAGCGATCCAGTCAATGGTAATTGGTATTTAATAAGAATGATTTATTTAGATTACGTTGAATTTATGGAAAAAATAAATTACTCGCACTCTTATTCAGATAAAACATTCTAATAGAAATAAGGGGTTAATTATTAACCTCTTTTTTAATGAAAATTTTTTACAAATCTTTTACTAAAATCAAGAATAATTCTTGTAAATAGGTAGCAATCTAAAATATAATAATATATAGGAGTGGTCTTATGAAAAAAAGCGGTTTTATTGATGGAGCAATTATTGCTACTTTAGCTATATTTTTAACTAAGTTTATTGGTATTGTTTACGTCATTCCTTTTTATAATATAATTGGCACTCAAGGTGGTGCGCTTTATGGTTATGCTTATAATATATATAATTTATTTTTAATAATTTCTAGTGCCGGAATTCCTTTAGCAATAAGTAAATTAACTAGTGAATATAACGCTTTGGGAAAACTAAAAGAGAAAGAATACATGTTCAAAATTACTAGAAAAATTATATTAATTTTTTCAATTGTATCTTTTTTTATTTGTTTTATCTGTGCCCCCCAAATTGCTAATATAATTGTTGGAGATATCCAGGGCGGAAATACTCCAGAAGATGTAACAATCGTTATACGTTGTGTATCATTTGCCATTTTGGTTGTGCCCGTATTAGCAATAAGTCGCGGATACTTACAAGGCCATGGTTATATAAGACCTGCATCATTCAGTCAAGTTATTGAACAAATTGTCCGGGTTGCAGTTGTAATTGGTGGTAGTTATTTTGCCCTTAAAATATTGAATCTAAGTTTAAGAACTGCAGTCGGGATTGCAGTTTTCGGAGCTTGTGCCGGAGCAATTATTGCTTACATCTACTTAGTTAATAAGATGTTGAAAATAAAACGAGAAAAGAATGTTGATATAAGCGATTTAAACAAGGAAGAAAGAAAATCTATTACTAAAAAGATTATTCTGTATGCAATTCCATTTGTAATAACAAATGTTGCTAACTCTTTATATAATACAACCGATATGATTTTATTAAAAACTGGGCTAGATCTTTTAAATTTTCCAGGCCCTGATATTGAAACAATAAGTAGTGTCTTTACCACTTGGGGTCATAAACTTAATACAATAGTTACAAGTATAGCTACAGGTATTGCTATAAGCTTAGTACCAAGTATTGCCAAAAGCAACGCCAAAGGCGATTATAAGGATATTAATGATAAGTTTAATAAAACATTGCAAATATTTTTCTACGTAGCACTTCCTATAGCTCTGTTTATGAGTATATTTGCTAGGGAAATATGGACTATTTTTTATGGAAGCGAAGTCCATTATGGACCAATTATCTTTAGATTTTTAATTTTAACCGCAGCCGCTGATGCATTATATATAATGATATGTAATGGTTTGCAAGGGCTAAATAAAACCAAACTAATTTATTTGGCTGTGGGACTTGGATTATTAACTAATTTATGTTTAGATTTACCACTTATGTTTTTATTTAATAAAATAGGCATTTATCCTTATTATGGGGCAATTACAGCAACTTTAATAGGTTACTCTATATCTTTAATTATCCCTTTAATCACACTGAAAAAACAATTTAAATTAGAATATTCAAATACAAGAAAAAAATTACCAAAATTATTTAGCGTATACACTTTAATGATACTTTTATCTTTTATATATCGTGGTATAATAAAGAATGTAGAAAGTAGAATTTTATTAATAGCTCTAATAGGAATTATCGGAATTATATTAGTGTTTATTTATTTCTCTATTAATAAAAAAGAAATAGAAGAAATAACTGGAAAAAAGATTAAAGATATATTAAAAAGAAAGAAAAGGGATTAATAATGAATATTTATTTGGTTTTACTTATAATTTTTGCCATAATTGCCATTGTGGCTTTAATATATTTCAGTGGATTTAACAAACTAAAAAAATACAAAGAAAAAATGGATAAAGCTGAAAGTTTAATTGATACCAACTTAAACAAAAAATTGGACTTAATAATAAATATTAATAGTGAAGTAAAAAAAGTAACTGGCAAAAAAGATTATTTAAAAGAATACATATCAATTAGAGATTTAATTATTCAAAACATTGAAAAAGACCTAAAATTAGAGGAAGCTGAAAAACTAATAAATGACTTAATGACTGATTTTATTGAATTAAATAATGATGTGGAATTTAATAATTTAATTAAAAATTTAAGAGATATTGATGAAATATTAGTATCTGCTAAAAACATGTTTAATCAGAATGCTGTACTATCTAATCAATTAATTAAAACATTTCCAAACAATATAGTAGCTAAAATATCTAAATTCAGAATCAGAAGTTTTTATAGCAACAATAAAACCGATGACGGAGAAACGTTTTAAAGTTTCCAGTCAATCGGTTTTATTTTATTCTTTACTAAAAATTCATTCGTTTTAGAAAATGGTTTAGATCCAAAAAATCCGTTACGCGCTGAAAAAGGCGATGGATGGGGACTGGTTATCACCAAATGATTCGGATTAGTAATATATTTCTTTTTATCTTTAGCAAAATTTCCCCATAATATAAATACAATTGCTTCTTCTTTTTTGTTTAAAGCTTTAATTATATAGTCAGTAAGTAATTCCCAACCTAAATTACGATGAGAGGCCGGTTTATCTTTTTCAACAGTTAATACAGCATTTAACAAAAGAACTCCCTCTTTCGCCCATTTGGTCAAATCGCCATCAACATTTGGTTTAATACCTAAGTCGCTATCTAATTCTTTATATATGTTTTGAAGAGAAGGGGGAATTTTTATTCCCTTTTGAACACTAAATGATAGCCCATGAGCTTCTCCAATACCATGATATGGATCCTGACCAACTATAACAACTTTAGTATCTTTAAAACTAGTTAACTTTAAAGCGTTAAATACATAGTTTTTAGGAGGAAATACGATAGAGTTTGCATATTTTTCATTAATAATATTTAAAAATTTTTTAAATCCTGCACTTTCCTCAATGACTTTTAAAACATTATCCCAATCGTTTCCTATCATAAATCCATTTTTCCTTTTTCTTTTAATCTTAATCTTAAAGCATTAAATAAATAAAGTATTGCAGGAATTAGAAAAATTGCTGCAAAAAGAAAATTATAACGCGTTCCCATAGTAATTGCTATACCACACAATAAATTCCCTATAGCTTTGGAAAAATATCCTATCATTTCTCTTAAATTACAAAATGCCAACTGATTATCGTTACTAAAACGATTTACATAAGGAGCTTCAGATACATGAGAATAAGATTCAGATAAAAGCCTCATAAACACAATTGCAATTAAGAAAACAATTTTATTATTGCAAATAAATGCTAATATATAAAATAATAATCTTCCAATAAATTTAATTGAAAAATTTATGTAATCATTTTTTAAAGTTAATTTTTCTAAGATTAAAGTTCCTATAAAAACAGCAACAATACCTAAAATCATTTTAAAGTAAGAGGCAGCTGAAGCACTAAAATTTAAATTTGCCGTAAGTAAGGTAATCATCATTCCATTAATACAAGCATAAGATATTGCACTTGTTAAATGATACATCAGATAATTTTGAGTAACATTATCTTTCTTAATAATTTTCAACACTGTACTTAGCGAATTAACTTTTGAATTTTCTTTTTTACTATAATAATTTTCTAATTTAGTACTTCTTAATACTAAATATGCTATCAACATTAACATGCCACCAATTAAATTATAAAAGTTAAAATTTATGTTTAATTTTAAAATAGTTGTTCCTAAAAGGAAAGATGTAAATATTATTCCTCCATAATAAGCAAAACTATATATCAAATCTTTCAAAGCGTAAATTTTATCATTTTTGGTAATAAGAGTAATCATAGGATAAATACAAGCCCAAATTTCAACATCTATAACATAGTCCAACATTATTAAAAATTTAATAATTACGTTTAAACCTGTATTATTCAAAAAGAATAATGCTAATAGAATTATAAATTTTAATAACAAGAGAACACAAGAAAATTTTTTTAATTTTTCTTTGCTAATCAAATTTGAACATAAAAATATTGTAGATACAGAAAGTAATGCACATAAACTATATACTATGCCTATTGTTTGAGTCGATAAATTATTTTCAGCCATCCATAATTCTTGAAAATTATAAAAAATTCCTCCTGATAAAGCATATAATGCTAATACAACAAATATCTTTTTAACTTCTTTATTCATATTTTCTCCTACTTATGATAACGTTCGTTATTAGTTATTTTAAATGCTCTGTAAATTTGTTCTAATAAAATCCCTCTAAACAAGCCATGGGGAAAAGTAAATTTAGAAAAACTTAATTTTTCATCGCAAATATTAATAATGTCATCTTCTAACCCATTGGAACCGCCAATTATAAAAGCGATAGTACTATTATAATTAAACAAGTAATCTATATAGTTAGAAAATTCCAAACTACTGTAACTATTACCATTAATACATAATGCAATGTTATAATCTTTAGGATTAATGGCTTTTAATAATTCTACAGTTTCCTTTCTTATATCATCATTATCTTTCAATTCAATTATTTCCAGTTTATGATATTTACTAATTCTATTTTTATAATCGTTAATTAATTCTTTTAAATAATTTTCTTTTATTTTTCCAACACAAATTATTTTTATCATACATTTACCACTTCACTAATATTATCTTGTTCAGCACATTCTATATTATTAAAATCTATTTTATATTCTTTTAATGTGTCATTAACTGTCTTTAAGGCAATATCACTTTTATTATTTACTTCACTTAAATGCATTAAAAATACTTTTTTTGTCTTTTCTCCAATTAGTTTAGATAGATAAAAACCAGCTGCTTGATTAGATAAATGCCCTTCATCACTCAAGACTCGCTTTTTTAACCAATCAGGATAAGGTCCATGCTGAAGCATTTCTACATCATGATTACTTTCTAATAAATAAACATCTCTATTTTTCAATAAATTAAAATATTTACTTTTAATATATCCAGTGTCAGTTATTTGAACAATAGAATGATTTCCTTCTTCAATAATAAAGTTTCTCGATGCTATTGCATCATGACTAGACTTAATAGCATATATTTTTAAATCATCAAATATTATTTCATCATCATATATTTTTATATGTTCATAATTTTTTATGCTATCCAAACTCGAAAACATTTCTTGTGGCATACAAACTGTCACCTTGTATGTTTTAATAAATGTCTCTAAAGCAGAGATGTGATCAGTATGTAAATGACTTATTAATATAATATCAATTGATGCCGGATCAACATCTATCTGTTTTAAAGAATCAACAATATATTTTTTCTTTTTTCCCATATCTAACAAAATACGATGTTTTTCTGTCTCGATATAAGTAACATTACCTTTGGAACCACTTGCAAATACACATACACGCATTATTGATACAACTTTCTAGGGTTATAGAATTTTCCACCTTTTCGTGGATCTCCAGTCGATACGCCAAAGTGTAAATGTGTACCAGTAGATTGCCCACTATTTCCCATATGACCAATTACCTGTTTTTTAGAAACTGTTTGACCAACACTTACTGGAATATCATTCATCATATGAGCATAAATTGTGTAAATGTTATTGTCATGGTATATAACTACTTGATTACCATATCCACCACCACAACTATTAGGATAACTTCCATTATTTGGACACCCATTATAGATATAGGTTACTATGCCATCATTAGCTGCATAAATATTTGAACCCCATGGAGTACCTGAAATATCTATTCCATTATGTTGTTTTCCACCACCAAGTTCACGATATCCAAAGGCACTAGTAATAACGTAACGATCAATAGTAGGCCATGTCCAACCTGAACCGGTATCTTGAAATATTTCCCATCCCAGTGAAACTGCTTTTTTTCCTTTTGTGGTTACTTGATCAACTTTTTCTCTTATTACTTCTTGATTAATAATTTCTACAGTACTTGCGAGTTCGCCATTTACAACAGTATATTCTTTGGTAACTAAATTTAATCCCTTAACGCCAGGAGTTGTAATTTCGCTGTATCCAGAAGGTTTTGTATTATCTCTAACTATTTCATTATTATAATCTTGCTCTTCTTCTTCCATTTCCTGAACTTTATAACTAAAAGATAATTCTGGTAATACATAAGCAATCATCAATTTATCACCAATTGTTAATAAGCTATCTTTACTAGAATATTTGGAATTAGCAATTAAAATTTCCTGTGGATTTAATTCAAAATCTTCAGCAACAGATTCAATAGTATCCCCAGCTTTAACTGTATAGCTTCTTTCTTTATAATCAAATCCGAACAATAAGTCTTGAGCTAACTCATCACTATTTTCATAAATTTTATCATTAATACTTATATATTTCTCTTTAATAACAATATTTTCTAAAAAGCCCATTTCGTTATAAGTTATACCAACATCTTCAAGTTCTCCTTGCGTAGCATTTATATAATTATTATATCCTTCCTCATCAATAAAAGCTAAGATAAAGTCTTTTATTGCCTTATTAAATATTTCTTTATCAAGAATATAAATACTATATGATTCATGATCTGTAGTAGCTGAAACTTTAACCTCATATCCAAAGATTGTAAAATCTTGTAACTCCTCAATTTTATTATAAATATCATTTATGCTGCTAATATTAGCATTATATGAATATGTTTCTATTACTTCTAAACCATTTGGAGGGTATACATTTTCAACATCGTATTTATCTTTTATCGATTGTTGTTTTTCATCTATTAAGCTATACAGATCATCTTTATTTTCAATTGTTCCAATTACTTCGCCATCAAGATATACTTTATATACTCTATTTATCTTTTTGTCTATTAAACTATAACTATTTGCCACAACATATATACAAAGCACTATTGTACATAATATAAATGTTATAAATTTGTCTTTAGTTTTCATTAATTCTCATCCTTAATTTCATTAGCAACACTTCTAAATGCACTCATATTTAATTCAAATAATAATTCAATAGTACCCAAACTCCCTTTACGATGTTTTGCAATTACTAGTTCAGCAGGAACAATTTTCTCTTTTTGATCTTTTTTTGCTTCATAATAATCTTTACGATTAATAAATAAAACCATATCTGCATCCTGTTCAATAGAACCAGATTCTCTTAAGTCCGCTAACATTGGCATGTTACTTTCTCTTTTTTCTGCACTTCTTGATAATTGTGACAGGGCAATTACTGGAACGCCTAATTCTAAAGCCATTGTTTTTAAACTACGAGAAATTTCTGAAACTTCGACTTGCCTTGATTCAATTCTTTTATTACCAGTAGTTACTAATTGTAAATAGTCGATTACTACTAATCCTAATCCCTTAGGCATATTAGCCAAACGTCGACATTTAGCTTTTATTTCAGCAACCGTTACTCCAGAATTATCTTCAATATAAAGATTTGTCTCTGCAAGCTCATTCATTGCCTCATTATATCTTTTCCAATCTCTTTCTTGCATTTGACCTGTTTGTAATTTATATGCATCTATACCGCCTTGAGCACTAATAATTCTATTTACCAATTGTTCAGCAGGCATTTCTAAGTTGAATATTGCTACTGCCTTATCTGTAGTAGTAGCAGCATAAGTCGCCATATTTAAGGCTAAAGCTGTTTTACCCATACCAGGACGAGCAGCTAAAATAATTAGTTCTCCGGGTTGAAAACCGGTTGTAATTTTGTCAAAGTCATAAAAACCAGTTTCTAATCCTGTGATTAATTTCTTTGATTTTGCTAATTCCTCTAATTTTGCTTGAGCTCTTCTCAAAATTTCATGAATAGGAACAAAGTCTCTAACTGTTCTTACTTTGACAACATTTAAAATATTTCTTTCTGCGTTATCTAATACCGTTGTTACACTTTCTTCTTCGTATGCTTCTGTAACAATTTCTGTAGCAGCATTAATTAAGTTTCTTCTTGTTGAATGCTCTTTTAAGATTTCTATATAGTAGCTTAAATTGGCTGTAGTGATTACAGAGTCAATTACTTCACTTATATATTCAATTCCTCCAACTGCATTAAGTCTTTTCTTTTTATCAAGTTCTTCTTTTATCATTCCAGCATCAATTGGCAAGCCATTTTTATGAAGTTCATTTATTGCCTCGAATAAAAATCTATTTCGCTCATCAAAAAACATATCTGCATTAACTTCTTCGCAAATATTATCAACTAAACTATTATCAATAAATGTTACTCCTAAAACACTCATTTCTGCTTCTTTGTTTGAAGGCATTACACGAGCCATATTATTCACCTACTTATCTACTACCACGTTTATAAAGAAACTAACTTTTTTATGTAATTCGATTAAGACTTTATGCACTCCCAAAGAATCTATGTTACTATTTGTCTTAATACATTTTTTGTCAATGTTATATCCTTTTTTCTTTAATTCATCACATATTTGTTTAGTAGAAACATTACCAAATACTCGACCATCTTTGCCGGTGTTAACTTTAAATTTTATATTTGTATTTTCTAATTTCTTTTTTATCTCATTTAATTCGCTAACTAAAGCAGCTTCTTTTTCTTGCCTTAAATTTAATTCTTTATCCAAAATAGTTTTACTCCCCTTAGTATATAAAACTCCTAATTTATTTTTAATTAGATAATTATTTCCATAGCCGTCACTTACTTCAATGATATCATCTTTTTTTCCTTTTCCTTTAACATCTTTAAGTAAAATCACTTTCATAAATTTCCTCCTAAAACGTTGATTATATTATACCATATAATTTATTTAAATTGAACATATCATCACAGAATCTTCCACGCCCTTTTTTTGGCAATATTAATTAATTTTATTTTACCACTATTCTTCAAAACTTTAAAATATCTTCTAATTGTTCTCTCGCTATAAAAATATTTTTTAGCAAGTTCTACCTGTGTAACCTTAGAGTTGTTTTTTATTTCTAATAAAATCATTTTTAATAATTCTTCATTTAATGTTTGCACAAAAACTGCTCCTTACACTATATATATAGTGCACTAAGTAGTTAATTTCCTTTTTTTCATGAAAAAAAATTCACAACATTGTGAATTTTATTTAACATATGGTATTAAAGCCATAAATCTTGCATATTTAATTTGTTCAGCTATATGTCTTTGGTGTTTAGCACAAGCTCCAGTTACTCTTCTAGGTAATATTTTACCTTTTTCGTTAATATATTTGTTAATAATCATAACATCTTTATAATCAACGCTTTTACCTGCGCACATTTGACATATTTTCTTTTTCTTACGATAAAATTCTGCCATTTTATAATCCTCCTTTTTAGAATGGTAAATCGTCACTACTTAAAGTAATTTCTTCGCCAAAACTTTTAAAAGGGTCTTCTGTTAAATCAGCAGTTTCCATTGGCATACCTGGCATATCATTTGTGTCTGGAATAAATTCATCTCTTGAACTTGATTCAGAACTTCCGCTTCTAGAACTTAAGAAATTAACTGTATCACATACAACCTCTGTTGTGTATCTCTTTGTTCCATCTTGAGCATCATAACTGCTTGTTCTTATGCGTCCTTCAGCAGATACCAAGGAACCTTTATGACAATATTTTGAAATATTATCTGCTTGTCTTCCCCAAGCGCTACAATTTATGAAATCTGCTCCTCTTTCACCATTTTTGTTTGTAAAATTTTGTGAAACAGCAATTGTAAATCTTGTAACTGCCATTCCACTTGGTGTTGTTCTTAACTCAGGATCCCTTGTTAGTCTTCCTACTAATAATACTTTATTCATGTACTACTCACTTTCTGTTTTTAATATTAAATGTCTTAATATATTTTCATTAATTTTTACTCTTCTATCGAATTCTTGGATAGCTTCAGTTGTAGCTTCAACATTCATTAAATAATAGAAACCATTTATTTCTTTATTAATTGGATAAGCTAATTTTTTTCTACCCATGTCTTTGAATTCGATAACTTTTGAATTATTGTCTGTTATTAGCTTTTGCACTTCTTTAGTAATATTATTTAAAGCAGTTTCTTCTAATGTAGCTTTAACAATAAACATAATTTCATATTTAGTCATCTTTTTCCACCTCCTTATGGTCTTTTGGCTTCATATACGAAGCAAGGAGTAATAAATTTACTCGTGTAATAGTATATCAAAAAACATTTTAAAAGTAAATAATTTAATTCAATATAGTTTTATTATTTCCTATATTTAAATATATGAAATCAAAAAGATAATATTAAAAAAGATAAAGATGTATAAACTTTATCTTTTGGGATCGATACCTGCATATTCTTCAATTACACCAACATAATTCTCTACAGGTATATTACCCACAGGAGTATCACTTAGATAACCTTTTATAACTTTAATATACTCATCAATTTTAATTACCCCTAACTTAAACAGTTCATCAATAACATAATGGTAATTATAAATACCTATTTCTGGTATTAGATATTTTAAAGATTCTATCTCTAATTGTTTTCTACCTGCTAAAAATACAACTAATTCATCTAAATCCAAACTTTCTTTTTTTCCGGAATTTACTAGCGATTCAATTCTTAAAATTTCTTTATTAGTAAACACATTAAAAGCTACCAATCTATCCAATAATTTTTGAAAATCACTTTTAGATAAACGAGCTTTAAGAGAAGCAACCATTTCTTTAGTTAAAAGTCCATCTATACCTAAACTAACAATTTCCATAAAATCTCTAGAATTATTTTTCTCTGGAATTAGCGATGCTCTTTCTACAACACAATCAAAATGTTTTAACATATAATTTTTAATTCTTTCAAATTGTAGTCTTTTACCTGTTAGTGAATTGCTTATTGCTCCCTTCGCTACCTCTGGAGTCATACTTTTAATAATGGTACATGGGCCTACTTTTAATTTATTACATAAATTGTAAAATGAAACAATGCTTTCTTTAGGTATATAATATCCTAAATGTTCTGATAATTCACTAGCAGTTTTCCCGTAAGCATTATTTAGAATTTCTATTAACGCAAGATAATCATTTGTATATTCATTACTTACACTTGCTCTTTCCTGACATAATTTCAAAAGACCATCATTGTTAAGGGTTGGTGTTTCCTCCGTATTCAACAAATAAAATGTATTTTCTAATTCTAATAACTCAGAAAATTCTGTAATATCTTCTTCTATAATAGAATACCCTCTTACTGAACCAATATTACTCATACCGTTAATTTTTCCATTTTGGCCTTTTTGAATTAATTCTGCAATTCTAGCCATTATACTGCCATAAGTCATTTTTTATGCCCCTTTCTAAACATTGAATCTAAAGTAACAAATGTCACCGTCTTGCATTAAATATTCTTTACCTTCTAAACGCAATTTTCCATTTTCTTTAACTTTAAGCTCACTACCTGACATTTGCAAATCTTCAAAACTCATTATCTCTGCTTTTATAAAACCTTTTTCAAAATCGCTATGGATAATTCCCGCACATTCTGGAGCTTTCATTCCTTTTCTAAATGTCCAAGCCCTACATTCATCAGTTCCAGAAGTAAAGAAGGTTGCAAGACCCAATAAATCATAAGTAGCAAATATTAATTTATCTAATCCACTATTAGTAATCCCAACATCTTGTAAAAACACTTTCTTTTCTTCTTCGTCTAAATCAGCGAGTTCGCTTTCTAATTTAGCACACATTACCACTACAGATGCGCCATCTTCTTCAGCATATTTTTTTAATTTTAGAGAATATTCATTATCTCCAGTTGATGCTGATACTTCATCAACATTTGCTACATAAATTATACTCTTTAAAGTAATAAAATTAAAATTTCTTAAAATTAATAATTCATCTTCATTAAACTCAATTAATCTTAAAGGTATGCTTTTTTCTAAACTCTCTTTTGCCTTTTTCAATACATTTACTTCTAATAAAGCTTCTTTATCTTTAGTAGTTTCTGCTTTTTTTTCAATTTTACCTAATCTATTTAAAATAATTTCTAAATCCGCTAATATAAGTTCGGTATTAATTATTTCGATATCTCTTATTGGGTCGGTTTTTCCTTCAACATGAGTTATATTTTCATCATCAAAACATCTTACTACTTCAACAATCGCATCAACTTCTCTAATATGGGATAGAAATTTGTTTCCTAAACCTTCACCATTACTAGCACCGCTGACAAGTCCTGCAATATCTATGAATTCAAATGTTGTAGGAACAATGCTTTTAGGATTATATAAGCTAACTAAATAATCTAATCTTGTATCTGGTACAGTGACAACACCAACATTTGGCTCAATTGTAGCAAACGGATAGTTTGCTGCTAAAATATGCTTTTTTGTAATGGCATTAAATAAAGTTGATTTGCCAACATTTGGCAAGCCAACAATTCCTGCTTTTAAACTCAATTCTAAAACCTCCTACATTGTTGGGAAACTATTTACTCCCAATGGCATTCCAATAATATACCATATTACTAATAATATTAATAATGTTAGTCCAATTATAAAAGTGTATGGTAATTGATATTTTATTGATTCTGACAATTTAATCTTTTTATCACTTTGATTATATTTTTCCAAAAATGCTAAATAAACAATAAAATAAGCAAGCAATGGCGTTATATTAATTATACTAGTTTCTGCAAACCGGAAAACAATTTGGGCAAAAGCTGGTGTCATTTCAGCTTGCATCATAACTGGTACCACTGTAGAAGATAACATATACCACTTTAATTGTGGTGATGGTACAAATAACGTACATATGACAACCCCAATAAATACTAATATTATCAATGGCAATCCAACAAAGCCTGAATTACCAATAATATCACCAACGAAAGCTACTATAACATTTCCTATATTAGTTTGTTTAAATATACTAATAAAAGCTGAAGCTAGGAATATCATAACTAACACATTACCAATTCCATCTAAAGAATGCCCTAAATCATCACAGAAATCTTTATGATTTTTTATTGATTTAACTCCTATACCATAAAATAATCCTAAAATTATAAATAATATAGTAATAATGAAGACAAATCCATTACTAAAGAAAGAATTAACACTAAATAATTTATCAATATATGCTACTTGACTATTATCTAGAAGTGCTCCACTTAAGGGGAGTCCAGGAATAATATTATATATAAAAATAATTAAATATATAACTGCACTACCACAGGCATACACCATTCCTTTTTGTTCGCCTCTAGTGACAATATCCTCTTCTAATTCAGTTTCTGTAAATTCATATTTAGGTAGCTTTCTTACAATTATGTTTTCGGTAACAATTGTTATTATATAAGTTACTAAGAATACAGCAGCTATCATAATAAATATAAATGCTAATGAATCATCAGTATAACTAGCATTAATTGTTTGTGCAGCAAGTTTAGTATAACTTAATAATCCTGAGTCACTACTAGTAAATATTATATTGATACCACTTCCACAAGATAAAGCTGCGAAAGAAGAAATTATCCCTATTGCAGGATTTCTTTTTCCATAATAGAACAGTAACGCTCCTAAAGGTATAAATATTAAATAAGACAAATCTCCAAACACACTTGATAATATGCATATTAAAACAAATATAAAAGTAACTGTTTTTTTCTTTAACTTTTTAGTAGTCAAGGTAATTGCGGTTTGTAAAAAACCACTCTTATCCATAATACTAATTCCCATAAGAATAATAATTAAATTTGATAATACTGTAAAATTAGCAAAGTTAGATACAGTATTAGTAAAAATATACTTTAAGCCACTTAAATTAAATAATGATTTAACAATTTCAGTCTCTGGTAATAACTCAAATGTAACTCTATTTATTTTATAAAATGTTGCTTGTGTATCTAAAACTTTTAAAAAACCACTTAGAACTACTGCTCCTAAAATAAGTAAAACATACGTCATAAGTGGATGTAGGCCTTGTCTAGACTTCTTTAATCTCTTCATTTTTCAGCACCTTCTTAAGCTTTTTTTGGAATTCTAACCTATCCATCATTATTTCTCTACCACAATTATTACACTTAATTTTGATATCTACACCCATTCTTGTTATAGTCCACAAATTAGTACCACAAGCATGTTGTTTTCGCATTATTACTTGGTCATTTAAATTAAAGGATTTATCCATAGATTATTCATCTCCAACAGAAATATTTAATATTTCCATAATTCTTTCTAAATCTTTTACTGAATCAAATGTAATCTCAATTTTATTTTTATTTATTCTAACTTTATTACCAATTTTATCACTTATAATATTTTCATACATATATAATTTTGGCTCTCTTGCTTGAATTGTTATAGGTTTTCTTTTTACTACCTCTTTATTGCTAACAATTTGTTCTAATTCTCTAACATTTAAATTTTCTTTTATAATTCTTGCTGCAAATTCCTCTATTTGAGTATTATCTTCTAATTTACTTAGAACTCTGGCGTGCGATGTTGATAACTCTTTATTTATCAACATCATTTGAATATTTTCAGGTAATTTTAAAAGGCCAATTAAATTAGTAATATAACTCCTACTTTTACCAAATTTTACTGCAAACTCTTCTTGAGTCCAACCTCTTAGTTTAATGATATTTAAAACGCTTTTTGCTTCATCTATTGCATTTAAATCTTCTCTTTGAATATTTTCAATTAAAGCAATTTCCATCATTTCTTGATCAGTAAAATCTTTGATAATAGCTGGTATTTCAGTAAGTCCTGCCAGTCTTGATGCTTTACAACGACGTTCACCCGCAATTAACTCGTATCCTTTAATACTTTTTTTTACAATAACAGGTTGAACTACTCCATATTCTTTAATGGATACAGCTAATTCTCTTAAACTATCTTCATTAAATGTTTTTCTAGGTTGATATGGATTACTTCTAATATCATCAAGTTTGATCATAGTAACATCATTTTTATTTTCAGTTACAATTTCTTTTTCAAAGTTGTCAAAATCAATAACATTATTAGTAAATAATTGCTCTAAACCTCTTCCTAAAGCTTTTTTCTTATTTTCCATTTCTACCAATCACTTCCTTTGCTAAATTACGATAAGCTTCAGTAGCTCTACTTGTAGGATCATATTCATTAATTGGTTTACCATGAGAAGGCGCTTCAACTAGTCTTACTAATCTTGGAATAATTGTGTTAAAGACTTTATCTTTAAAGTATTTTCTAATTTCTTCAATTACTTCTAATCCAATATTAGTTCTTCCATCTAACATTGTAAGTAACACTCCTTCTATTCTTAATGTTGGATTCATACTATTTTGTATCATTATAATAGAATTTAATAATTGAGTAATTCCATCTAAGGCAAAGAATTCGCATTGAACAGGAATAATTACTGAATCGCTAGCTACTAATGCATTCATGGTACCTAATCCTAATGATGGTTGACAATCTATAATAACATAATCAAAAATATGTCTCACTTTATTAATTGCATCTTTTAATTGTTCGTTTTGTCTAAATGTTTGATCTTCTAACATTCTTTTAACAAATTCCACATCAACACCTGCTAAATTTAATGTTGAAGGCACTATGGCTAAATTTTCAAATTTAGTCTTTTTTATACCTTCTTCTATTGTACATTTACCAGTAATAACTTCATAAATGTCATGTTCAAAATCATTAGAATTTAAACCAAGACCCGTTGTAGCATTACTTTGCGGATCTAAATCTATTAATAAAACCTTTTTGCCTTCTTTTCCTAATGCTGCAGCAAGATTAATACTTGTTGTAGTTTTTCCAACGCCACCCTTTTGATTAACTAATGAAATAACTTTAGCCATAACACACCTCTATTTTTATATATTTCCACTAATTAATATTTTAACATATAAAGTACAATTATTGTAGAACAAAATAACAAAATATTAAATAATATTATTTTGATGTAATTTGAGTATAATGGATAAATTATGGAAAACTCTGGATTATTTAAAGGTACAGCGATAGCAATTTAAAATCTAATACTTATTAATACTATATTACTTAAAATGTACTGGTTTAGATGAATCTAAAAATTTAGCCACTACTCTAGAATCATTAATAAATATTATAAAAATTTGAATTAAAGTACAGATAAATGTATTTTTAATAAAATGCAAAATATTAAATATACATTTATCAAAAAAATTATTATTTAATAACTAAAATACATATGTCTTTTTATGTTTTAATTAATCAATATTAAAATAAGCCATTTTCTTGCTAATAATTGTAATTACTTATATAATATAATTAATGTGAGGTGGAAAATGTTAAATTTATTATTTGCAACACAATTTTGTAATAATTTAAATATATTAAGGATTATGTTACTTATTAAAAAAATTTTCAATTTAATTATGTATATATTACCTGTAATATTAATAATTATAACGGTGATTGACTTTGGGAAAAGTTCAATTGCAAACGATGATGTTGCAATTAAAAAAAGTTGTACAAATGCGGTAAAAAGAGTAATTGCAGCAATAGTGGTTATTTTACTTCCTACTTTAATGGTTAGTATAATTTCTTTTCTAATACCTTCAAATAGTACCAATTTAACATCATGCTTAAATATTACGGAAAAAGAATTTGAAGATAAAAAGGAACAAGCTATAAAAGAATGCAACGGAGAAAATTTAAAATGGTCAGAACAATTATTATCTTGCCAAGTTATATCATCTCAAAATATAGTAATAGAAACTCCTGATAATAATACTACCTATCCAATTACAAAATATGCTAATGAATTAGTTTATTATAATCAATGCAACTCTTCATGGGGATCCACACCTTTTTGTAAAAACGAAAATACACTTTGCTCATCAGGCTGTGGAGCAACATCTCTAGCAGTTATGGCTAGCACTTTCTCATCAAAAAAATACACTCCAAATATTGTAGCTAGTTGGATATGCAATAATACCCGTAGTAACGGTGGCTTATCATACTCTTATTTCACAAATAAAAAATTATTAGAATATCTTAATATATCAGTAACAAAATTATTTAGTAACTCATATGATAAAACCTATAATGAATCAAAAGGAAATATAATTTTAAGCAAAGTAAAAGAAGGAAAGGGAGTAATACTGTATATACCTGGTCATTATGTAGCATTAGGACAACATAGTACTTGTAATTCTTCGCAAGTTTATTTATATGATGTTGGAAATAAAAAGAAAAATGGATGTTACACTCCGAAAGAGTTGTTTGAAAAAACATACAATAACAAAAATCGTTGCGCAGATAGTAATAATTGTGGTTGGAAAGGCGCTTGGGCATTTGAAGAAAGGGGTTAAAATGAAAAAAATATTTATTATAATGCTTGGAATGGTTTTTTGTATGGGCTATAGTAATAAAGATATTAATATAATTTACTATAATTTAGATATATCTTATTATTTTCAAGAAAAAATTGATATTGTGCTACAAAATAATGCATATGATATTGCATTGCAAAATAAATATGACTCAAGCACAAATATGGAATATAGCTTATTATATGAAAATCAGGAACCAATTCATTCAAACCACTCTTACTTTTATAATAAAACTATTAAAAACAAGAAAAACTTTGTTTTAGTATCTTTAAATTATAATTATAAAGAAAATGATTTCATAAACTCAAATTATATTATTAATTGTTTTGAAAAATACAAAATTAATAGTACAAATGATTATTTAGAACTAAGTTTAAGCGGGAAATTTTACTGTCTAGAAGACAAAACATTAAAAATTAGTATTAGTACAAAACATCCAGTTTTATATTCTAATGGTAATAAAACAAAAAATAAATATTTATGGGAAATTAATCAACAGAACAAAAATAATACTAATATAAAATATAAAATTCAAAGAAAATACAGTGATATGGACCAAGTAGTTTATAATGAAAAAAAAGAAAACAACTTTTGGACAATTCTAAAAAATATAATTATAATAATTAGTGTTTTAAGTATCATATTTATTGTATATAAAAAAGTTAAAAAGAAAGGATTAATATATTAAATATCTATTTAAAAAAAATTATACTAAAAAAAGTAGTTAATATATATGATGTAAACCCCAATGATGTACATTATAAATATTCTCTACTTTTTTATTAATAATCAATTTTATTTCTTTAACTAAAGTATATTGCATATAATCAATAAATTAAATAAACAAAGAACCTTTAATGGTTCTTTGTTTATTTTTATACTAATTCAATTTTAACTTCTAAAGCATCATCGCCACGGCGTTCACTTAATTTAATTAGTCTTGTGTATCCACCATTACGAGTTTCATATCTTTTCGCAAGTTCATTAAAGATTTTATTAGTAACATCTTTGTCATTATGTAAAAATGCTAATGCTTTACGACGAGATACTAATGTTCCCCTTTTTCCGTAAGTAATCATTTTATCAACAAATTTACGTACTTCTTTAGCTCTTGCTTCAGTTGTAACAACAGATTCATGCATTATAACATCTTTAGTTAATCCTGCTAAAATGCTTCTTCTTATACGTGTTTCTCTTCCTAATTTTCTGTATGCCATAATCCATTACTCCTTAAATGTAAGTCCTAAATCAGCAACTTTATCAAGAACTTCTTTTAAAGATTTCTTGCCTAAGTTTCTAATCTTAGTAACTTCTACTTCTCTTTTATCAACTAAATCTTGAACTGTATGTATACCAGCTCTCTTTAAACAATTATATGCTCTGACACTGAATTCAACTTCTTCAATTGGAGTTTCAAGTGTTTTAGTAATTGTATCTACTTTCTTTTCTTGCATTAACCCGGAAAAATCACTAATAGCATTTAAGTCTGCTACAATGTTGAAATGTTCAACTAAGATTTTAGCAGCTAACGAAAGTGCCTCTTCTGGGGTTATGCTACCATTAGTAGAAACTTCCATAATTAATTTATCATAATTTTCATTTTGCCCAACACGAGTATCTACAACTTCGTATTTCACAAGTTCTATAGGAGAATATGAAGAGTCAATAGCAATAGTACCAACTTTTGCATCCTCTAGTCTCTTTTTATTTTCTTTTGCATCAACATATCCACGACCATTTTCAACAGTCATTTCAATATCAATTTTTCCACCACTAACTAAGTTACAAATAACTAGATCAGAATTAATAATCTCTACGTCAGCGTCTTTTTCAATCATACCAGCAGTAACTGGCCCTTCAGTATCAGCATATAATCTAATTGTTTTCATTTCATTTGAATGATTTTTAACAACTAAATTCTTAACTGCTAAAACGATTGCAGTAACGTCTTCAACTACTCCTTCGATTTTTTGAAATTCATGTAAAACTCCATCAATCTTAATGCTTGTTACAGCACTTCCTGGTAAACTAGATAATAGTACTCTACGTAATGCATTTCCTATTGTAGTTCCAAATCCTCTTTCTAACGGATCAATTTCAAATTTTCCAAAATGATTGCTTTCGATGTATTCAGTAATTTTGTATTCTGGTTTTTCAAATTTTATCATAATACAATATTCCTTTCTTAAAGTTAATTTCTAGGTCTTTTAGGTGGACGACATCCATTGTGAGGAATTGGAGTTTCATCAATAATGCTTGTAACTTCTAATCCAGCACTTTGAAGTGATCTAATTGCATTTTCACGTCCTGGCCCTAAACCTTTAACATATACTTCAACTTTTTTAACACCTTGTTCAATTGCAGCAGCAGCGGCAGCCTCAGCTGTAAGTCCAGCAGCAAATGGAGTTTTCTTTTTTGAACCAAGGTAACCTATTCTTCCAGCACTTGACCAACTAATAGCATTTCCATCTTTATCACTAATAGTAACTATTGTGTTATTGTATGTTGAATGGATATGAGCAACAGCTTCTGGAATATTCTTCTTAATTTTTCTTTTTCTTCTATTATATGCCATAAGTTAACCTCTACTTTCCAACCTTTTTCTTGTTAGCTACAACTTTTCCTTTACCTTTACGAGTTTTAGCATTTCTACTAGTTCTTTGTCCTCTTACTGGTAAACCTTTTTTATGTCTAACACCTTCATAACAGTTGATTTCCATTTTGTTTTTAATGCTCATTTGAACATCTCTACGTAAATCTCCTTCAACTACATATTTATCAACTTCTTTACGTAATGCTGTAATTTCATCCTCTGTTAAATCTTTTATTTTTTTTGTTTCATCTACTTTTGCATCCTTACAAATTGTTTTTGCAAGTGGACGACCTATACCATAAATAGCAGTAAGTCCTATACAAGTATGTTTTTCACCTGGTAAATCAATATTCTTAATTCTTGCCATAATTTCCTCCTAACCTTGAACTTGCTTATGTTTAGGATTATCACAGATAACCATAACTTTGCCGTTTCTTCTAATTATTTTACATTTTTTACATATTTTTTTTACTGATGGTCTAACTTTCATAAATTCCCTCCATTATCTTTTGTTCCATGTTATTATCCCACGTGTTAAATCGTAAGGCGACAATTGTACTGTAACTGTATCACCTGGTAGAATACGTATCATGTTAATGCGCATTTTACCAGAAACGTAGGCTTTTACAGTATGTCCGTTTGGAAGTTCTACTAGGTAATCTGAACCTTTTAAAACTTCTATAACTTTGCCTTCTACTTCAATCTTATCATTCTTTTTAGAATCAACATTCTTTTTGGATTCTGCCAATTTTCTCACTCTCCTGTTAATATCACATATCCATCTTTGGTAACTAATACTGTATGTTCAAAATGAGCACTAGGTAAACCATCTTCTGTTTTTATTGTCCACTCATCTTCTTCCATATATATATGGCGAGATCCCAAATTTAACATAGGTTCAACAGCAATTACCATTCCACTTCTTAATCTTGTATTATCATTCGTATAGTAATTTGGTACATCTGGATCTTCATGAATACTTGATCCAACTCCATGTCCTACTAATTCACGAACAACTCCTAAGTTGCTATTTTTTGCAAAACTTTCAATTTTGCTCCCAATATCACTTATTTTAACACCATCTTTGATAACACTCAAGCCTTCGTATAAAGATTTTTTAGTGTTTTCAACTAAATCTTCGATTTCTTTTGATGCATGTCCGACTATATATGTATTAGCGGAATCTGAATGATATCCTTTATATTCAACGCCAATGTCCACAGATACTACATCACCATCTTTAAGTTTTCTCTTAGAAGGGATACCATGTACTACCTCGTCATTAACGGAAATACAAATACTAGCTGGATAGCCTTCGTAATTCAAAAACGAAGGCTTGCAATCATTATCTAAAATAAATTTATGCGCTATATCATTTAATGCTTTAGTAGAAATTCCAGCTTTTATATTTTTAGCAACTTCTAAATGCGTTAAATAATTTATATGTCCAGCATGTTTCATTAATTCTATTTCTCTTTTACTTTTAATACTTATCATTTTATATGCCCTTTATTATTTCTACAATTTTTGAATAAATTTCTTCTTTAGTGACAGAACAATCAACTATGTTTAAAATACCTTTTCTTTCATAATATTCTAATATTTCAGGTGCATTTTGTTCATATACATCATATCTAACATTAAATGAATTTTCATTATCATCAGTTCGACTTTTTAATTCTGCACCACAAATATCACATTTACCTTCAATTTTAGGACTCATGTCTTCAAAGAAAATATTATAAACTTTGTTACATCCTTTACAATTTATTCTCCCTAATGTGCGCTTTTTAGCAAATTCTCTATCAATACTTAAATTAATTACTAAATAATTATCAAATATCGAATCTAACAATTTCGCTTGTTCTATATTCCTTGGATAACCATCAATTATAATATGATTGCCCTGATATTTTTTTAATTCATCATTTAACACAGTTGCAACTATATTGTCTGGTGTTAATATCCCCTTATCTTGAGTTTCAATAATAATTCTACCAACTTCGGATTCCCTAGAACGCGCATTACGTAAAATTTGACCTATTGATAAAATTTTATATCCAAAATTTTGTGCTAGTAACTCACATTGCGTTCCTTTACCAGCAGCTGGCGGAGCATATAAAACTAGATTTTTCATCTTATTCTTTTTCTCTTTTCTTTATAACTTCTTGCAAGTAAACTACTTTCAATTTGCTTATAAGTTTCAATAGCGACACCTACTACAATTAAAAGTCCAGTTCCGCCAATAGTAACGGTACTAGGCAATCCTGAGAACTTGCTAATTAGCACTGGAAGTACTGCTATAATCATTAAGAATATACTACCAACAATTGTAAGCTTACTAATTGATGAACTAATATATTTAGAAGTGTCTTCTCCTGGTCTGATTCCTGGAATATATCCTCCTCTTTCATTTAAGTTCTTACTCATTTCATCTGGATTCATTACCATAAATGTATAAAAATATCCAAAGAATAAAATAAGAATTAAATAAAGTATAAGACCTGTATTAGAAGTATAAACAATATAATTATTTACAAAATTAATAGCAGCCTCATTACCGGTAAAAGCAACAATAGTAGAAGGTACAGTAAGTAATATTTGAGCGAATATTACTGGTATAACTCCTGCTGAATTGATTTTTATAGGTAAATAACTTTGTTGGGCACCATATGCACTAGTAGTTCTATTAGCGTATTGAATTGGAATTCTTCTTTCAGCAAGTTGAATATAAATTATTCCAACTAATACTAAAATATAAATTAAGATATATACTATGAATAATGTAATGCCTAATCCCAAAGCAAATTCTCCATTTATAAATGAATTATATGCTCCAGTGAATATTCCAGGCATACTTTGAATGATACCTGCTAGTATTATCATAGATGATCCATTACCAATACCTTTTTTAGTAATTTGATCACCTAACCACAAACAGAAACTTGTTCCAGCAGTCATTACCAATGCTGTTTTAATCATTTCCATAGTACCCATGGATTTCATATAGAAAATACATAAGGCATATGCTTGAACAAATGCAAGTACTATCGCTAAATATCTTGTGATTTTATTTATTTTTTGTCTTCCAACATAACCTTGATCTTTCAATTCTTTAAAATATGGAATAATATCCATTTGTAATAATTGAGTTATAATGGAAGCAGTTATGTAAGGAGAAACTCCTAAAGCAAAAATTGAAAAATTTTGTAAACCGCCACCACTCATCAAATTAAATATTTCTAAAAAATGAAGATCTTGGTATATTCTAGAAGCCCAAGGTATCGTAACAGTTGTTCCCAAACAGAACAAGCCTAAACAAGCTAAAGTAAAATATATTCTTTTTCTTAAATCTTTATTAGATTTATTAAAAAGTTGGGAAAACCCACGAAACATCTAAATCACCTCAGCTTTGCCACCGGCGTCTTCTATTTTAGTTACAGCCTTACTTGAAAATCTGTGTGCTTTAATAGTTAATTTTTTATCTAAATTACCATTAGCTAATACTTTAATACCACACAAACTGTTCTTTATTATTCCTCTTTCTTTTAAGATTTCTGGCGTTACTACATCACCATCATTAAAGAATTTATTTAATGCGTCAAGATTAATTGTTGCAAATTCACTTCTAAATCTTGCATTGTTAAATCCTCTTTTTGGAAGTCTTCTATATAATGGAGATTGACCACCTTGGAACCATGCAGGAATTGATGCACCACTTCTAGATTTTTGACCATTTTCTCCACGAGTTGATGTTTTACCCATTCCAGATCCTGGACCTCTACCAACTCTTTTTATACTTTTTGTTTCTTTAGATTTTGGTAAATTTTCTAATCTCATATTATAATTCCTCCACTTTTTTGCCACGTAATTCTGCAATATGTTCTGGAGTTCTTTGAGCTTGTAAAGCTTCTAATGTAGCTTTAGCAACATTTATTTGAGTGTTTGCTCCTAAACTCTTAGCAACTATATCTTTTACACCAGCTAGTTCTAAAACAGCACGAGCTGCTCCACCAGCAATAATTCCGCGACCTTCTTTTGCAGGTTTTACTAATACTATACTTCTACCAACTTTACCAGTTTCTTCATGAGGTATAGTTCTATTATCAATTAAAGATATTTTTACAACGTTTTTATTAGCAGCTTGAATTGCTTTTTTGATTGCTTCAGAAACTTCATTAGCTTTTCCAGTACCAATACCTACTAGACCTTTTCTATTTCCGACTGCTACATCTGCTTTGAAACGAAAATGTCTACCACCTTTAGTAACTTTTGTTACCTTAGATATAGATATAACTTTTTCTTCTAATAAGTTTTTCTTAGCATCATTATTTTTTCTAACAACTTTCTTATCCATACGTCCTCCTTATATCTCTAATCCTGCTTCTCTAGCAGCATCTGCTAAAGCACTTACACGACCATGATATAAGTAACCACCACGGTCAAAAACTACTTTGTTAATTTTCGCTTTTTTACATTTTTCAGCAATATCTTTACCAACTAATTTAGCTGCATCAATATTACCTCCATTAGATAGTTTAAGACTACGACTTGAAGAGCTTACTAATGTAGTACCAGTTGCATCGTCAATAACTTGAGCATAAATTCCATTATTTGAACGGAATACGTTAAGTCTAGGCATTTCTTTAGTACCACTGATATTTTTTCTTACTCTTTTATGTCTAATTAAACGAGTTTCATTTCTTGATTCTTTTCTTATCATATTTTACCTCCTTAAGCCGCTTTCTTTCCTTCTTTACGACGAACAAATTCGCCTTTGTAACGAATACCTTTACCTTTATATGGTTCTGGTTCTCTTACTTTTCTAATATTTGCTGCAAATTCTGATACTCTTTGTTTATCAGTTCCTTTAACTGTAATTTCAGTGTTACTTACAAGTTCAACTGAAAGTCCTTCTGGAATTACCATTTCTACTGGATGAGAGTAACCAGCACTTACAACTACTTTGTTTCCTTGAACATTGAAACGATATCCTACACCAACAGCTTCTAATCCTTTTTCAAAACCAGCAGACACACCAGTAAGCATTCCATTTATTAATGAATTTGTTGTACCTTGCATCATATTAGCTTCTTTTGACTCTTTTCTTTGAGTAGTCACTAAAGTATTGTCTGAAACTGTTACTTCTACTAAAGGATTAACATTTAATTTAAGTTCACCTTTAGTACCTTTAATAGTAACTAAATTTTCTTCAACTGTAACTGTTACACCTTCTGGTATATTTAATTTTCTATTTCCGATTCTACTCATAATTACTTACCAAATATAGGCAAGGACTTCGCCTCCTAACTTAGCACTTCTAGCTTCTTTATCAGTCATTAAACCTTGAGAAGTAGAAATAATTGCAATACCCAAGCCGTTAAGAACACGAGGAACTTCATCAGCTTTAGCATATACACGCAAACCAGATTTACTAATTCTTTTTAATCCAGTAATAACTCTTTCTTTTTTAGCACTATACTTAAGTGTTAAAGTCAATTTATCACCTTTAGTACTTTTTTCATAATTAAAATCTGCTATGTAACCTTCTCTTTTTAATATTTCGGCAATACCTAATGTCATTTTAGTTCCAACTACTTCAACAGTTGCATATCTCATGATATTAGCATTACGAATACGAGTTAACATATCTGCTATTTTATCTTGTACAAACATTTTGTTCCTCCTTCTTACCAACTTGATTTCTTTACGCCAGGTATTTGGCCTCTGTTCGCTAATTCTCTAAAACAAATACGACATAATTTGAATTTGCTTAGAACTGCATGTGGACGTCCACATCTTTCACATCTTGTATATTCTCTAGTAGAAAACTTTTGTTTTCTGCTATTTTTAACTACCATACTTTTCTTAGCCATATTTACACCTAACCTTTAAATGGCATTCCAAATGCCTTTAGTAATGCACGAGCCTCGTCATTACTATTTGCTGTAGTAACGATTACAATATCCATACCACGAATTTTATAAACATTATCATATTCTATTTCTGGAAAAATTAGTTGTTCTTTAATACCCAATGTATAGTTCCCATGACCGTCAAAGGCATTAGCGTTTATACCACGGAAATCTCTTATACGAGGGATACTAATTTTAATTAATTTTTCCATGAAATTATACATGTTTTCTCCTCTTAATGTTACTTTAACACCAACAGGTTGTCCTTCTCTTAATTTAAAACCAGCGATTGATTTACGAGCTTTAGTTACAACAGCCTTTTGACCAGCTATTAATTCTAAATCTTTTTGAGCAGCATCAATAAATTTGTCATCATGACATCCTTCACCAACACCCATATTAATAACAATTTTTTCTAATTTAGGAACTTGCATTACACTTTTGTAATTAAATTCTTTCATTAAATCAATTTTAATTTTTGATTCATATAGTTCTTTAAAATTACTCATAAATTCACCTACTTACTAGCTTTCTTTGTAGATTTCTTTGCTTCTTTTTTAGCTTCTTCTACTTTTTTTACATTTGATACATGAATTGGCATTTCAATTTCAAAAATACCACCCTTATCATTATTTGTTCTAGGTTTTGTATGTCTTTTAGAAATATTTATACCTTCAACAACAACTTTATCTAAATCTCTTAAAGTTTTAAGTACTTTACCAGTTTTACCTTTATCTTTACCAGCAATAACTAAAACATTGTCATTTACTTTTATTTTCATATTTCCTCCTATAAAACCTCAGGAGCTAAAGATATAATCTTCATGTAATCTTTTTCTCTTAATTCTCTAGCTACTGGTCCTAATACTCTTGTACCAATTGGAGACTTATCATCTTTAATTATTACGCAAGCATTATCATCAAATTTAATATAAGACCCATCATTACGACGAACGCCTTCAACAGTTCTTACTATAACTGCTTTTACTACTTTTCCTTTAGGCATATTACTATTTGGAATAGCTTTTTTAACAGTTCCAACGACAACATCACCAATGTTTCCGCTTTTAACTTTACTTCCGCCCAATACTTTAATTACTAATAATTCACGAGCGCCAGTATTGTCAGCAACTTTTAATCTTGTTTCTTGCATTACCATAAGTTATACCTCCTAAAGAATAACAGCTTTTTGAATAACTTCAACTAATTCGTATTTCTTTGTTCTAGAAATAGGCTTAGTCATTCTTATTCTAACTGTATCTCCTATATTAGCTTCGTTATTTACATCATGTGCAGCATACTTTTTAGAATACTTAACACGTTTATTGTATAAAGGATGACGTTTGTAAGTTTCAACTAAAACAGTTATAGTCTTATCGCATTTATTACTTACAACTTTACCAATTAATTCTTGAACTCTTTTAGCCATTATTTATTACCTCCGTCTAATTCTCTTTCTTTTAAGATAGTTTTCATTTTTGCAACATTTTTTCTTAGTGTTCTAAGTTCTGTTGGTTTTTCTAATGTACCATTCGCTTGTTGCATTCTTTTTGTGAATAATTCTTCTTTAGTTTCTCTAATTTTAGTTTTTAAATCTGTATCAGATAACTTTCTAATTTCTTTAATATCCACTATTATTCACCATCCTTCTTAACAAATTTACATTTGATTGGTAATTTGTGTGAAGCAAGTCTAAATGCTTCTCTAGCAATTGCTTCATCAACATCACTAATTTCAAACATAATTTTACCTTCTTTAACTACGGCAACATATTGTTCTACGCCACCTTTACCTTTACCTTGACGTGTTTCTAAAGGTTTTTTAGTTAAAGGTAGATGAGGGAAAATGTTAATATAAACTTTTCCTCCACGTTTCATATAACGAGTCATCGCAATACGAGCAGCTTCAATTTGGCGAGCACTTATCCAAGCACCTTCACATGCTAAAAGTCCAAACTCACCTTTTGTTACAGTAGTATTTCCTTTTGCACGACCATCATATGTTAATCTATGCGACTTTCTATATTTAGTCCTTTTTGGCATCAACATGGTTAGTCGCCTCCTTTTTGTTTAATCTTTTTGCTGGTAAGATTTCATCTTTATAAATCCATACCTTAACCCCAATTTTTCCATAAGTAGTATTAGCTTCACTTTGCGCATAATCTATATCAGCTCTGATAGTATGTAAAGGAACTGTTCCTTCTGTATATCCTTCGCTACGAGCCATTTCAACACCATTTAATCTTCCAGATACTAATGTTTTAATACCTTTAGCTCCAGCCTTCATAGTATCCCTTATTGCTCTTTTTTGAGCTGATCTAAATGGTGCTCTGTTTTCAATTTGCATTGCAATATTATCAGCAACTAATTTAGCATTTAAATTAGGATTTTTTTCTTCTAAAATGTTAATAAATACTTCTTCATTAACAAGCTTAGCTACTTTTTTACGTAGTTTTTCGATATCTTCACCGCCGCGACCAATAATAACACCTGGTTTAGCAGTTCTAATTGTAACATCTGCTCTATTTTTCTTTCTTTCAATAATTACAGAAGAGATTGCTGCATCTTTTAGGTTAGTTAAGATATATTCACGAATTTTGATATCTTTATTTAATTTATCAGCATAATCCCCTTTAGCATACCAACGTGATTCCCAGTCTTTATTAACACCTAAACGGTATCCGACAGGATTAACTTTTTGTCCCATTACGCGTTTTCTCCTTCCATAACTTTATTATCAGTAACAACTACTTTGATATGGCTTGTTCTTTTATCATGTCTATCAACATTACCGCGGCTTGCAAATTGAATTCTTTTAAGAACTGTTCCAGGATTCACGAAACACTCTTTAATTACTAATTCATCTTCTTTGCATCCGTTATTGTTAACTGCATTAGCTACAGCAGAATTTAATACTTTAAGTATTAATCTACTTGCCTTTGTATTAGTGGTTTCAAGTATATTTCTTGCCATTGCTACATCTTTACCTCTAACTAGATCCATTGTCATTCTAGCTAGACGAGGTTTAATTATAGCACCTTTATGTATTGCATAAGCTTCCATTATTTACCTCCACCAGCATGACCAGTAAACTTACGAGTTAATGCAAACTCACCTAGTTTATGACCAACCATTTCTTCTGTTATATAAACTGGTATAAAATCTTTACCATTATGAACTGCTATTGTATGTCCTACAAAATCAGGATAAATAGTACTTCTTCTTGACCAAGTTTTAATAACTGTCTTTTTATTTTCTGAATTTAATTTTTGAACCTTTTTTAATAATGATTCTTCAACATAAGGTCCTTTTTTTAAACTTCTTGCCATATTATCCTCCTATTTACTCTTCCTACTTACAATTAATTTTTCAGAAGCTTTTTTAGATTTACGAGTTTTATGACCAAGGGCAGGTTTACCCCAAGGAGTCATAGGACTCTTACGACCAATAGGCGCACGTCCTTCTCCACCACCATGAGGGTGATCGTTAGGGTTCATTACGCTACCTCTATTAGTAGGTCTAACACCCATATGACGTTTACGTCCAGCTTTACCTAAATTAACTAAGTTAGCATCTTCATTTCCAACAACACCTATTGTTGCAATACAAGTTCCTAATATTTTTCTAGTTTCCCCAGATTGTAATCTTACTAACACATATTTTCCTTCTCTTCCAAGAATTTGTGCGCTAGTACCTGCAGCACGACATAACTCTGCACCTTTACCAGGTTTTAATTCAATACAATGAACCATAGTACCAACAGGTATATTTTGAAGTGGTAATGCATTTCCAACTTTAATGTCGGCATTTTCACCATTTTCAATAATCATATTTACTTTTAAACCGCTTGGAGAAATAATATATCTTTTTTCTCCGTCACGATAATTAATCAATGCAATATTTGCATTTCTATTTGGATCGTATTCAATTGTTGCTACACGACCTGTAACTCCAACTTTATTTCTTTTGAAATCAATAACACGATATTTTCTTTTCTCTCCACCACCAACGTGACGAACAGTCATCTTACCTTGATTATTTCTTCCACCAGTTTTATTTACTTTTTTTAGTAATGATTTAGTAGGAGCATTTTTAATAGTAATTTCTTCATTTTGAAGAGTAGTCATCCCTCTACGTCCATTCGTCGTAGGTTTATAATGTTTTATTGCCATATTTTATTTCCTCCTATAAATCTATTGAAGAGCCTTCAGCAAGAGTAACTATTGCTTTTTTGTAAGTTTTAGTCTTTCCTGCGTATTTTCCAACTCTACGTCTTTTAGCTTTTGTATTTAATGTATTAACTTTCTTAACACTAACTTTAAATGCTTCTTCTACAGCAAATTTAATTTCATCTTTAGTAGCATCTTTTGCAACTTTAAATGTATAAACGTTGTTTTGTCTATCAGCCATAGATTTTTCAGTAATAACTGGCGCCATAATAATATCACTGTAATGTTTCATTATTTAAGCACCTCCTCAATAGTCTTAATTGCTTCTTCTTCTGCAACAAGTACATCAGCATTAACTATGTCGTAGCAATTAATTTCATCAGCCATAAGAACTAGTACATTACCCAAATTTCTTGTAGCCATATATAAGTTTTCATTTTCTTCTTTAGTTATAAATAAAATTTTTCCATTTAATTCTAAAGTATTTAAAATGTTAACAATTTCTTTAGTTTTAAGAGTATCTAATTTAACACTATCTAAAACAACTAAAGCTTTTTCAACATTTTTATAAGTTAAAGCTGTTTTTAATGCTAATACTCTTTCTTTCTTGTTAATCTTAAATGTGAAATTTCTAGGATTTACTCCAAACGCAATTCCACCTCCGCGCCATTGAGTAGCTCTTATACTACCTTGACGAGCACGTCCAGTACCTTTTTGTTTCCATGGTTTTCTTCCACCACCAGATACCTCGCTTCTTGTTTTAGTTTTACGAGTTCCTTGACGCATACTATCAAGTTGTAATCTAATCATTTTCTTTAAAGCATCGTCATTAACTTCGATATTCCAGATTTTGCTATCAAGATTAATATCTTTAACAGTTTCGCCTTTTATATTTTTAACACTTATCTTTGTCATATTATTTCCTTTCTAAAGCCTATTTGCTTTCTTCCGGAGTTTCTACTTTAGTTTCAACCACTTCTTCTGCTTCAGCAGTTTCTGCAACTTCTTCTACAGCTTCAACAGCATCTACAACAGTTTCTTCTTCATAAGCGATTATTTCCTTTGCATCACTTTTACGAGAATTCTTAACTGCCTCTTTAATATAAACTAAAGAATTTTTAGCACCTGGAATATTGCCACTTACTAAGATATAATTTTCAACTGCATTAGTTTCAATTATTTCTAAGTTTTGAATTGTTACAGTATCAACCCCCATATGTCCTGGAAGCTTTTTGCCCTTTAATACTCTTTTAGGTAACATTGTACCCATTGAACCTGGTCCTCTATGATAATGTGAACCATGTCCCATCGGACCACGAGATTGATTATGTCTTTTAATAACGCCTTGTGTTCCTTTACCTTTTGAAGTGCCAGTTACATCAACAACTTCACCCACTTCGAAAATGTCTACTCCAACTTTATCCCCTACATTGTAAGTTCCGGCAGCATCTTTGATTTCTTTTAAGAAGCGCTTAGGAGTAGTGTTTGCTTTTTGTGCATGGCCAATTTCAGCCTTATTAGCACGGTTTTGTTTTTTGTCGAATACGCCTAGTTGGATAGCATTATAACCATCTTTTTCAACAGTCTTAACTTGCATTACTACATTTGGCTCGCAACTAACAACTGTTACAGGAATTAATTTGCCATCTTTAGTAAATACTTGAGTCATCCCAACTTTGCGTCCTAAGATTCCTTTCATTTTGTTTTTCCTTCCTTTTATTATTATAATTTAATTTCGATGTCAACTCCGCTTGGTAAATCTAAATGAGTTAAAGCATCAATTGTTTCCTTGCTAGGATTTTTAATATCAATTAGTCTCTTATGAGTTCTTCTTTCGAATTGTTCACGAGAATCCTTATATTTGTGTACAGCTCTTAGCACAGTAAACTTCTCTATTTCAGTCGGAAGCGGTACTGGACCAGAAACTTCTCCACCAGTTCTTTTTACAGTTTCAACAATTTTACTTGCAGCCACATCTAATAACCTATGGTCGTAAGCTTTTAAGTTGATTCTTACTTTACTATTTGACATTTCTATGTCCTCCTTTCGCCTATATCTAGTATAGACTTGCTCCACCCGAATTACCTGGGTTAACTAGAAAAACATTTACCAACTTTCCCTAGTGTATCAGCAACCTCGCGTATCTTCGCAGTCATACGAATATGATTATAACATACTAATTATATGATTTGCAAGACTAAAATTACTTTTTTAAAAAAGAAAAATTCCGTAAATATACGAAATTTTTTAATAAGTGTTATTCAATATACTCGACGACATTACATCTTGCATTAATGTCATTACTGCATTATTTTGATATAATGCTTCCATAATTGAAGTATAATCATCATCTGTCATTTGTTCTAACTCAATATAATTATTAACATTCACACTATCAACTTGATCTATTTCTTTAACACCATTCTTGAAATTAACTTTTAAATCCATATCATCTGCTGTGCTTACTATTCTAATATAACCATTTACATTATTATCATTTATATTCGTTTTGATCTCTACAACATTGTCTTCTGCTTCTGCTTTTAAATAAGCTGACGTATCAGACTTTTCACAAGTAATCGACAACTCTTCGTAGTCAATTACCAATTTAATTTCGTCATCATTTAATATAACGCTGCCAAGAGAAATAATTTCTTCATCTTCTTTTATTAATATTTCAAACTCATTTTCTTTTAATTTATTTAACGATAACAATTCTTCTTCATCTTCTTTAACCGAAAATTTTTCTACATTCCTTCTATTAAGATAAATTTCAAAAACTATTATTTTATTTTCATCTACTATAAGTTCTTCTTTTGCAGTTGCTAAAGAATCTTTAATTTCTTCTGCAGTCATGCCACTTACATTAACTAATGCTTCCATTAAATTTTCTTTTGTTTCAATCTCACTTAATATGCGTTGCTCCAAATCATAAATGTCAACACCATTCAATGTCATCGAATGTTTTGTTGCCTTTATTTTTTTTCCCAAAACTTCAATAGTTTCTTTCTTTGAAACAAAATATTCTTCTTTTAAATTATTTTTTAATATATTGGTAAATTCTTCTACTATTATTTTATATGATGCATAATCATACATTCCACAAATTTCTTCAACACCATCAGCACTAATTTTGATTTTTTTATCATATAATTCATTTAAATTAGCATAAACATCTGTGCTATCTAAAATTAAATCGGCATTAACCATATTTTCTTTATTATACAATACGCCTAAATTCATATTTGCTGTTTTTGAATTCATATCCACTTGCATGTTCACCTTTAAGTTAAGCTTATTTAAAATATTAGCAATCTCACTAAATTCTGGAGAATCACTATTTAATTCAAATGAAACATCAGATTCGCTTTGAAGCGGTTTGTTTAATCTTTTTTCGGATTCTTCTATAACTTCGATAACTTCATTAGATAATAAATCAATTATATTAATGTAGGGGTTTCTCGATTCGCCAAAATTTAAATAAAAATAACAACCAACCCCAATTAATAACAATATTATACATGCTACAATAACCAACGAAATCGTATAGCCACTTTTAGCTTTAACTTCTTCTGCTAAAATATTCTCTTTTTCCACTTTACCACCTTTACTCCTCACTATATTATATATATCATATTTTTCTTATTTAGTTAATACTTTATTCAAATAAATTATCTGTTTCCTTCATTTCTTCTGGGACTGCTATATCCATGTATTCTAATATGGTCGGCGCAACCATTGTAAGGTCCCCCTCCTCTTTTAAAGAGATATTTTTGTCTACTATAATGAAAGGAACTTTTGATAAAGTATGAGTAGTAATTTTATTATCATTTTCATCCAACATAATTTCAACATTACCGTGATCCGCCAAGATTATCACTTTATAAAAATTTTCATCAGCCTTTTCTATTAATTTGGCTAGGCATAAGTCCACCGCCATACAAGCTTTAACTGCAGCATCATATTCCCCGGTATGTCCAACCATATCTGGATTAGCAAAATTAACTAAAATAAAATCATAATCTTGTACCATGCACTCAATACATTTTTTTGTAACTGCTATAGCGCTCATTTCTGGTTTTAAATCATAAGTTGAAACATCCGGTGATGGAATATTAAACGTATTGCATTTTGGGATTTTTCCAGCATATTCACCATCAAAAAAATATGTAACATGAGGAAATTTTTCGGTTTCAGCAATTCTGGCTTGCGTTAAGCCTAAATCGGATAGATAAATGCCCAAAGCGTTAGATATGCTCTGTCTTTCAATAAAATGCAAAGTTGGTATTGATTTATCAATTGGAAAAAAGCTGTAAACTTCTAATTCATCCATTTTATAAGCGTTAAACCCATCAAATAAACTATCAACAAAAGAAGCCAATATTTGCCTAGATCTATCAGCTCGATAATTTAACCAAACTAATACATCACCATCTTTTATTAACGAGCCATTATCTAAAATTATTGGATTTAAAAATTCATCAGTAATATTTTTTTCATACATTTTTTGAATGGTTTTATTAATATCTAAAGAACTTATTCCTACGCCTTTAGTTACTAAATCATAGTATAATTTAGTCCGATCATAATTATAATCTCTATCCATTGCGTAATATCTTCCACATATTGTGGCAATATTACCAACTCGTTGTTTTTTTATAGCATCTTCTATTTGAGATATATATTTATATGATGAATGAATGTCTGTGTCCCTTCCGTCTGTTATTAAATGAAAATGTAGTTTTTTAAAATCATTTTTTACTAATATTTCATACATTTTTAACATATCATCTATTCCAGCATGTACATTGCCATCACTACACAACCCCATTAAATGAATATCTTTATCTTTTTTTAATAACAATTTTTGAAATATCTCATTTTCTTCGACATTGCTTTTCAAAAATTCATCTACCAAAATTTCATTTTGTTTAATCAGTCTACCAGCACCAATAGTTTTATGACCAACTTCGCTATTTCCAATTTGACCTTCTCGAAGCCCTATTGCTGTTTCTGAAGCTTTTAATAAAGAATGAGGATATTCTTCCCATAATTGGTTAAAACAAGTCATATCAGCATCTTTAATAGCATTACCATAAACTTCATCACGCATTCCAAAACCATCGAGTATAATAGTAAGTATTTTTTTCATAGTCTCACCTTAAGTTTAATATAACATACTAAAAAAAAAATTACAATAAATGTAATTTTTTAATTGCAAACTAAGTTATGATTTAGTTTTATTCGATCTGCAATGGTAGTTAAATATTCAGCATTAGTAGGCTTATCTCTATTAACGTTTAGGCTGTTACCAAATATTTCTTCCATTAAATTTAAATCTCCTCTATTCCAACTAATTTCGATAGCATGTCTAATAGCTCTTTCGACTCTAGTCGGAGTAGTATTAAATTTGATAGCAATTTCTGGATAAACATCCTTAGTAATATAAGAAATATTGTTACCACTTTTATATACAATAAGTATTCCTTCTTTAATATATTGATATCCTCTTATATGTGAGGGTATTCCTAAATTGTGTAATAAATCAGTTATTATAGCTTCTTGACTATATAAGCGACCACTTTTCTTTCTCATATTAATACTTAATATTCTTTTCTCTAAACTCATAAAATTAATAGGTTTTAACATATAATAATCAATACCATATTGATTAGCGTCGTCCATAATTCTATCATCTTTAAAACTGGTTGTAATTATTACGTTTTTATTAATCCTTCTCTTTTCCAATTCACTTAATATAAATAAACCATCTAACTTGGGAATAATTAAATCCATAATTATTACATCTATGTTACTGTGATTATTTAAGATATAACTTAATCCCTCTTCACCATCTTTTTTACAAGCTACTACTTCAATTACTTCATGACTGCTAAAGTACTTCATCATATCTTTAGTCATTGAGTCGTTATTGTCAACAACTAAAACTTTAATACTAGTTTTCATGATTTTTCTCCTTTAAATATAATTTTTTGTACTGCTTGTAGATTCATTATAAAAGATAATTTGACAAAAAGCTATAGGAAGTTTTGACAACTTTTGTCTACTTGTGTAAAAAAATGTCGATTTTAAAATAATTATCTACTTCTTTGTATTACAGCACAAATTTCTTCATACCAAGAAGCTATGCTTGTAAGTAAAATATTTTCATTATATGTTCTACTAAATTTTGTATAATCTATTGTATACTTTTCAGGATTTACTTTTATTATTCTAAAATCTCCTAATCCATACGCACGATAATAGTCTTTAAAAACTCTTGCAGTTTCTATTTCTTCTTCACTAATTTCTCCAATCACATATATTCCGATAGGCATTGTTCTTAGTGGCATATCTCCTATTTGAATAATATTTTTTTGTTTTCTTAAAATTGTGACTACTGATAAAAATTTAGAGGAAATGGTTCTTTGACGAAATCGAATAGATTTTAACATGTTTTTTTACATTCTACAATGCTTGAAAATTGTAAATCTGTATCTAATGAAAAATCAAAACAATGATATGGTTCTCTCGGTCTGTGACCGGCAGCTATATCACTTCCTCCATAAGCTATAATATCAACATTATTATCAAAAATAAATTTGATATGACCTTTACAAAGCGCTGAAGGCACAAAGTCGATATCCGAAGCATAAATAGTTGTCGATATTGTTGTAGAAGCTTCTTCTTCTCTATGCAACCAACTATATAATAAATTCTTTCCAAAAAGAGGAGGGCTGTTTTTTACATGAATACCAATATCTAACGTATTAACAGAACATAAATGATTGAAAGGTTCACCATTATATTCAACTACTGTAATACCATCTATTTCATACTTTTTTAATTTATCTAAATCTTTAGAGCCACTTAATTGACCTTTAAATGCTTGAGTATAATAATTTTTTATTTTATCAAATACTTTTTTAAAAGTCTTAGGATTTAAATGTTCATATGACAAAATTATATTTAATATTTCAATATAAACAGATGGTGAATAGTCACAAGATTTTAATTTATAAAATAACAATAATAATGCTTTTTCATCTTCACTTAAACCAATATCATCAGCAACTGAGCCATCTTTTACTATGTTCTCTATATTATAGACTTTAATTAAATAGTCAAAATTCAACTTATTTACTGTCTTTGAACCATATTTAGGGAAAATACCTGTTAAATACCTTTGAATAAATAAATTTACATCAACAGCAAATTCATTAGCATATTTTATATAAAAATTTTTTCTAATATCCATATAATTTTCTAGATCTTCCTGGCTTTTTATATAAAACCACAATATAGGATTATCATTTATTAGTAAAGATAAATTTTCTTTTTGCTGGCCTGTTAATTTATCAAAATCAAGATTATCAAAAAAAACTTCATGCTCATAATACACTTCTAAAGTATCGTGCAAGACTGTAGCATCTTCTAAACTATGAGTTTGAACCATTAGCTGGTATAATTTTTTAAAATTTTGTAATTTATGAGGCTTCTTAGTTAAATCGCCTAGTATCTTATTTAAATAATCAAAATTATAATTTAGCAAATAGTGAACAAAACCTATTCCAAAGTTTTCTACCCACACTTTATCAAAACAGTTTATATTTATTAAATGATAAAGGTCTAATTCCGGCCTTTTGGCAAAAATTTGTTTTATATGTTCTCCGAAAGCATTACACAAAATTTCAACCAATATATTTCTATCGAATGTTTTTAAATAACTATGCAATAAAGATATTTCATTATTAGCAATCACTTTATCATTAAATAATAATTTAGCTATTTGATAACCTTTAGCATCATAATATGCACCATAATGTTCCATTCTGGGCACTATTAATAATTTTAATTTATTACATAATTCTAAAAATTCCATCTTTTTTTGTTCATTTTGTATGTCTTCTGCTTTTAATTTTATTATATTTATTTGTCTTGCTCCAAATAATGGATTTTTTGCGTAAAAGTAATAAAAAAAAGCAATTGGAAAACTATCAAATAAATCCAACAGTTCTTTTGTAGCCAAATATTTATTGACATTATCATAATTAAATTTTTTTCTGTTTAAGGCTAATGACAGAAATTGATTAACGGTTATTGGTAATTTATATTTCCTGTCAAACAAATCATCTAATATTTCTCGCGAGGCCATGTCTATAAATTCTGTATTGTTTTCAAAAAAAACTATTTGTTGTTCCCTTGATGAATTTTTTATATCTAAAATATCTACATCTACACTCATAATACCTCTATTTTGTACTATTAATCCAATCTAATGCTTTTAACTTACCATATGCCACATATTCAAGTGTAGCACCGCCTCCACTTGATAAATAATCAAAGTTGTTTTCGTAGCCAAAAATACTTATTGCTGATACAGTATCTCCTCCACCTGCAATAATTTTAGCATTACAATTAGATAGATTTTCGAGCAAATTCAATGTGCCTTTTGCATAAACATTTTCTTCGAAAACCCCACAAGTGCCATTTAAAAATATGATTTCTGAATCCTTTATAATTTCTTTTATATGTATGATATTGTCATAAATAATATCGCCATCTTGAATCTGGTCCAAATCTACTTCTTCAATACTATCACTGCGCTTTACAATAAATTTATTAGTAAAATATATTTTTTCTTGAGAATTATTTAATATTTTCTTTACACTTTCTAATATTTTTTCGTCTTTACAAACTAAACTATCGCCTATGTTGCGACCAGAGACTTTTAAAAAAGTATTTAATATTCCACCAGTTAAAATTAATTTATCGCATCTATTTAACAAACCTTCTATAATTTGAATTTTATCATCAACTTTAGCCCCACCCATAATAACAACGAATGGACGACTTGAGATTTCTATTAAAAGCTTTAAATTCTCCAGCTCTCTTTCTACTAAGAAGCCAATGTAAGTTGGTAAGTATTTACTTATTCCAGCAGTCGATGAATGTACCCGATGTAATGACGCAAAAGCATCTATAACAAATACATCTGCAAACGATGCCCAATAATTGGCCAAATCCAAATCATTTGCGCTTTCTCTTTTCTCTGGAACATCTGTATATCTCGTATTTTCAACTAAAAAGCAATGTTTTTCAGAAGTATTTTTAACTTTATCTAAATTTAAAGGATTTTCTACAAATTCTAAATCAATATATTTTTTTAGTTCTTCAAAAACTATAAATAAACTATTGTTTTGTTTATCAGATTCGGCTTTTACGCGTCCAAAATGACTTAATAATATAATTCTGTTATTATTTTGCAACAAAAATTTTATTGTTTCTAAACTTTTTACTATCTTACTATCATCTGTAATCTGATTATTTTTAACAGGCACGTTAAAATCACATCGTAATAAAACTGTCTTATTTTTTATTGGATATTTACTTAAATAGTTCATATTATTCACCAGTTCTATTTTATCATATTAAATGTTTTTTATGATAAAAAGAAAAAAATGTTAACAATTAGTTAACATTAATATTTAAACATGGATTTAGCTGTTCTCAACATTTGTGAAGTATAACCCAATTCATTGTCATACCACGCAACAATTTTGTACAGTTTCTTACCATCAACTTCAACTGAATTTGTAAGCAGTCCATCAACTAAACCACCTAACCTTTTACCAATAATGTCACTTGATACAACTGGGTCATTAGTAATTTTAATAGCTTCACTTTGATTATTTCTAAAAACTTCGTTTATTTCTTCTACAGTAGGATTGCTTTTCAATTCTAATGTCACATCAACAAGAGAACCATCTGGTACTGGCACTCGATAAGCTACTCCATCCATTCTTCCCATTAATTCTGGAATAACCAAACCTACAGATGAGGCAGCACCCGTAGATGCCGGAATGATATTTTGACTAGCTGCCCTACCGCGGCGAGCATATATCCCCTTTTTGTGCGATATATCTAATGTCACCTGATCATTTGTGAATGCATGCACGGTAGTCATGAACCCTTTTTCAATTCCAAAATTGTCATTAATAACTTTTAATAAGGGCGCTAAGCAATTTGTTGTACAACTTGATGCAGATACAACTTCTTCATTACCAGTTAATATATTTTCATTTACTCCATAGACAACAGTTTTCATATCTCCTTTCCCAGGAGCTGAAATTAAAACTTTTTTAGATCCTGCTTCTATATGTTTTCTGGCATCCTCTAATTTAGTAAAAGCACCCGTACATTCTAAAACTAGATCGATATTTAAATCTCTCCATGGAAGATTTACTGGATCTTTTTCGGCAAAAACTTTTATTCTTTTTTTTCCTGCTATAACTATTTCAGCATCTTCAAATTTGATAGCGTCATCATGAAAAGTGCGATGAATTGTATCATATTTTACTAAATGCGCTAATTCTTCTGCGTTTGATAAATCATTAATAGCTACAATATCAAAATCTACTCCGGTAATCATTTCTCTAAACGCAATACGTCCAATACGCCCAAATCCATTAATTGCTACTCTAATCATTATTTCCTCCTATAAACTCTCTTAATATTGAATCTCCAGATACATATTCACTTGGTATTGGAAAAAACATTTTTAAAAAATTTAATAATCTTCTTGCTTCTTCATAATAATCGCTATCCACATTTATAGAACGAAGAAGTGGTTCAATATATACTTTTTCAACACCTATTTCATAAGGTAACGCAGTGTTTATTATTATATCGGCTTGATGAATAAATGGAAAAATGTATTTTTCTTCACCATTTCTTACACTTTGCCATGATTTAATTGTTTTATTCACGTTATAACCTCTAGTGCGATTATCTCTAATTATTCTTCTTATAAGCCTCAAATCTATTGTAGATATATAATTATGCCTATCTATATTTAATGGGATAAAAGGGCTCAAATAAATTTTATATTTATACTCATTATCTATACTCGGCAACAAATCGTCATTTAATGTATGCAATCCCTCAATTAGAACGATGCTATTATCTTTCAATTCTACAATATTTTCATTATATTCTTTTTTACCGGAAACAAAATTATACGTAGGCATACTAACTTTTTCTTTATTTAATAATTTTTGTAATGTTGTATTCAATAAATTCAAATCCACTGCTGTTAAACATTCAAAATCATAGTTACCCTTTTCATCTTTTGGAGTATCTTCTCTATCTACAAAAAAGTCATCAATTGAAATACTTACCGGGTCAAATCCTTGCGCTAACAAATAAGAAGAAATCCTTTTTGTAGTTGTTGTTTTGCCACTACTTGATGGTCCCGCAATTAATATAAACTTTATATTTCTATTATTTGTAATATCATTTACAACTTTTGATATATTAATATTAAAAACCAACTCACATGATTTAATAAAATCCTTTATTTTACCATTACTAACGTTTCTATTAATGGATGTAACATACTCCATATTTAGAGTTTCTAGCCAGTTCTTTCCTATTAAGAAGGAGTTAATAATATTATCATAATGGACATACTCTGGTAATATTCCATTTGTTCTATGACTAGGAACAACAAAAACAACTCTATTACGCCCTAAATAAACAATATCATATTGAGTAATACTGCCAGTAGAATATGGCATATCAGTATAAAAATAATTATATATACCATTTAATTCATATAATGTAACAACTTTATCTGAAATATTTTGAATATTTTCAGCTTTTTCAATTTGACCATTATTTTTATAAAATTGAATAGCTTCTTTTTTCTTAATGTTTAATTTTTTAAATACTTTATCTTCAGAAATTATTCTAGCCATTACATTTTTTATTTTGCTCAAATCTTCTTGATTTACTATCCTATCGCCAACGATTTCACCTAAAACACCTTTAGGAACACTATGTTGGTAATTTATATCCAAATTAGGAAACACTTCTTTTAAAGCTACTTCAAAAACAAATTCCAAACCACTTTTATACATTTTATTACCCGTTAAATCATTTAAATTAATAAAAGTAACCTTTGCATCTTGAGTTGCCTTATCATCTAAAGAAAATATTTCATTATTAATTTTTACTCCTAATACTTCTTTTCCCAAATTAAACCCCTTACTAATATCATAGTAAGTTGTATTCTTTTCAAATTCTTTTTTTTCTCCATTTTTATTAGTAATTAATATCATCTTTCTAAGCCAACCCTTTACTATAAATTAGTTTATCATAAATTACTATTTTTTTGAATAAAAACTTACTATTTTTTATATTATAATTATAGGTGAAAATATGAATATAATTCCAACAATTATTGAAAAAAGTGATAATAAAGAATATGCATATGATTTATACTCTCGATTATTAAATGACCGAATTGTTTTTATTAATGGAGAAATAAACGAT
Organism: Bacillota bacterium; assembly: GCA_015059445.1. Lineage (GTDB taxonomy): Bacteria > Bacillota_I > Bacilli_A > RF39 > UBA660 > SIG200. Next base: position 60,771 of record SVAK01000004.1, on the reverse strand, counting down.
AATCTTTCTAGCATTGTAGTATCCGAATTGCTTTATTTAGATAGCCTTAACCATAATGATATTTATTTATATATAAACTCTCCAGGAGGTTCCATAACTAGCGGAATGGCTATTTATGATACAATGAATTATATAAAAAGTGATGTAAAAACTATTTGTATTGGTCTTGCAGCTAGTATGGGCGCTTTTTTACTAGCTAATGGTACAAAAGGTAAAAGATGTAGTCTTCCTAATTCTGAAATTATGATTCATCAACCACTCGGGGGAACACAAGGACAAGCAACAGACATAAAAATTGCCGCGGAAAGAATATTAAAAATTAGAGATAAACTTAATCGTATATTATCTAATGTTACTGATAAAGATATTAAAATAATAGAAAGTGACACTGAAAGGGATAACTTTATGGATCCAGAAGATGCTTTAGAATATGGCTTAATTGATGAAATAATAGCAGATTAGCTATTTTTTTATAAAAAAAAACTCAAATTATTGAGTTTCATCCATTTTAATTATTGTATCGCCTTCAGCAGATAACATATATTTTTCTTTAGCGTATCGTGCTAAATATTCATCATCTTGTAACTTAATTATCTCAGCGCTTAATCTCAATTCATCTTCTAAAAGCTGCTCGTATTTTTGAGAAAGCATAGATTCTGATTTTCGGTTTTTTAGGATTTGTTTCCAATCACTATAAACACTGCCGACTAAAAAAACTAGCAACGATATTATTGCCACTGAAATCAAAACTAATCTTTTTCTTTCTTTTTTACTAGTCCTAGCGCGCATTATTTATCCATCCTATTTCATTTTAGATACTAGCACATGTCATAGTATTTTTCAATTACTTAAAAAGACTATTGACATCTATTTTACTTATTAATTTTTTATATAAAATATGGCCTATAAAAAATCCGACAAATACCATTAATATGAAATAAACATGAAAATACCCTCTATTTATATGATAAAAAATAATAATATAAATAATAATAATATCTAAAACATATACAAATGTTAAAATGTGTTGAATATATCTTTTCAAATTCTCGATTAATTTGAAATTCAAAATCGTTAAAAGATAAAAGAATATTCCAAATATAAAAGAAATTAAAAAAGATAATAATTGCATTTTGCTATTCATTATTTAAATAATTTAGAAATAAGACTTTCTTCTTTATTTTTTTTAACATTTTCAATATATGCAAAACTGATTAACTTACCTTTAATTTTAACATTACCATCATGAGTATCTAATTTAATTATTTCTAATCCTGTTCCTTTTAATAAAATAATTCCCATATTTGATTCCAACAAAAATTCTTGATCATCAAAACTGCTTATCTTATTTATCCCACTTAAACTTATTACGTTTCTATCTGTTATTTTAACTTCATGACTACCATAATTATTCGTTTCCATGATACTTTCCATAAATCCTCCTAGTTAATCATATTCCAAATAAAAAAAATTAGTACTCTCGCACTAATCTTCTGTTTCTTTTTTTATTGTTGGATTATTATATTCTTCTAAAATCTTATTTTCAAACATATCTCTAGTTTCTTGATTTTTTGGGTGAACATAATCCTCAAATTTTTCGTCATTTATTTTTCGGCTTGGCATAGCACAAAATATTCTTTCTTTACCTTCAATAATTCTAATATTATTAATTTCTAAACAACCGTCAATTTCAATAGTTGCATAACCTTTAAGTTTTGAACCTTCTTTATTTACTCTATTTACATACACTTTTGTAATTTCCATTTTCTCCGCTCCTTACCTTGTATATAACTTAATTACATTGTAAATCATCGCAATATTTTTTTCAACCATTTTGTAACATGCCAGTTTACAAAATAATCATTTTTTTACCATTAAAAATGGGACGCGACCTTTAAATTATTACATCTAATAAAATGCTTTGCTAGAGGTTCTTACTTTTTTTCTCACTTAGCCACATTAGGTTTTAATATTAATGTCAAACGCCTATAAAAAAATATAATCTTATGATATTATAATTATAAGGAGGTATAACTTGAAAAATTCTAAAAGTTTATTTTTTACTGTAATAATAGTTTTGCTAATTATTTTTGCATTACAAGTATTAGAACCTAGTATCGGAAATGTCTTAACAACACTTTTTACAACACTTACTACAATAGTAGGATTTATTTCTGTCTTCTATGAAATGAAACGTTCTGCTGATATTGATGAGTGTAATTTCATATTAGAAACATATAAACATTTTACCGATGGTTCTAACTCAGGAATAACTATAACCTATGAAAAATTAGATTTTATGTTTTCGGAAGGTAATAACACTTTTACTGATAATGATAGAAAACATATAGTTCAATATTTGCAATTTTTTGAAATGATAGCAAATCTAATTGAAAAAGATAGTATTTCAATTAATGACATTGATAGATTATATGGATACGCTTTCTTTATAGCTACCAATTGTCAAACAATTCAAGAATTAGAATTACTACCATCAAAGGACTATTATGAGGGTATATTCAATATTTATCCAACTTGGAAAAAACATCGCGAAAAAAACCATAAACCTATACCATTTAGTGATACACCTTTAATGTAATAAAAAATCATATCTTAACTGATATGTTTTTTTATAGAAATTTAATCTTTACATCTCCAGTTATATAATCGTTATATGAAAAACTTTTTTCCACACCATCTTCTATTATAGAAAATATATTTGGATATGTTTTATAAAGAACACCTTCATATCTAGAAACCTTATTTCTGAGACCATGAACTGTAACTTTAACCTTTTTATTTAAATTATTCATTATTTTCTGTCTAACTAAATCTATATTCACTATCTCGGATACCCCACATACATTAAACCATTGCCCATAATTCCCCCCATACCATCTTTACCATATTTTGTTTTATCTAAAACTGTTTTTAAATCTATTTCTCTGTTTCTTTCTGTTAACGCTACAGTAACGGCAATAATAGCAGGATCCAAGGCATGTATATTAACTCTTTTAGGACTTGAAGCAAAGTTTGCTCCAGCTTTTATCAGTTCTTCATAATTACTTTGACAAGCTCCAGCAATAATAACTAATTTTTCATGACTTTTTTCATAATTTCTAGCGGCTTTTACAGCCTTAATAAAATTCTTAGTATTTTTATAGTTATCACTATCTTTTACGCTGCCTTTTTTCTTATAATACGCATCATGCCCTGTAATTATCACTATATCCGGTTTATAATCTTTCAATAGTAGACCTATCTGTTCATATATATCTTCCTCTCTAATTTTTTTACCAATTGCGTACACTCCCGAAAATTTATAATATTTTAAACATTTATCCAAATATTCATTATCGCCATCAATATGCAAAATTTTTCCAGGTAAATAAAAATAGTCACTTTTTTCTACTTCTTTAGTAGCTCTTGTTTCCTCTTTAAAAGAATCTTCCTGCGGTTTATCACATTTTACTAAATCACTATAATCACTATCTGCATAAAGTCTTACTTCTGCACCTTTTAAATAATATATTCCATCTTTAATATTAATAACTTTAAAAACCGTATCATGATTATAGCTTTTTCTTGTTACAAAATCACCTTTATTAATTTCCAATATATCACCCGATAAATTTTATTCAAAAACAAAAAAAATAGAAATATTATGTAATAATATTTCTATTTTTTATTTATAAATTAAATGTTATTGCTAATCGCAACAAATACTTTCTCATCTAATTCCTCAGCTCTTACTGACTCTGATAAATTAAACTCAACTAAGATTTTTTTTATTTTATCAAAATTATATCCACTTAAATTATTCTTTAAAGTCTTTCTTTTCATTTTAAAGCTATCAACAATCAATTTAAAGTATTTTTCTTCATTAGTTTGCGGTAGTCTTTCCCTTTTTTCAAATCTAATAATGGCGCTTTCAACTTTTGGTACTGGTTTAAAACAATTTTTACTAACTCTAAATAATTTTTCAATGTTAAAGTAATATTTTAAATATAGAGTAATACTTCCATATTCTTTAGTCCCAGGAAGAGCAGTAAATCTATCAGCTACTTCTTCTTGAACCATAAACAACATTTCTTTAATATCCAATTTTAAATCAATTAAAAATCTAATTATTGGAGTGGTTATATAATATGGTAAGTTACCTACTATAAAAAGGTTATTATAGTTTATATTTTTAATATCTTCTTTAATATTACTAAGCAAAATATCATTAAAAATTATTTTGGTTTTTTCATCTTCTAATACTTTTAGATACGGAATCATATCATGATCAATCTCATAACAGATAAGATTAGCGTTTTTTTGCTTTAAAACTTTAGTGAGTGCGCCCATACCAGGGCCAATTTCAATAATTAAATCATTTTCAGTAGCATTAATGCTATTTTCTATTTTATCTATTATATTTTTATCAATTAAAAAATTTTGTCCTAAACTTTTTTTTGCTTTCATAATAAGAATGAGATTAATCTCCCCAGCCTTCCCTTAATACATCGTAGGTTATCACGCTTCTGCCTAATGTAAGCGCGTAATCAACATCTTTACTTAATAAATCAAGTGCATTTCCCCTTACTCCACGATCTAACACAATTGCAAGAGTCGGTTCATCTGATACTCGCTCACTATCAAATCTAATAATTGTACCGCAGGGTAAATTTTTTGAAGAAGCCACTATCCTAACATTACCATAAGTTTCATCCGGATATGTTGTTTTACCATCAGTTACATCATAACGCCAATTACATGCTAATAATCCAGTGCATAAAGGACAATTATAAACATAACCAGTTAAATCTCCAGTGTAAGTATCCTTTGCGCTATATATATCATTTTCTATTAATTCTTCTAATTTCATAGCCATAGTAGATAAATTAACAGTTTTATTAGTGTTACTACTATATGTTTTCGTTTCAATAACATGTACATAACTAGTTGAAAGCATAACAAAAAGAATAATAATCATTAAACGTATAGTTCTGCTAAAAAATCTTTTCATTAGTCACCTTCTTTATACAAATAAATTATACATAAGTTATAATATTTTGTCAAAAACTCTAATAAAAAATGTTGATAACTCAAATGTTTTCAACATCTTTTATTCATAAAATAATTTATTATTTAATAAAAAGTCAGAACACGCTTTGTAATTAGAGTTTTCCTTTAAAATATCAGCAACAGTAAGTTGTTTTATTATCCGTCCACTACTAAAATTTCCTTTTTCTAAATAATCAAATTCTTCAATAATATAAACTATTTCTGCATCCGAATAATATAACAAAGCTCATCCCAAAAAGTATATCGTTTTGTTTCCAGGGTAATAATATTATTATTATATCTAATAATAACGTTCCCCAAATATTCAGTTAACTCAGATAAATTAATATAAGATTTTCCATTATTATATATAATATAGTACAAATGTGACATTTTTTCAGCATTGTCTTCATAATCAACAAATATTTCATTTTCATAAACTTTCTGTATATTATTTAGCTCTAAAAAAGATGATAACTAATCCCACAATTATAATTAATAGACGTTTATATATGCGAATTTGATAATATTACTTTTTATGATTCAACAGTACCAACTCCATACATAGTGTTTTTATATATTAAAAAGTTTTTTAATATTATTATTTGTTATTTTAGATAATTCATCTAAATTTATATTTTTTAAATCTCCTACAAATTTAGCAATGTCTAAAATATGACTAGGATTATTTTGTCTTCCTCTATTAGGTTCTGGCGTCAAATATGGTGAATCTGTTTCTAGTACTATGTATTCTAAAGGTATTTCTTTTATCACATTTTTAACATTAGAATTTTTAAAAGTTATTACTCCATTTACTCCAATCAAATATCCCATTTTAATATATTCTTTTGCTGTTTCTAAACTTCCAGAAAAAGAATGAATAATCCCTGTTACATTATATTTTTTTAAAATATTAATAGTATCTAAGGTAGCTTCTCTACTGTGAATAATTACTGGTATATTGTTTTCTTCTGCCATTTTTAACTGAAGCTCAAACAAATCAATTTGTTTTTCTCTATTTACTTTTGTGTAATGGTAATCCAAGCCAATTTCCCCAATAGCAATTATTTTAGGGTTATCTATATTATCACTAATAAATTTAATATCTTCTAAAGTATATTGATCTACATACTCAGGATGAATACCTAAAGTACCATACATATTATGATATTTTTTAACTAAAGACACTACTTCTTCATTAGTGCTCTTATCACATCCATTATTAATATATCTATTAACTTTACTTTCTTTTGATAAATTAAGAACACCTTGAATATCATCATAATATTCTTTATATAGATGACAATGACTGTCAGTAAACATTAATCTTCTTTAATCCTTTCAAATAAATTAGCAGGTTTTTCTAATCCTAATTCATAAGTTTCTACTTTATTATTAATCGCTGCAAAACTAGTTTCAGTTATTTTTAAACCATCAAATATTTTTGCTGCAGTTGTTGGAATATATGCTTGTAATAAAATGGCGCAAACCCTAATGGAATCTAATAAATTATAAATAACTGTTTCCAGTCTATCTCTAGCATTTTCATCTTTAGCTAATACCCAAGGAGTAGTATCATCAATATATTTATTACATTTACGCAGTACATCAAATATATCCTCTAGAGCTTCATTAATTTTTAATTCATTCATTTTTTCATCAATTTGATTTTTTAATTTATAAGTAGATTCAATTAAATCGTTGTCTAAATCGTCAGCAATATTTTTATTAAATACTTTGCCTTCAAAATATTTTATCCCCATTTGGATTGTTCTACTTACTAAGTTTCCTAAGATATTACATAAATCAGCATTAGTTCTGGTAATCAAGGCCTCTTCTGAAAAGTTTCCGTCATTTCCAAACGGAACTTCACGAAGGGAGAAATATCTAACAGCATCAACTCCATAAGCTGAAATGTATTCTCGAGGGTCTTTATAATTTCCTTTGCTTTTGCTAATTTTACCACCATCAATTATTAACCATCCATGACCAAAAACTTGTTTAGGAAGTGGTAAATTCAGAGCCATTAAAATTGCCGGCCAAATAATTGTATGAAACCTTACTATTTCTTTACCAACTAAGTGCAAGTCTGCTGGCCAATACTTTTCAAACTCCGGTGTCAAAATAGGATATCCTAAACTAGTAATATAATTAGTTAAGGCATCAATCCATACATATATAACATGTTTATCATCAAATGATACCGGAATTCCCCATTTAAAGCTAGTTCTTGATACACATAAATCTTCTAATCCTGGTTTGATAAAATTATTCAACATTTCATTCTTACGTGATACAGGTTGAATAAATTCTGGATTAGTTTCATATAACTCTTCTAATTTTTTTTGATACTTGCTTAGTTTAAAGAAGTATGCTTCTTCAGTAACAAGTTCTACCTCTCTGCCACAATCTGGACACTTTCCTTCAACTAATTGAGTTTCCGTCCAAAACGATTCACATGGAACACAATATAATCCTTGATATTCACTTTTATAGATATCTCCTTGCAAATACAATTTTTTAAATATTTCTTGTACTTTTTTTACATGAAAATCGTCTGTTGTTCTAATAAAGAAATCATATGAAATACCTAAATTTTTCCATAAATCTTTTGCATTTTCAATTATTACATCAACATATTCTTTTGGAGTTACTCCTTTTTCTTTCGCTTTGTTTTCAATTTTCAAACCATGCTCATCTGTACCAGTTTGAAAAAACACATCATATCCATCTAATCTTTTATATCTTGCAATTGCGTCAGCAATTATAGTTGTATAACAATGTCCAATATGAAATTCTGCACTTGGGTAATATATTGGAGTTGTTATGTAAAATTTTTTATTCATTTTCCATTCCTTCCTTCTTATTTGTACTACCTATGCCACCGGTTCTAATTTTACTAACTTCCTCTCCACACGTTAAGAACTTAGTAAATATTCCTTATGCATAAAGCTTCACATAATCATAAAAAAATTTCATAAACTAAAGGACGGAAGTTTCCGTGGTACCACCTTAATTTATGAAATTAATCATACACTTTTGATTATAACGCATCACACGACTTAACTCCTAAGTCCATACCAAATTGCTTCCTTTGTTAATTCCCACCTAACATTAACTCTCTAAAAAATTTCACAATTTTTATACTTATTCCTCGTTAATTAAGTTTAGTTTAGCACATGTTATTTTTTTTATCAAGTTACATCTAATTTTTGTACAAGAAGTTTTTGAACTATTTTAGCGTACTTTAGATATTCATCCGATTTATCCTTGCTTAAAATAATAATTAAACCACTACAATCAGTAGAAGTTATTATAGGAACAATCGTTAAATAACTATTAGTATTAAATGCCATTTCTGGTTTTTCTGTTATTTTGCTTTCCCTATTATCAATTAGCTGCTTAAAATGTTCTTCTAGCTTATAGTTAATCATTTCTTTCAAATTGCTATTACTAGCAATAATCTTTTCTCTATCGCTTATTAAAATCCAAACATTGCAAATATCACTAATTATTTCACAAAGGTTTGCACTAATATCTTTAATGTTTTCCACTTGAGAATATTTTTTTATAACTATTGAATTATTTTCTGTATATATTTCTAATGGCTCACCATCTCTAATACCTAAATTATATCTTATTTCTTTTGGAACTACGATTCTTCCCAATTCGTCAATTCTTCTTGTAATTCCACTTTTTGTCAAAACTACTCACTCCTCATATTTACTAGTGTGAATAAATTTTATTATATTATACTTTAATTATCTTTTATTGCTATCAGCAACTTTACTAAATAATAAATATAATGTTTTTCTAACCCCTTATAAAATAAAGTAACAATAATATTTTTATGTAAATATTTAATATTAAACTTGTTAGTAATACTCATTGTTTCAAATAATAATTTATCGCCTTTTATATTATTAGATATTTCTTCTGGAATGGTGATTTCAACAAATCTATCAGTTTTAATGACCTTTATAATATTTAACATCTTACAAAGATTTGTGAACCACTCTTCATACATATAGATTTCCAGATCATTATCAATTCTACCAAATCGATCTTCTAGTTCTTCTTTAACTTCTTTCAATTTTTCTAAAGAATCTATTTCATTAATCTTTTGATGAATTTCGATTTTTATGTCTTCATCAGATACATAATCGTCTTTAATATGGGTTGATACTTCAATTAAATTCTTATTATCTTCATCATCTTCTTCAACATATTCGCCTTTTGCTCTTTTCATTTCATCTTCAATAAGTTTCATATATAACGAGATTCCTACTGAATCAACAAAACCCGCTTGATCACTTCCAAAAATATCACCTGCACCACGTATAGCCAAATCGCGCATCGCAATTTTATAACCACTACCAAGTTCAGTAAATTCTTTGATCGCTTGTAATCTTTTAATTGCTATTTCATTTAACATCTTCCTATTATCATAAAGAAGATATGCATATGCAATTCTGTCACTTCTACCAACTCTTCCTCTGATTTGATATAGTTGGCCCAATCCAAAATGATCTGCATCAAAAACGATTAAAGTATTAGCATTTGATATATCTATACCATTCTCAATAATGGTGGTGCATACTAAAATATCATACTTATAATTAACAAAATCATCCATAATATTTTCTAGCTCTACCTTATTCATTTGACCATGAGCATAATTAACTTTAGCTTCTGGTACTAGCTTTTTAATTCGATCAACAATTTTATCTAAACCTTCAATTTTATTATACAAAATAAATATTTGACCGTTCCTTGATAATTCCTTATAAATTGCATCTTTTATTAATAAATCATTTTCTGCTACTACATAGGTTTGAACAGGATATCTATTAACTGGAGCCGTATCAATTATAGATAAGTCTCTTAATCCTGATAGCGCCATTTTTAACGTTCTAGGTATTGGGGTGGCTGATAAAGTTAATACATTAACATCATTTTTAAATTCTTTTATTTTTTCCTTGTGTTTAACCCCAAATCTTTGTTCTTCATCAACAACTAAAAGCCCAAGTTTAGTTGGTTTAATATCATCACTTAAAATTCTATGTGTACCTACTAAAATATCTATTTGTCCTAAAATTAATTTTTTTAAGATTTCCTTTTCTTCCTTAGTAGAAGTAAATCTGTTAAGAAGGCGGATTTCTACTGGAACATCTTTAAATCGTTCTTTTATAACATTATATTGTTGTTTAGCTAAGATTGTTGTAGGACACAAATACATTACTTGCATGTTATTTACTACTGTTTTAAAAATTGCTCTCATTGCCACTTCTGTTTTACCAAATCCCACATCACCGCATAAAAGTCTATCCATTGGTATTTCGCTATTTAAATCTGCATTAATTTCTGAAATCGCCTTGGCTTGATCACGAGTCTCAGTATGCTCAAAAGTTGAAGCAAATAAATCTTGCTCCACATAATCTTTATAACGCATTCCTTTTGTCTGAGCACGTTTGGCATATAATTTTAATAACTCTTTTGATATATCTTTAGCTTTTGATTTAATGTAGGTTTTTGTTTTAGCCCAACTACTAGAATTCAACTTATTTAATTTGGGTTTTAGACTATCTTTACCAGAATACTTATAAATAGAATTAATCTTTTCTACAGGAATGTAGATTTTGTCATTACCATCATATAAAAGTTGAATATAATCTTTTTTTAAACCATCTTTTGTAAGAGTAACCAATCCATTATAAATCCCTATACCATGATTAATATGAACTATATAATCTCCCTTTTCTAAGTCATTATAACTTTTAATTTTTTTTCCAATATGTAAATTATTACCATATTTTGGTTGCGAATTTACTTGAACTCCTATATCTTGCTCTGAAATACATACAATATCATCAATAATAAAACCCTGATTCAATTTTTCTTTAATAATATTTGCATTCGGAATAATTTTTTTTATAGCTTTTTCTTCACTATCTTTAGATAAATAGAAATATATTTTCTTTCCCTCCAATTGCCATTTTTCCACTATTGATTTTAAAAAATCAAAATCTTCATTAAATGATGGAATCAATGACGCCTTTATACTTGTTGGATTATTAATAGTATCAATATACAATTCATAACTTGGATTTATTTCATTTAATTCATACATATATTTTTCATTGGAATCATTTGTTTCTTTATATTCAGTTATTTCTTCGCATAATTTATTATAAGCAACATCTATTTGTTCCTTGTTTAAGTACACAACAATTCCTTCATTTGTATATTCATATAAAGAGCTTTTTTCTAATGTATCCATTTCTTGAAATGCTTTTATAGTTATCTTATTAATGTCTTCTATTTTTCTTTGGGTATTTTCGTCAAAATAACGAATTGATTCAATTATATTACCAAAGAATTCAATTCTAATCGGGTGCATTTCATTTATCGGAAATATATCAAGAATAAAACCTCTAGCTGAAAACTCACCTGTAGTTGTTACTAATGATTCTTTTTTATAACCAAATTCATTTAAGACGTCTATTAAATCATCTCTTTTAAATTCTTTATCAATTTCAATTTCTATGCTATCTTTATTATTTTTATTAGGTAAGTATTTTAAATATCCCATCAAATTGGTAACTACTATTTGTTTTGAACTTTTTAATTTATCTAATGCGTTTAATCTTCCTAATTGAAATTCTGGCGACATGGCTACTACTTTAGAAGTAACAAAGTCATCCATTGGAAATATCAATACATTTTCTGTATGGTTTTTTAGGGTATTGAAAATTTTATTTCCTTCATATAAATTACTAGTAACAAATATAATATTTTTCTTTTTTTGTTTAAATAATTCTAACACGTAAAAAGCGATTAACTCATCAGTTAACCCATATGTTACACTTCCATTTATAAAATTAAAATACTTACTAAAATCCATATAACACCTTAATTATTATTATACTTAAGCATTGTTTCTTCTATACCATTTGAAATAAATGTATTTATTATTTCATTAAATATATCTAAATTTGAAGTAAAATTTTCTAATTCATCACTACTAAATTTAGAAAGTACATATTTATCAGTAGGAACTTGAGTATTCTTTCCTATTCCTATTTTAAGCCTCCCAAACTCATCAGAATGCAGTTCAGAAATAATTGATTTAATACCATTATGTCCTCCAGATGAACTATTCCTTTTTATTTTATATGTTCCAAATTTCATATCTAAATCATCTTGAATTATTAATATGTCCTTCAAACTAATTTTGTAAAAATTTACAATTTTACTAACCGCTAAACCAGATAAATTCATATATGTAAGTGGTTTAATAAATATTACTTGTTCAGTATTAACTTCAGTTTGGTAAAAATATGATTCCATTTTAGATTTCCAATCAATTTTACCCAAATAATGATCAAGAACCATAAATCCAATATTATGACGCGTATTTTTATATTCTCTTCCGGGATTTCCGAGTCCTACTACTAATTTCATAAATCCTCCTTAAACAACCCTTGATATGTTGTTAAATTATCTATGTTTTTCTCGTTATTTATTTTTATGCCTAACTTAGAATTTTTTATGCATCTTACTAAAATAATATATGGCTTACTATCTTCTTTAGTTTTAATAAGTTCTACATTTTTAACGTTTAGATTATATTTATTAGCGGTAATAATAACTTCGTCTAAACGAGATGCACGATGTACCATATAAAATTCACCTTTATCATCAAGATGAGATGATGCAAGTAAAAAAATCTCTTCTAAATTAATTTTAATTTCATGCCTTGCTATTGATAACACCTCTAAGTAATTAACATGACTATTATTTTCCACCTTGAAATATGGTGGATTGCAAGTAATTATATCATATTTCTTATTTTTTTTATAATTATCTATTTCTTTTATATCAGAATTATATATAGTAATTTGATTTTCTAATTTATTATATAAAATTGATTTTTTCGCTAAATTATAAATGCTTTCTTGTATTTCAAAAGCATCAATATAAGCTTTGGTCTTGGTTGAAAGTATTAGTGGGATGGAAGCGTTCCCACTACACAAATCTAAAATATTCTTTGTTTTGCTTGTAGTTTTCACATACTCGGCTAGAAGAATAGAATCTAATGAAAACTTAAAGCCTTCAACATATTGAAAGATTTTTAAATTAGAATAATCAAACAAATCATTTAATACTTCTTGCATTTTTATTTCCAAATTCTATTTCTTCCTTATTACTTCCAATTAAAACCTTACACTTGCGATTTAAAACATCAACACTTATAACTTTACCATCACCATTTTGCATTTTAATGGTTTCACCAACTGAAGGCATTCCTTTACTACACTCAATATAATTTTCATCTTCATATTGTAAGCAACACAACAAACGCCCACACAACCCATTGATTTTTGAAGGATTTAAAGCTAAATTTTGATTTTTAGCCATATTCATAGATATTGCATCAATATGATCGAGAAATCTTCCACAACAAATGTTTTGACCACAAACTCCGACTCCCCCAATTTCTTTAGCCTTATCACGAGCTCCTACTTGACGTAGTTCTATTCGTGTATGGTAGATACTTGCTAATTTTTTTGCTAACTCCCTAAAATCAACACGTTCATCTGACACAAAACTAAACATTAATTGTGATTTATCAAAAGTAAAGTCTGCACTAATAACATTCATATTTAAATCAAATTGCTTTACTAATTCCTTACACTTTTGTAATGCTTTTTGACTTTCTTCTAATAGTTTATAATAATTATTTTCGTCTTCTTCGGTTGCTTGTCTTATAATATTTTTATATTTTTCGGAATTAGGTAATTCATCTAATAATGCATTAATTTGACCATATTGAAAACCTTTTTCGGTTTCAACTATAACATAATCATTTGTTTTTAAATAATCTTCGCCATTAAAATAATAAGCTTTTCCATTACTTTTAAAAATTACACTATACAATTTCATTATTAATCGCCTCCATTTCAATTACAAATCTATCTAATAATAAGTCTATATTAACATTGTAACTAATTTCTTTTAACAATTCGATAATTAAATTTACTTTCTTTGTAATATTGTTTGTAGAATATAGTTTTAAAAAAGGATAATTAATCATTTTATTTTCTAAATTGTATCGACTGTCTAATTCACTTTTATATATTTGTAATAGAATCTGTAACATCTTTTTGATATCTTCCCTTTCTAGTTCCTGAAGATATTTTTTATTATATAAGATTGATTCTTTTTTTTCTACTTCTAATCTTTGTAAATAGTTATTAATTATTAAAACTAATTCTTCATATTTATCTCTGGTGATATCAAATAATTCATGTACTTCATTATCAAAGTTAATATCAATATGCTGGCATCTACTTCGAATAGTAAGCATAACGTTATCTGGATAATTTGTTATAAAAAAACCTATTACTTTACCTTCTGGTTCTTCTAAAAACTTCAACATTGTATTTGCAGCTTCTTTATTCATTTTTTCGCTATTTTTAATGATATAAATGCTTTCTTTAGTATATTGAGAATCTTTAGAAAATATATATTTCAATTCTAACACTTGGTCTTTTTTTATAAAATTACCATCAGGTTCAATTATTTTTAAACTTGGTAAATTATTAACATCTATTAAATGGCATAAAGAACATTTATTACAATTTAAACTATATTCTCCATCACAAAAAATGTTCTTTATTACATTTAAAAGAACTTCCATGCATTTTCTAGTATTATTTGTTGATATTAAATACGCGTGTGATAGTTTCTCGTCTTTATAATACTCTACTAATTTTTCTAACTCACTAATATTAATAATAAACCTCCTAATTTATAATATAGAAGATTGCAAATAGAGATAATAAACCAGGTACTCCTAAAAAAGAAGTTATACCAATGGTAATAATATTTATCGGTATATATATTCCTACATTTTTTAATACAACATTAATTCCATAAATAATACCAAAGGCAAAGACTAATTTTTTTAATAATGTACCTAGTTTATTTTTCATTATATCACCCAATAAATTATATTTTTTAAGAAATAATTTATTCTGATATTTTTTTACGATCCTCTAGAGCTTTGTCTAATGTAATAATGTCTAAATAATCTATTTCAGCTCCAATTGGAATCCCATAGGATAATCTTGATATAGTAACTTTTTTATCTTCAAATATTTTTTTTATGTAAAGCGTTGTGGTTTCTCCTTCAATTGAAGATTTTAATGCTAAAATTAATTCTGGATTTTCTAAAGATGCCACTCTTCTCACCAATGCCGAAAGATTAATATCTTCTGGTCCTATGCCATCCATTGGTGATATTAATCCATTTAGTACATGATAAACTCCTCTAAAATTCCCAACTTTTTCAAAAGAAAAAACACTTTTGTAATCTTCAATTACACAAATTAAATTATGATTTCGATTCGAATTTTCACATATGTGACATATTTCATTTTCAGTAATATGACCACATATTTTGCAATTTTTTAATTTATTCTTGCAATCAATTAATGAGGATGAAAATTTTTCTACATCTTTCACAGACAAATCAAGTGTTGCTAAAGCCATTCTTTCAGCAGATTTATCTCCAATCCCAGGTAATTTTTTGTAAAAATTAATTAAATTTTGTAATAACTCCGGATATATCATATTACATTAAACCATCCAACGCACCAGCATATTGCCCCATTTTTTCAGACATAGCTTTATTAATTTGAATAAAAGCATCCTTTGTAGCTATTTGAATCATATCTTCTAATATTTCTTTGTCGTCTTCTTCAATAATACCTTCCTTTAGTATTTTTACATCTTGAATTGTTCTACCTCCATTAAAAGTAATTTCAACCCATTCTGATTTACCTACAAATTCCATCTTTTCTAATTCTTCTTTTTTTGCAGTTATTTCCCTTTGCATTCTTTGTGCTTGAGCCATAAGATTTTGCATATTCATTATATATCACCTCCTTAAATAATTTCTACTTTTGATATATCAAATATATCGCTTATAACAGGATCTTCACTTTCCTCCTGTTCACTTTTTTCATTTATGAATTCATACTTTTTATTTAACTTCAAATTAGTTATATATACATTTTTTTCTTTTTGCCATCTATTTTCTGATATGAATATTAATCTATATTTTTTACTAAATGATTCCTTTAAAACGCTTTCTAGCTCATCTATTAATCTATTAGCATTTTCTGCTGTGTGTTCATTAGTACAAGTTAAAATCATATACTCATCTGAGGCTGCAACTACTTTGCTATCTGTAATTAAAGAGCGAATTTTACCAGTTATATTAACCGACGATATAACGTCATCTATTAATTTTTTTGCTTCTTCTAAATATATCTTTTGAGCATTAACAAAACAATTATTTATTCTAATGCTTATAAAATCTTCATTAATTTGTTTTGGTTTGTTTTTTATTTCTATTTCATTATCTTCTGTATCGAGTTTCTGTTGTGGCTCTAATATAACTTCCTTAGAGTCTAGCTCTAATACATCTAAAAAAATCATTTCTAAAATAGTATATGGATCAACATTAATATTCACTTTGGTTAAAGAATCTGATAAATCTTCTATTAACTTTTTATAATGACAAAATTTCAATCTATTATAAGATCCAGATTTTTTTATCTTTTTTGCTTTTATGCTAGCAATATCAATTACTTTTTTTACAATTGTTTTATAATTTATAGCTCTAACTCTATAATCATTTATTAAACACAAACATTTTTCTATATTGTTTTCTTCAATTGCATTTAATAACTCGTTTATTCCTTTCTGAGAAATAGTTTTTATTTGGTTTTCTACTAAATCTAAAGTAATTTTTTGTTTATTCTTTGATAATTGATCTAATAAACTTAATGCATCACGCATACCGCCTTCTGATAAATATGCAATTTCAGTCAATGCTTCTGTTTCTATTTCAATATTTTCTTTTTCACAAACATTTTTTAATCCTTCTACTATGTTTTCCACAGTAATTTTTTGAAAATCAAATCGTTGGCATCTCGATAATATAGTGATTGGAACATTTTCAATATTTGTCGTAGCCAATATAAAAATTGCATGAGCTGGTGGCTCTTCTAAAGTTAATAAAAGGGCATTAAAAGCACTAGTGGTTAACATGTGAACTTCATCGATTATATAAACTTTATACTTACCGTTTGTTGGGGTTAGCTTGATGTTATCAATCAATCCACGTATTTCATCAACTCCATTATTAGATGCGGCATCAATTTCAATAATATCTGGATTTTCTATAAAATTAGTACAAAATTCACATTTATCACACGGCGAGCCATCTACGTTATTCGAACAATTGATTGCTTTTGAGAATACTTTTGCGGTACTAGTTTTGCCGGTACCTCTAGGGCCAGAAAATATATAGGCATGTGATATTACATTGTTAATAATAGAATTTTTTAAAGTTTTAACAATATAATCTTGACCAAGAATATTCTCAAAATTATTTGGTCGATACTTTCTGTATAGTACTTTATAATTCATGCTGCCAAATTCCTTTCATAAGACATTATATCATGAATATTATTTTTTTTTAATATAATTTATTTTCTTAAATTACAGAAAAAAGATTTTAACATTCTTTTATATTCTTCAAAAAGCGTATTACAACCATTCGTTTGTTCGAAAAGTGGATCTTTTTGTTCTTGTTTTGAACTTGAGACAAGATAATGCACCTTTTTAATTCTTGCTTCTTTTATGTGAAACTTACACATATCACATGGTTCCAAAGTAACATACATTTCGCATCCATCAAGTCGCCAATCTTTTAACTTTTTTTCTGCTTTAACAATACAATTTATCTCTGCGTGGCCTAACAAATTGTATCGTTTCTGACGATTATTTCTTGATTTAGCTATTACTTTGTTATTTTTTACAATTACCGCCCCAACCGGTATCTCTTTTTTTTTATAAGCTTTCATTGCTTCTTTATACGCTAAAAATGTATATCTATCCATTATTATTCTCCCTAATAAAAAAGCACACACAAATAGTGGCTGGTATGGCTGCTGCCTTCCGACTCTGACCAGTTTACAGCATATTTGTTGTGCATAAGCATAATACCACAATCACATTAACATTTCAAATTATATTCAGAAAATATTTCCCAGGAAATATTTTTTTGCGATTATTAAGAATTATTTCCCAAATTTTAAACATTGGGCTTTTCGATTTTCAACACATGTTTCACGTGAAACATTCCTTTGGGTTTGCGCGGAACATTTTTGTTAATAACGCAAAACCAAATTAAGCCCTTCTAAAATTTCTATAATTATTAAACATTTGACAGTTAATAGGGAAATGTTATTAAAAATGCACTTTAAACTCACGTTCTAAAAATTATTTATTACAATTACTTGTTATAGTTTCACGTGAAACATTTTTCTGTTTTTAAGAAACGTCTTTTGTTAAAACTCCGAAATAATGATTAAAACTTTCAAAAAAATATTTATTTCTCAAACAAAAAATATTTCCCGGGAAATATTTTTTGCTTAAATTACTCTTCGTTTTCTTCGTCTGAATTAATTTTTTCAACAACGCTAATAGTAGCAACTTGCTGATTATCTCTTAAACTAATTAATCTTAGGCCTTGAGTGACTCGCCCTAGTAAAGATATCTGTTCAACCGGCAATTTAATAGTTATTCCAGCATTACTCATAATAATAACATCTTTATCATCTTCCACAACTTTTGCAGAAACTAAATTGCCGTTTTTTTCGGTAATGTTAAGTGCAATAACACCTTTGCTTCCACGTTTAGTTTGTCTGTATTCACGTACTTTTGTTCGTTTACCGTAACCTTTCTCGGTTACTAGAAGAATTGTGGAATCATCGCTAACAACTTCACAACAAATACAATTTCCGCCTTCTAAATTAATGCCTTTTACTCCGGTGGCTGTTCTACCCATTGCTCTTATTTCACTTTCAGCAAATTTAACCATTCGGCCATTATCGCTCCCCAATAAAATAATATTGTCACCCTTAGTCTTTTTAACATCTAATAATTCATCTTCATCATTTAAATTAATACATAATTTACCAGACGTTCTAATGTTTTCAAATTCAGATAAACTAGTCTTTTTAACTATACCTTTTCTTGTCGCAAATAACAAGAATTTATAATTATCTTCCTTTCGGATTTTAACAATAGAATTTATTTTTTCGTCTTTTTCGATTTGAAGTAGGTTAATTACTGGAATTCCCTTAGATTGTCTGCTGAATTCTGGAATTTCGTAACCTTTAATGCGATATACCTTACCTTTATTAGTAAAGAACATTATATAATCATGTGTTGATAGATTAATTAATTGTTCAACATAATCTTCATCATTTGTGGTTAATCCTTTGACTCCTACTCCACCGCGGTTTTGAACCCTAAATGTATCATTAGTAGTTCTCTTTATATAACCTTTATTTGTTAAAACTACCATAACATCTTCTTCAGGTATTAAAGATTCGTCTTCGATATACTCAACTGCAGTCATATCTATTTTAGTACGTCTATCATCGGCATATTTATCTTTAATTTCTAACAATTCATTCTTAATTATTTCAAGAATTTTTTCTTTTGAAGATAAAATTGCTCGATATTCTTGGATCTTTGAAAGTAATTCTTGTAATTCCTCTTCAATTTTATTTCTTTCTAATCCTGTTAATCTACGTAATTTTAATTCTAATATACTATCAGCTTGAATTTCAGTAAATCCAAATTTAGAAATTAATCTTTCTTTAGCTAATAAGTCAGTATCAGAATCTTTAATAATTTTTATTACTTCATCAATATTATCTAAAGCAATCTTATATCCTTCCAAAATATGTACTCTTTTTTCAGCTTTATCAAGTTCAAATTTTGTTCTTCTTATGATAACTTCTTCCTGATAATTAATATACTTAGCAATTATATCTTTCAACCCTAATGTTCTTGGGACTTTATTATCAATCATTAAGAAGATAATGCCATAATTTACTTGAAATTGAGTATGTTTATACAAATTATTTAATACTACTTGTGGATTAGCATCTTTCTTTAATGTAATTGTAATTTTTATTCCATTTTTTAAATCTGTGTGGTAATCTGCTATACCATCTATCACTTTGTTATGTACAAGTTCAGCAACTTTATTTTTTAAATCAGAAGTATTAACGCCATAAGGCACTTCGTCTACAACAATATAATGTTTCCCGTTATGTTCTTCAATTGTTGCTTTACTTCTAATGTTAATACTACCGCGACCTGTTTCATAAGCTTTTTTAATACCACTATTACCTAAAATCGATCCTCCAGTAGGAAAATCTGGCCCTTTTATATGTTGCATTAATCCATCGACGTCAATGTCTGGATTATCAATGTAAGCAACACATCCATCAATAACCTCACCTAAATTATGTGGTGGAATATTTGTTGCCATCCCAACAGCAATTCCCATAGTTCCGTTAACTAAAATATTTGGAAATCTAGATGGTAGTATTTCTGGTTCTTTTTCTGATTCATCAAAGTTAGGGGCAAAATTTACAGTATCTTTATTAATATCTCTCAATAATTCTAAAGAAATTTTTGAAAGACGTGACTCTGTATAACGCATTGCAGCAGCTCCTGCGCCAGCAATATTACCAAAGTTACCATGACCATCGACTAATATGTTACGATAACTAAAATCTTGCGCCATCCGTACCATAGCTTCATAAATGCTTGAATCTCCATGTGGGTGATATTTACCCATAACGTCACCAACTATACGCGCCGATTTTTTATGAGGTTTATCCGGAGTGTATCCAGATTCATACATTGACCACAAAATTCTTCTATGAACAGGTTTTAGGCCATCTCTTAAATCTGGAAGTGCACGCGCTACTATAACACTCATAGAATAATCTAAAAAGGATTTCTCTATTTCATCTACAATATTATTAAGTATTAATTTATCCTTACTATTGTCCATTTTTTCTACTCCTTCCTAAATATCT
Organism: Bacillota bacterium; assembly: GCA_015059445.1. Lineage (GTDB taxonomy): Bacteria > Bacillota_I > Bacilli_A > RF39 > UBA660 > SIG200. Next base: position 39,739 of record SVAK01000004.1, on the reverse strand, counting down.
AAATTTTCAACAAATTTAGCATTTTCTTCAATGAATTGTCTTCTAGGTTCAACTTCTTCACCCATAAGTTTTGAAAACGCTGCATCCGCTTCTATCGCATCTTCAACAGTTATTTTTCTTAAGACGCGTTTATTTATATCCATTGTTGTTTCGTTTAATTCTTCTGGATCCATTTCACCTAAACCCTTCATACGGAAAATTTCATATTTCGTATTTTGATTTAATGAAGCTAAATATGAATCTCTTTCCTTCTCATCTAAAACATATTTGATTGTTTTACCATGTTTTATACAGAAAAGAGGTGGTTGCGCAGCATAAACATGCCCAGCTTCAACAATGGGTTTGAAAAACCTATAGAACAAAGTTAGCAATAGAACTCTAATGTGTGCGCCATCGACATCGGCATCGGTCATGATAATAATTTTATTATATCTAAGTTTACTTAAATCAAATTCTTGACCAATTCCTGTTCCAAATGCAGTAATTATTGTTCTAATTTCTTCATTTGATAAAGCTCTATCAAGTCTTGCTTTTTCAACATTCAATATTTTTCCTCTAATTGGTAATATGGCTTGTGTCATTGAATCTCTACCCTTAATTGCAGATCCACCCGCACTATCTCCTTCGACTATGAATACTTCACAAACAGAAGGATCTTTTTCTTTACAATCTTCTAATTTACCACCAAAATTAACGACATCTAAATCACTTTTTCTTCTTGCAAATTCTCTAGCTTTTTTTGCAGCTACTCTTGCACGCGCTGCAGTCATAGTTTTTTCAATTATGATTTTAGCTTCATCAGGATTTTCTAATAAAAACCTTTCAAAACCTTGTGAAAATACATTATCAGCTAATTTTCTAACTTCAGAATTTCCTAATCTCCCCTTAGTTTGACCTTCAAATTGTGGATTTGGATGTTTACAAGACACTATCATTGTTAGTCCTTCTTTAACATCATCTCCTGTTAATGAGTCATCTTTTTCTTTAAGTATATTTTTCTTTCTAGCGTAATTATTTATAACTCTTGTTAAAGCTCTCCTTACACCTTCTTCATGTGTCCCACCATCATGAGTATTAATATTATTAACGAAAGAATAAATACTATCGTTATATCCAGAATTATACTGCATTGCTACTTCAAACATAATTCCGTCTTCTTCGCCTTCTAAATAAATGATTTCTGAATGAATAGGAGTCTTATTTTGATTAAGATATTTGACATATTCTTTAATACCGCCCTCATATAAAAACTTTTCCCCAGTAGTATCTTCATCATCCCGATCATCTCTAATAGTTAATGATAATCCTTTATTTAAAAATGCGAGTTCTCTCATTCTAACTTTTAATGTTTCATAATCATAAATATCAGTATCAAATATTTCTGGATCTGGTTTAAATGTTACATGGGTTCCTGTTCTATTTAATTCACCTTCTCCAATAACTTGCAATCCTTGAACAGTTTTCCCACCATTTTCAAACTTTGTTTCATATATTTTTGCATCTTTATATACAGTAACAGTAACCCATTTAGATAAAGCATTTACAACTGATGCACCTACACCATGAAGACCACCACTTACTTTATAGCCGCCTCCACCAAATTTACCTCCAGCATGTAATACTGTATATACTGTTTCAACTGTTGAAATTCCTGTTTTTGGGTGAATACCTACTGGTATACCACGTCCATCATCTTTAACTGTAATAGAATTATCTTTATTGATAACTACTTCTATATTTTTACAAAAACCAGCCAAAGCCTCATCTATTGAATTATCAACAATTTCCCATACTAAATGGTGTAATCCTTTGACATCAGTAGTACCAATATACATACCTGGTCTTTTTCTAACGGCCTCTAATCCTTCTAATACTTGTATATCACTTTCACCATAATGTAAATTATTCTCTGCCATTTTCTACCTCCACAATATTTCCATAAGTAACATTAAATAATTTTGCGTTATTTAATAATTTTTCATCTATTCTTTCTAATTCTGTAGTAGTAATAAAAGTTTGAATATTGTTATTCAAAAGTTTAACAATATTTTTTATTTTATTATTATCAAGAGCACTAAATAAATCATCTAATATTAGTATTGGATAAGTCCCCTTTTCATTATTAAATAATTCAATTTCTGCTAATTTAAATGCAAAGATGGCATTCTTTTGTTGCCCATTACTTCCCCATTCTGCAATGTTTTGATTATCTAATAAAAATACTATATCATCATGATGTATCCCCATTGATGTTTTTCCTAAAATTATTTCTTTATTATAGTTTTTAACATATACATTAAATAACTCTTCTGAAGATTTGTTATTGTAATCTGAAATATATTTTATTTTTAACTCTCCAGATTCAAAAATATTATGATAACTTTCATTTATATATTCATTAATTTTGTTAATAAATTCTTGTCTAGCACCATATACTTTTAGGCCATAATCTATCAGTTTTTTTGTTAAAATATTTAAATATTCTCTACTTGCATTTGCATTAATATATAATTCTCTTAAATAAAAATTTCTTTGTTTTAAAATTTTATTATAATTATTTAAATATATAATATATTCTTTTTTGAGCTGGCTTATTTCAATATTTAACAACTTTCTTCTAATTGATGGGGAATCACCAAATATTGTTTGTTCTTCTGGTTCTAATAATATAATATTTATATTAGAAACATAATCGCTTATCTTAGATATTATAGAATTATCAATTTTTACTTTTTTTCCTTCTTTATTTAAAACTACTTGATAATTATTTGTGGTATTAGTTTCTACTACTCCTTCTATTTTCGTACTTAACTCATCTTTTCTTATTAAATTTTTATCATTATTTGTCCTAAAAGATTTAGTTAAAGATAAAACATAAATTGCTTCTACCAAATTAGTCTTACCAACACCATTATTACCATAAATAATATTAAGTGAATCATTAAATTCCAATTGAAAATTTTCATAATTCCTAAAATTAACCATTTTTAATGAGTTGATTTTCATAATTTGCCTTTCTTATGCCTTTGATTTAATTTTAAGGTAAGATAAGTACACCTATACCTATATATAATTATAACATAAAATAAGCATGTTTTAAACAAAATTTGCATTTTTTCGCCATTTTAAAATATTGCTTAACTTAATAGAATTAATAAGCATTTTTTCAAAACTATATTTTGAAATTTTGGAATTAAATATTTGCCTATTTATACATAAAATTTTTAAATTATTATTTATATATTTATAATCTATTATTTTATTCAATACAATAAATAAACATTCATTATCTTTAATTCCATTTAATTGTAGTAAAATAATATTCTTTTCAATAACAATAGGAATTTTATAGTGTATATTTAATATTTTTGCTGCACTTTTCTTTCTCCCTATAAAACTACTTCCATAAAAATTACAATTGTAATCTAATATTTTTTTGACATTTTTGTTAATAACTCTGGTCTTTTCAACATCAAAAATAATTGTTTGGTTAGCTTTTTTTAAAATAGCTATAGTTTTGTTATTAATTATATAGTTTTCCACAAATTCCTCCTAAATAATGATGATTACTATAACATAATAACTTCAAAAAAATTGTCAAATTATTTCCCGGGAAATAATTTTTATAAAAAAATTAGACTTAAAGTCTAATTTTAATATGTTTTAACAGGTAATATTAATTCAAGTAATGATTCATCTTTTACTGATTTTATTAATATTGGCTTATCATCACTGTTTACTAATAATAATATATTATCATCTTTAATAACTTTTAAAGCTTCTAACATATATCTTGAACTAAAAGCAATTTCTAATTTTTCCTTATTACTGCATTCTATAATTAATTTTTCTTCAGTTTTCCCTATTTCACTAGCGCTTGAAGAAATAACCATTGTTTTATCATCAATTAACACTCTAACAATATTCTTATCTTTACTCTGAGCAAGTAATGAAGCCCGATCTACTGCATCATTAAAGGCTTTCAAATTTAAATTAATCATATATGCAAATTCTGAAGGGATAAAATGATTTGTATCTGGATAAGTACCACTTAATAAATTTGTTTGAAATTGAATATTTCTATATTTAAATAATATTTTATTATTAAATATATGCATTATGATTTCTTCATCAGTTGTTAACATTTTTTCAAATTCATTAATACTTTTACCAGGGATTACTATATTAATAGTAGCATTAACAAAAGCATCTAATTTAATATTCTTTTTTGCTAAACGATAACTATCAGTTGCTATACATTCTAACATATCCCCTGTTATTTTTAAGTTAATACCAGTAAGCAGAGGCCTTACTTCTTGCGTTGAAACTGCATAAGATGTTTCATTAATAATTGATTTTAAAGTATCTGCTTTAATACTTATTGGTTCTTTACTTTCTTCTAAAGAAATATGTGGATAATCGCTTATATCATAGCAATTTAAATTGTATTCATTATTATCAGTATATATTTTAATTTTACTACTATCTATAGATTCAAAATTTATAGTATCAGATGGCATTTTTCTAATTATCTCTAATATATATTTACTTTGAATAATCATACTTCCGCATTTTTCTATATTTTTAATATCTTTTTCTGGAATAAGTATTTTTATTGTTAGTTCAGAATCACTGGCAAGTAAACTTAATCCCTCACTTGTTAAATCAAATTTTATTCCATTAAGAATTGGAATAGTGGTTCTTGTGCCAATTGCTCTTGTTACATTAGTTAGAGCTTCTAATAAAATATTCTTATCAATAACAAATTTCATTTTCTCTCCTTCTTTCTTTTATTATTAATATTATTGTTTTTATTATAGTGTTGATAATGTTGAAAAACCTTTATTTATTAACTTAAATCACGATAAATTCGCTTGTTAATAACTATTTTTTTTCCACATTTTTATAACTTTGATTTTATTTCTTTTAACATATTATCAAGATTATTATTATTCTTTAAATCATTTTTTATTTTTTCACAACTTGCTACTACTGTTGAATGATCTCTTCCACCAAATTCTAAACCAATTTTCGCTAAATTTTCATCAGTTTCTATTCTACAGAGATACATTGCGATATGCCTTGGTTTAGCTATGTTATTACTTCTTCTTTTGCTTTTCAAATCCTCAACAGTTATTTTAAAGAAATCAGCAACAACTTTTTGAATGTGAGAAATAGTATTTTCTTGATAAACATTCGTATTTACATAATCTTTTATAGCTTCTATAGTAAAATCTAATGTAATAAAATCTGGTGCATACATTGCTGTATAAGCTAATAACCTATTTATTGTACCTTCAATTTGTCTTACATCATTGGGGCAAGCATTTGCAATATATTCTATAACATCACGATTAACTTTATCTTTTATACTTGTGTTTGAAAGTTTTTGTTTTATAATTTCACATCTTAGTTCAAAATCTGGTGGATAAATATCTACTGGAAGTCCCCAAGTAAATCGGCTTCTTAATCTTTCTTCAATTTTTTTTAAATCGTCTGGACTTTTATCACTAGATATAATTATTTGTTTATTAGCTTGATGCAATGCTTCAAAAGTATGAAAAAATTCTTGCTGAGTAAGTTCGGCTCCTACTAAAAATTGAATATCGTCAACGATTAATACATCTACCCCGCGATATTTATTTTTAAAATTATTTGCATATTCAATTGATGCTTGACCTCGTTCTATTTTAGAAATTTCAACATATTCATTTTTAAAATCATCACTAGTAGTATAAAGAACTTTTTTATTTGAATGTTCTGTAATATAATTCCCTATAGCATGCATTAAGTGAGTTTTTCCAATACCACTTCTTCCATATATAAATAAAGGATTACGTATAGTACCAGGTGATTGAGCAACGTTCATTGCAGAAATGAAAGCTAACCGATTTGATTCACCTACTACATAATTATCAAAATTTAAATTTGGATTTAAGTTAGTATTCCATTGTTTAAGGGGTTCTGAAGGAGCCTCCTCGATAGGTAAAATATTTGTAATTTCTTCTACTTCTTCAATTTCATCTTCCGTTAAAAATTTAAAAGTATAATTATTCCCTGTTAATGAGCAAATCGTTTCATCTATTAAATCAATATAAGTAGTTCTTAGTATTTGTTTATGTAGTGAAAGCGGTACTTTGATAACCATTTCTTTATCATCTATGCTAACTAGTTCCAAATCATTAAACCATACAGAATAAGTACTAGAACTGACAGATTCGGCAATTTCATTTAAAAATTGTTTAAAAAGTTCCTGTGTTTTCAATACCTCACCCCACAATCAAATATATCCCAAGTTCATTTTAACGTAAATGATTTTTTATTACAAGAAAAAGTTCTAAAAATGTTAATAATAACATTATTTTCAACATTTTTTTCTTGATAAAATCTATAATACAAAATGTTGATAACAATTTCAACAAAAAAATATTAACATTTTAACTTATTAACAACTATATATATTTTTATGAAATGTTAATAATGTTGAAAAAATTAAAAAGTCTTTATGCATCTTAAAATTTCGAGAATTTTTATTAACAATTATTCAAAAAATTATTTATTTAAAATATTTTTGAGTATTAGAAGTTGATAATTGGTTATTTCTTGACATTGCTAACGTAATAATATTATAATAAGAACGCTGAAGAAAGAGGTGGAATTCAAATGAAAAGAACTTATCAACCAAATAATCGTAAAAAAGCAAAAAAACATGGTTTCTTTGCGCGTAAAGGAACAAAGATTATTAATAATCGTCGTAGAAAAGGTCGTAAGGAATTAACTAAATAATTTCTTACGTGTTTTTTTAATATTATGAAAAAGAAAAACGTAGTTAAATCGAAAATTTTATTTAATGATATAATTCAAATAGGAAAACGAAATGCAAATAAGTATTTTGTAATTTGTAGTGTGAGTAAAAATGAAATAACAAATAATTTTGGCATTGCAGTTGGTAAAAAAATTGGTAACGCAGTTGTTAGAAATAAGATAAAAAGACAAATTAGAAATATTATTGATAATAATTACAAATTATTTCCAAAATTTCACAATTATATTATAATATGTAAAAAGGATATATTAAATTTATCTTTTTGGGAAATGGAAAGTGAATTAATTAAATTATTAAATAAAGGAGAAGAAAATGAAAAATAAAATATTAAGTATTATATTAGTATTAATAGTGTTATTAACTAGTGGTTGTGGCTCGAATAATTATATTAAGGATGAAGATAATAAAATAGTTCAATATGAAGCTACCGGACAAAATTTACAAAAGAATATTTTATGTAAACCAGAAGGTGATTCAGATTTATACAAATTATATGAACAATATAATGATGAACTAAACATATCATTAGAACAATTACCAGAATGTGACGAATTTAAAATTAATTCAAATAAGGCTTCGGGTATTTGGGAATTTTTGTTTATTAAACCTTTAGCCTATTTAATTTTAAAATTAGGAAATTTAGTTGGAAACATGGGTATTTCTTTAATATTAGTTGGATTGTTAATTCGTTTAATATTATTACCTTTCTCATATAAATCACATAAACAAAGTAAAGATATGCAAAAAGTTAATAAAGAAATTCAAAAATTAGAATTGAAATATCGTGGTCGTGAAGATCGTGATTCTATGATGATGAAAAGTCAAGAAATGATGGAAATTTATAAAAAACACAATGTTAAACCAATGTCTGGTTGTCTAGTTGCATTTTTACAATTACCAATATTCTTTGCATTCTTGCAAGCTATTAATAGAGTACCAGCAATTTTTGAAGATAGTTTATTAGGATTTAATTTAGGAATGACTCCGTACGTAGGATTATCTAATGGTAATTATTTATATATTATCCTTATTATACTAATAGCAGTATCAACTTATTTCTCATTTAAATATTCAATGAAATCAGCCGGGGCTGTTAATCAGTCTCCAGAAATGAAAGGCCAAATGAATATGATGACAAATATTATGGTTGTTATGATAGTTGTTACATCATTCTCATTATCAACAGCGTTAGCATTTTATTGGATTATAACTTATGCATTTATTGCTATTCAAACTTACATTTTTAAAAGACTATCTGGTGAAACAAAAAAAACTTTTAAAGATGATAAAAAGAATAATAATAAAATTAAAGATAAACTAGAAGTAAAGCGAGGTCTTAAGTATGGAAATAATAAATAGAGAAGGTAAAGAATTAGAAACAATTTTAAAAGAAATATGTGAAGAATATAATATAACTAGAGATGATTTTTATTATAAATATACAGAAACAAGAACTGGTTTATTTAATAAAAATAGTATGGTTTCAGTAAATGCTATATTAAAAAGTGAATTAATATTATATATTAAAGAATATTTGGAAGAATTATTAACTAATATGGGCCTGACTGCTAACTTTGAAACAAAATTGCGAGATGATATGATTTATATTAAGATATATTCTTCAAATAATCCGGTGTTAATTGGTAAATCCGGAAATACATTAAAATCATTAGAAAACATTATTAAGCAACATATTAATACGGAATTTAATTTAAGACCATATATATGTTTAGATATAGAAAATTATCGCGAAAAACAACAAAAGAGATTGGAAAGACTTGCCAAAAACTTAGCTAAGGAAGTTAGTAAAACAAATGTAGAGGTGCATTTAGAAAATATGAATGCTTATGATAGGCGAATAGTTCATAATGTACTTACAGAATTTAAAGGAGTAACTACTACGAGTGTTGGAGAAGAACCAAATCGCCATGTAGTAATTAAACCAGAATAAAACTCAGATTTCTGAGTTTTTTTAATGAATTTCCTATAAAAATGTGCTAATATAAGACGGAAAGGAGATTACCATGGAAGATACAATATGCGCAATATCAACAGCTCCAGGTATAGGGGCAATTTCAATTGTAAGAGTAAGTGGTCCACAGGCTATTGAAATAGTATCAAAAATTTTTAAAGGTAAAGATTTAAGTAAGGTAGAAACTCACACTATTAATTATGGCTTTATTTATGATAGAGAAGAAAAAATAGATGAAGTATTAGTAAGCGTAATGCTTGCGCCAAAAACTTATACGATGGAAGACATTATTGAAATAAATTCTCATGGAGGTATAAATACAACAAATAAGATTTTGGAGTTATTATTAGAAAATGGTTGTCGTTTAGCAGAACCTGGAGAATTTACTAAAAAAGCTTTTTTAAATGGTAGAATTGATTTAATTGAAGCTGAATCAGTTAATGATTTAATTAATGCAAAGAATGATGCAGCTAGAACATTAGCTCTTAACAATCTCAGTGGTAATCTCACAAAAAACATAAAAAGCATACGCTCTAAAATTGTTGAAATCATGGCAAATATTGAAGTTAATATTGATTATCCAGAATATGAAGATATTGAAATAGTAACTATGGACACTTTACTACCAAAATTGAAAGCTGTAAAAAAAGACATTGATGCAATATTAAAGAGCTCAAGAAATGGACGTTTAATTAAAGAAGGAATAAATATTGCTATAGTTGGAAAGCCAAATGTAGGAAAAAGTAGTATTTTGAATGCATTACTTGATGAAGAAAAAGCTATAGTTACAAACATTGCGGGTACGACAAGAGACATAGTAGAGGGTAGCATTTCCTTAAATGGGTTTTTAATTAATTTTATTGATACCGCAGGTATTAGAGAAACCGAAGATATAGTTGAAAAGATAGGGGTAGAAAAAAGTAAAAAGGCTATTCAAAATGCTGATTTAGTTATAATAGTATTAAATAATAACGAAGAGTTAACAGTATATGACCAAAAGTTAATAAAAGAAGTGCCAATTGAAAAAAGATTAATATTTGTTAATAAATCAGATTTAGATTCGAAAATTAATATTAGTGAAGATTACATATTGGGTAATACAATCGATAGTAATGGTTTAAATACATTAAAAGATTCAATTATTAAAAAATTGGAATTAGATAATGTTTTAAATAAAGATATGACTTATATGTCTAATGTAAGACAAATAGATTTATTAAAAAAATCATTAAATGCTATAAATCAGGCCATTTTAAATTTAGAATCTGGTATACCAGTAGATATGGTAGAAATAGATATTACTAATTCATGGAATATTTTAGGGGAAATAACTGGTGAGACATATCAAGACGAGTTAATTACAACTTTATTTAGTAAATTTTGCTTAGGAAAGTAGGTGATAGCATTGTACGATATAATAGTAGTTGGAGGCGGACATGCTGGATGTGAAGCCGCTAATATAGCAGCTAAAATGGGTAAAAAAACATTGCTTTTAACTATTAATAAAGAAAATATAGCTGACATGCCATGTAATCCGTCTATTGGAGGGACAGCAAAAGGAATTATCGTTAGAGAAGTGGATGCTTTAGGTGGCTTAATGGGCATTGTTGCGGATTTAAGTCATTTTCAAATTAAAATGTTAAATAATTCAAAAGGTCCTGCTGTAAGAAGTTTAAGAGCTCAGGCTGATAAAAGAGTATATCCAAAAAAAATGTTAGAATTTTTGGAAAATAATGTTAATTTGGAAATAAAAGAGGGGATGGTTGAAAATTTAATTGTTGACAACAATCAAATTAAAGGTGTTATTTTGGAGGATAACACAAAAATTGAGGCAAAATCAGTTATCTTAACAACTGGAACTTACTTAAAAGCTAATATTTTAATTGGGAGTGAAAATACTCCTGAAGGTCCACATGGAGAAAGAAGAAGCAATTCCTTAAGTGATAATTTAAAAGCTTATGGTCTTGATATTATAAGATTAAAAACAGGTACACCACCTAGGATTAGAAAAGATTCTATAGATTTTTCAAAAATGCATGAAGAGCATGGTGATAATACCTATTGGACTTTTAGTCATGATATAAATCCAAGATATGAATTAAATAATCAACAAAAGTGTTACTTGCTCTATACAAATGATAATACTCATAATATTATTAGAAAACACTTAAATGAATCTGCCATGTATGGTGGATATGCCACAGGAGTTGGACCACGTTATTGTCCATCTATTGAAGATAAAGTGGTAAGATTTTCTGACAAAGAAAGACATCAATTATTTCTGGAACCAGAAAGTATTTATTACGATGAATGGTATTTACAAGGTTTTTCAACTAGTATGCCAAAACACGTTCAAGAAGAAATGGTACATAGTCTTGAGGGATTGGAAAATGCCATTATAACTAAATACGCTTATGCAATTGAGTATGATGCAATTAGTCCACTTCAAATTAAATCAAGTTTAGAAAATAAATTAATTGAAGGATTATTTACTGCAGGGCAAATAAATGGAACCAGTGGATACGAAGAGGCTGCTGGCCAAGGAATAGTTGCAGGTATTAATTCGGTTTTGAAATTAATTGGTAAAGAACCTCTCATTTTAAAAAGAAATGAAGCATATATAGGTGTTTTAATTGATGATTTAGTAACAAAAGGGATAACAGATCCTTATAGAATGTTAACTAGTCGAGCAGAATTCAGATTATTATTGAGGCATGATAATGCTGATTTGAGATTAAGAAATATTGCTCATCAAGCCGGCTCAATAACCGACGAACAATATCAAAAATATCTTCAAAAAATAAATAATATTAATAAATTATTTGAAGAAGTTAAGAATATTAAACTAGTAATTACTGAAGATGTTAAAAATAAATTTAAAGAACAAAATTTAGAGATACCTAAACAAACTATGACTTTTGAAGAATTATTAAAACGCCCAGAAATATCGTTCAAATTTTTAAATAATTTTGAGAATTTGAATTATACTGAAGATGTGTTAGAACAAGTAGAAATAGAATTGAAATATAGTGGATATATTAAAAAAGCATATAAAGAAGCAGAAAAACTACAAAAAATAGAGGAAAAAGAAATACCAGAAGATATTGATTATAATAAAATTAAAAATTTAGCTAGCGAAGCCAAACAAAAACTAAATAATATAAGGCCTAAAACTATAGCCCAGGCGTCAAGAATCAGTGGAGTTAATCCAGCAGATATAACAATATTAGCTATTTATTTAAAAAAGGAATATAGTAAAAATGACTAGAGATGAATTTATAAATGAATTAAAAAAATTAAATATAGAAGTTACTGAAGAAAAAATAAACCTTATAGATATATATATGAATTTCTTGATTGAATATAATTCTCATACAAATTTAACACGAATAGTAGAACCATGCGATATATATTTAAAACATTTTTATGATTCTTTAACTATTGTAAAAAGTATTGATTTAAATAATTATAATAATCTTTTGGATATTGGTAGTGGAGCGGGATTTCCTGGTGTGGTATTGAAAATATTTTTTCCAAATTTAAATGTAACATTAATAGATTCTAATAATAAAAAGACAAAATTTTTAACAGAATTATCAAATAAGTTAAATATTAAAATGGAAGTTATCAATGATCGAGTAGAAAAATTTGCTACAAATCATTTAAATAGTTATGATATTGTAACTTCAAGGGCGGTGGCGAATTTAAGAGTTTTATCCGAAATATCTTTGCCATTAGTAAAAGAAAATGGATTATTCATCGCATTAAAAGGAAATTTGGATGATTTGTTTGAGGGTGCATTGGATACAATTGAAATTATGAAGGCCAAAATAATTGATTGTATAAAATTTGAATTATTATATAATGCTGGTACTAGAAATATTGTTGTAATAAAAAAATATGGAAAAACAGAATTAACAAATTTGAGAACATACGACAAAATAGTTAAAAAGCCATTGAAAAAAAATAGCAAATAAGTTAGAATAAAATAGAAAGGTAAAGGGGCTTGATTACGTGTGAATATAGAATCACAAGTTTTAAATGTGCCAATTGAAGATATTATTCCAAACCGTTTTCAACCGAGATTGAATTTTGATGAAGAGGCGTTAAAGGAATTATCTGCATCTATTAAAGAACATGGGATTATTCAACCCCTAGTTTTAAGGCGCCTTGGGGATAAGTATGAAATAATTGCTGGGGAAAGAAGATATAAAGCTGCCAAAATGGCAGGTCTTATGTCTGTGCCAGCAATAATATCCGCTATTGATGATCAAAAAAGTGCTGAAGTGGCCATTGTAGAAAATGTTCAAAGAAAGGACTTGTCCTCAATTGAGGAAGCAAAATCTTATAAAGCTTTACTAGATAAAGGATATTTAACTCAAGAAGAACTTGCAAAAAAAATGGGACTTAGTCAATCGGCAATTTCTAACAAATTAAGGCTATTATCTCTGTCTCAAGTAGTACAAGAGGCTCTTATGGAAGGAAAAATTTCGGAAAGACATGCCAGAAGTTTATTGCAAGTTACTAATTTTGAGGAACAAGAAAAATGGTTAAAAAAAATTATTGATGAAAGAATTACCGTTAGAGAACTGGATAAAAGAATAAAGAATAGTAAAATTGAAGAAAAGGAAGACATACCTTTGATAGAAGTTAATCCAAATATTGAAGAAATAAAATCAAATGCTACTGATATAGTAACTCCTGTTAATCAGTTTGAAGATGTTATAAAATCTTCTAATAATCCTGAGAATACGATTATACCAAATAAATTTTTTAATTATTTGGAGGATGAATCGGTTAATATGAGTGTATCAGAGTCAGAAACTATTGATGAAAATATGGAAGAAATAGAAATGTTAGATTTTCTTGCTCCTGAAAATGTTATATCCGTAGGTAAAGATTTAAAAATTGCAAATGACTTAGTTGATAAGTTAATTAGTGATTTGAATATTAATAATTATAAAGTTAATTTAGTAAAAGACGAAAATTCAGAGGAAATGCAATATATTATTACTGTCAATAAAAAAGAAGATTAGTTCTTCTTTTTTTCTTCATTAATTATTGTTGCATTACTAATTGTTGGTTCACTCCCTTTAAGATAATAATAGACAATGGCTTTATCAGCATCATTTGTTACCTCACCTGTAACAGCATCTAAAATAATTCCCACCACATTTTTTGGCGTTTCATACCAATTATCAACAATATCCTTTTGTATTTCTTCCATGGTGTCAGCCCATATGTTTTTTCCCATATAACCATAATTTTTGGTGAATTCGCGATTGTCATCATAACCTATCCATATCAACATTAAATCATCTTTATTATAACCAACAGTCCAATAATCAGAAACTGTAGTTCCAGTTTTAATAGCATATTTTCTACTTAATTTACTGGCAATAGTACTTGCGGTAGCACTAGTATAATCTTTAAAAGCACTGCTTGAAGTGTTTGATAATAATTCATTTAAAATATATACATAATTAGGGTTTAGCACCAAGCTTTTTTTGTTATCTTTTGTGTATATAACATTTCCATTTCTATCTTCTATTTTTCGAATTAAATATAAATCTTTTTTATAACCTCCACTAGCAATAGTCGTGTATCCAGTAGCATAATCAATAATATTAATTTCTCCGGTTCCTAGAGCCAGAGAAGGAACAGCATTAAGCTTTTCAGTGATTCCTATAGTTTTAGCGATATTTACTAATGTGTTGACCCCTAAAAATAAATTCGTTTTAACTGCATAAATATTATCTGAGAAAGCTATAGCAGCAGCCATAGTAATATCTTTGTTTGCATATTTATCGTTGTAATTTGTTGGTGAATATGTTTCTTTATTGTTGATGTTAAAAATTGTATATTCACTTTTAAATTTTGAGGAAGAAACTAAATTGTTTTCTAAGGCTGCATAATATAAAAAAGGCTTCATTGTGGAACCCACTTGTCGTTTAGATTCTGTTGCTCTATTATATTGACTTAATCCATAATTAATACCACCTGTAAGAGCCTCTATTTTTCCTGTTTCGGGGTCTACAATGATACTTGCTACTTGTAATTCATCATCATTTATAGTATTTAATATATTTTTCTCTAAACTAGTTTGTTTTTCAATATCTAAATTTGTATAAACTTTAAGACCGCCAGTTTCTAAAATATCTTTACTAATTCCTAAATTTTCTAATTCTTTATAAACTGCATCTTGATAATACATGAGCATTTGTAAATTCTTTTCATTAGTTTTTCCATATATTTTTACATTTTCAAAATTCAAATTTTTGTATTCTTCTTGAGTGATAAATCCATTATTTAGAAGCGATTTTGCCACTATTTTTGCTCTACTGATTGATTCGTGTTTATTAGATACAGGGTTAAATTTGTTTGGGCTTTTAGGAATTCCTGATAAGATTATTGCTTCTTCTAAATTCAAATTATTAACTTCTTTATTAAAGTAATATTTACTAGCATTGCTAACTCCATAATTTCCATTACCATAATTAATAGTATTAAGATAAGCTTCTAAAATTTCTTCTTTATCATATTGGATTTCTGCTATTATAGTTAAAAATGCTTCTTCAATTTTTCTAGCCCATGTTTTATCAAACTCTAAATAGATGTTTTTAACTAATTGTTGTGTAATTGTTGATGCTCCTTGAACAATATGTCCGGATTGGATATTAGTAATCATGGCTTTTCCGATGCGTAAAATATCAAATCCAAAATGATTATAGAATTTTTTATCTTCAATTGATATGGTTGCATTTAATAATTTTTTATCAATATCTTCAATGTCAACCCAAGAAGACGTACTACTTCCTTGGTATACTAGTTGATTTTGATTATCATATAAGAAATAAGTACCATTATTAGTTATATTTAACTTAGGAATAATTAGTGCATAAATATTAATTCCAATATAACAAATTATAAAAGAAAGAAAACCAAAAAAAATAATTTTTCCTATTAGTTTTAAAGTTCGCAAAATAATCACCTAAAATTATTATGTAAAGAAACAAAAAAATTATGTTGAAATTATATATATGTTATGATATAGTTTTCTAGAAAAAAGAGGTGGTTATATAAAAAAGTTAATAAACTGGAGTTTATTAAATGATGGTAAAATAATCATCAATAATGAAAATATAGAATGTGAGTTTGAAGCAAATAAATTTATTAAATATCAAGAAGATAAAAATACTTTTAATTTGATTAATTTAAAAGAAGAGTCTTATTTAAGAGAAAATGATGAATTTATATTTAAAATAGATTTTAAGAATAAATTATTTAATTATATTTTGAAAGAAAATGATTTTTTAGTTGAAGATAAAATTTCGTGTTCTATGCTATTAAAAAATAGTACTATAGTTTTAAAATATAAAATTGATGAAGAAGAAAAAAAAATAATAATACAGATTTTATAGTAACAATTAATAATTATTGCATATAATGTGTTTGAAAAGGAGATTAATATGAGCATAAGAGATATATCAAAAGAAGAATTAGAAACAATGGGATATGATGAAATTGCCTATATAATATTAGAAGAGGCTGGTAAGAAAATGAAGCTTTTAGATTTATTTAAAAAAGTATGTAAGGCTTTGGATTTGCCAGAATCTACTATTGAAGATAGAATTGGCGATTTTTTTGAATTGCTATCTATCAATAAAAAATTTATTTTGTTACCAAAAGGATATTGGGATTTGGCTACAAATCATGTCCAAAATATTATAATAGAAGATGAAGATGATTCTATTAGTGATGAAGTAATAGAAGAAAATGATGAATTAGAAGAAGAAATAGAAGATAACGAAGATATTTTTTATGATAATGAATTAGATGATAATGACGAAGATGAAGATGATTTGAAAGATCTAGTTATTATTGATGAAGAAGAAGCAATACAATAATCATGTTTTATTGTATTTTTTATTTCGAGATAGTATAATCTAATAGGCTTATATAATAGTGCATAATTTTTATTAAGCATATATTATTAATATATTTTTATGTGAGACTGATAGTTTCACTTTTTTATGTAAAAAGGGTGATTAGTTTGAAAAAAGCATTCAATAATTTAGGTGTTAAAGCTTCTGTTATAACAATAATTGTTAACTTTATATTATTTATTTTTAAATTGGTAGCTGGTATTATCGCTAAATCTAACGCGATGATATCCGATTCAGTCCATTCATTATCTGATGTTTTAACAACTATTATAGTTATTTTGGGTTTAATTATATCTTCAAAAGAAGCCGATGAAAAGCATCCATATGGACATGAACGAATTGAATCAGTATTTGCTATTGTTTTATCATTTTTCTTATTCTTAACAGGCGTTGGAATTGTCTATGTAGGGTTAAGAAACATTGTATTGAAGGATAGTATTGCTTTAGAAATGCCAGGTGTTTTGGCTTTAATGGCAGCTTTTGTATCAATTTTAGTTAAAGAAGGCATGTACCATTACACAAAGAAAATAGCAAAAAAAATTGCATCTACTTCCTTGGAAGCTGATGCATGGCATCACAGATCAGATGCAATGTCCTCAATAGGAAGTTTTATTGGAATTTTAGGTGCAAGATTAGGATTTACAATATTAGATCCAATATGTAGTATTGTTATATGTGTTCTTATTATTAAAAGCTCTATTGAAATATTTATTGGAGCAGTAGCTCAGATGTTAGATGTGGCGTGTCCAGAAGAAATCAGAAATCATGTAATCAATATTATAAAGAAAGAAAATGAAATATTAGAAATAAGTGATTTAAAAACTAGAATATTTGGTAGCAAGATATACATCGATGTTGATGTAACTCTTGCTGGGGATATTACACTTAATGCTGCTAATATAATTGTCGAAAGAATACATGACAATATTGAAAATAACATTAGAGAAATTAAACATTGTAATATTCATATTTTGCCTTATTAAAAAGTATTATTTGTTTTTTTAAGTAAAAGAATATGGTATAATCTAAAAAGAAAAGGTGATTTTATGTTTGAAAGATTAGAAAATATCTTAAAAAAATCAGAGGAATTAAAGATAGAATTAACAAAACCAGAAATATTAAACGACTATAATAAATTAAAAACTTTATCTAAAGAACAAAGTGATTTAGAAGAAACTGTTAGAGTATACGAAGATTATAAAGAAACAAAAAAAGCCATTGAAGAAGCAAAGTCATTAATAAATGATGAAGAATTTAGAGAAATAGCCTTAGGTGAGGTCGAAACTTTAACTGCTAAATTAGAAGCTTTGCATAAAGAATTAGAAATATTGCTTGTCCCTAAAGATGAAAATGACGGAAAAAATGTTATCATGGAAATAAGAGGTGCTGCCGGTGGGGATGAAGCAAATATTTTTGCGGGTGATTTATTTAGAATGTATTCATATTACGCAGAAGAAAATGGTTGGAAATTGGAAGTATTAAATTCTATTGAGGGAACTTCTGGAGGTTTTTCTCAAATTGAATGCTTAATTAAAGGTGATAATGTATATTCAAAATTAAAATATGAAAGTGGATCACACCGTGTTCAAAGAGTGCCATCAACAGAAACTCAAGGCAGAGTGCACACTTCCACAGCCACGGTACTCGTAATGCCAGAGGTTGAATCTGTTGATATTGAAATTAAAGAAAGTGATTTAAAAATTGATGTATTCCACTCTAGTGGAGCTGGTGGACAATCAGTAAATACGTCTAATTCCGCAGTAAGAATTACTCACATACCAACCGGAGTAGTAGCGGGATGTCAGACAGAAAGAAGTCAATTGAAAAACAAAGAAAATGCCATGCGTTTGCTTAAAATTAAGATTCATGATGAAATAAAACAAAAACAAGAGCAGGAAGTCGGAGCTACAAGAAAAACCAAAGTTGGTACTGGTGACAGATCAGAAAAAATTAGAACATACAACTATCCTCAAAACAGAGTCACTGACCATCGTATAAATTTTTCAATTATGGAGTTAGATAGAGTAATGGATGGAAATCTAAGTCCAGTTATTGAAGCTTTAATAAATGAAGATATGAGATTAAAACTAGCAGGAGAAAATTTTAATTCTTAATGAATGATATTGATTTAATAAAAAAATATGTCTCAAAAGAAAATCAGAAAGAGGCTATAAATAAACTTAACGAGGGATATCCAGTACAATATATAATCGGCAACGTTGATTTCTATGGAAATATTATTAATGTAAATGAAAATGTATTAATACCAAGGTTTGAAACAGAGTACTTAGTGGAAAAAACAATAAAATATTTAGATAAATTGCAAATGTTAAATCCAGAAATATTAGAGATTGGTACTGGTAGTGGATGTATTAGTATAGCATTATACAATGCTATACCATGTCATATATTGGCAATTGATGTTAGTAGTCGAGCATTAGATGTAGCCAAAAAAAATGCTATATTGAATAAATCTAATATTGAATTTTTAAAGGAAGATATAAATAATTTTAATACTTTAAATAAGTATGATTTGATTATTAGTAATCCTCCTTACGTACCATATGATGCATTAGTTGATGAAAAAACTAAGTATGAACCCCAAAATGCTATTTTTGCTGAAAATGAGGGAATATATTTTTATAAGGTAATTATGGAAAAATTAAAAAACAATTTAAAAGATAACTATTTAATAGCATTTGAAATTGGTGATAAACAAGGTAAAAAGATTGAAGAGATAGTTCAATTGTATTTACCTAAAGCTTATATTAAAATAGAAAAAGACTACAATAATTTTGAAAGATATGTCTTTATATCTAGTAAAAAATTATAAAATCTAGTAGCTATGTCTAAGAATTACATTAACATGTGATTCTTTTTTTGAATAAAAAAGTAAGTATTATTTCATTATTATATTAGGTGAAACATGAAAAAAATAATAATAGTATTATTTATATTTATAGTAATTGCTGTATGTTTAAATGAAAAAGAAAATATTTTAATTCCAGATAGCGCTATAAGGTTTAGAATTATTGCTAATAGTAATACAGAATTTGATCAAAATTTAAAATTAACAATAAAAAAAGATGTAGAGAAGGTTTTATACAATTTAATAGCGGATGCAAAAAATATAGAAGAAGCAAGAAAGATTATTACTAATAATTTAGAAACAGTTAAAAATATTTTAAAAAATTATAATGTTAATTATGATATAAATTTTGGAAATAACTATTTTCCAGTAAAAGAATATAAAGGTATTACATATAGTGAAGGAAATTACGAAAGCCTAGTTATCACTTTAGGAGAAGGCTTGGGGAATAATTGGTGGTGTGTGTTATTCCCACCATTATGTCTACTAGATGAACAGTCTAACCTGAATGATATAGAATATGAAATGTATGCTGCTAAATTAATTAATAAATTTAAATAAAATAAATATATTTAATTAGGGTGATTGTGTGTCTATAATAATTTCACTTTTTATGATAGGAGTGTCTTTAGCTATGGACACCTTTTCTATTTCGCTTAGTATTGGAACATTTAATATTTCTAAACCAAAAGCAATATTTCTATGTATTTTAGTTGGAATAATGCATTTCTTTATGCCACTATTGGGGGCAATGCTGGGCGAAAAGATAACAAGGTTTTTAAATATTAATGTTAATTTTTTATTAGGCTTAATTCTTCTTTTTATTGGAGTAGAAATGATAGTGGATTTAATAAAAGGAGAAGATAAATACTTTGAGCTAAATATATTTAATATGATTTTAATTTCTCTTTCAGTAAGTTTAGATAGTTTTTCTACTGGATTGGGATTAAGGGCTATTACAAATAATATTCTTTTATCAGGAATAATTTTTAGTACCTGCGCTGCGGCTTTTACATTTTTTGGTTTATTATTTGGTAAATACTCTGGCGAGAAATTAGGTATTTATGCTAATTTATCTGGAATAGCAATTTTGGTAATTTTAGGGATTTTACACATTTTTAAATGATTTTTGAATAAAAATAATTCAATTTTTTCAATATATAAATAAGTGGTGATATATTGAAAAATCAAATAATTACAAAAGTTAAGTATCATTATGAGAAGATTAAAGATATTCTCCTAAAATTTGAAAACAGAAAAAAAAATTTAACTATTATAGGAATTCTGATAGTAGTTCATTTGTTTTTGCTAAATCTACAAGTTTCATATGGTTTTTATCAAGATACAGCATCTTTTTCTCTTGTTAATGCAGTAGTAGGTAATTTATATTTAGATGATCATGACTATGTCCTGTTGGTATATTTAGAAAATCCTGATTCTACAGGTAGTGGCAGTGGAACTTATTATTTAGCAGATGATATTCCTACTGATGGATATAGTTATAGTGGATATAAATGCCATAATAATTCAACGTTAATTTTTGATGATTATACAATGACCGCCATTGTAACAGTAGAACAAACAGAAGTGTGTTCTTTGTATTTTGATATTGTTGAAAATATAGAAAGCGCTAGTCTAATGTATACAAATAATGTTGGGAGAGATAAATATGAAGAAAAAATTTGTAAATAAAAATATAATTTTAATTTATAGTTTAATATTATTGGGTTTAGAAATAATAATGATATATTTAATAATTAAAAGCATTTTAACAAAAGATTTAATTAGTCCAAATGAAATAACTTTCTATGAATATTTAAAAGTAAAATTAAGTAATTTAATATAATATAGCATAAATATAATTTAGCTTAATTATATTGACAAACCTTTTTTAAAATCGTATCATAGTCTTAGAAAGGCCGATATAATCGGAGATAAAAAAATAAAACAAAAATAGATACACTTATTATTTATGTGAGGATAATTATATATAGCACAAAAACCTAAAATAAACATAAATAATAGTAAAAGGTATTTTCATATGAAAAAACTTGTGTATTTTAAAGAAGGTATGAGTATGGAAAGAATTATTATTAAGGGTGGAATTCCGCTTAGTGGAACTATTTCAATTGGTGGAGCCAAGAATAGTGCTGTAGCATTGATTCCTGCTGCTTTATTGGCTGATGGTGTTTGTACAATTAAAAATGTGCCCAATATAACTGACAGAGATGCTTTATTTGAAATAGTTCAATTATTAAATTGTAATATAGAGCAAAATGATAAAACCATTAGAATAGATTCTAGGAATTTGGAAAACAAAATAATTTCTCAGGAATTAAGTACTAAATTAAGAGCATCATACTATTTTATGGGAGTATTGCTTGGAAAATACAAGCATGTTGAAATGTATTTCCCTGGTGGATGTAATATAGGTACTAGACCAATTGACTTACATTTAAAAGGTTTTAAAGCTCTAGGTGCGAAAATAACTAAAAATAAACATAAATATACAATAAGTGCTGATGAACTTAAGGGAGCTACAATTAATTTGACTTTTGCTAGTGTAGGTGCAACTATTAATATTATGTTTGCAGCAGTTAAAGCTAAAGGAACAACTATTATAAATAATGCAGCAAAAGAAGTAGAAATTATTAATATAGCTGATTTCTTAAATAAGATGGGAGCAAAGATTACCGGTGCTGGAACAGAAACTATCACTATTGACGGCGTAGAGAGATTAGAAGGAACTGAAATAGAAGTTATTCCAGATCGTATTGAAGCTGGTACATATATTTTAATGGGAGCATTACTTGGCAACAATTTAAAAGTCGAAGGAATTATTCCAGAACATAATAGAGCTTTATTTGAAAAATTAGAAGAAATGGGCGTGGATTTTAAAATAGATGGCAATTCAGTGATT
Source organism: Bacillota bacterium (assembly GCA_015059445.1). GTDB lineage: Bacteria > Bacillota_I > Bacilli_A > RF39 > UBA660 > SIG200. The sequence continues at coordinate 17,206 of SVAK01000004.1, read as the reverse complement.
TTAAATAAAACGGATGAATTAAAACCAACTAACGTAACCACTTTAGTATATCCAGGCTTTCCGACCGATTTAGGGCAACCAATGAGCGTATTACTTACACAAGCAAATGGAACATGCGTAATGGAAGAAACAATTTGGGAAAATCGAGTAGGACATTATCCATACCTTCAAAAAATGGGAGCAAATATAGAATTAGATGGTTTAGTAGCCACAATTAAAGGAAAAACTAAACTAATTGGTACTAATATAAATGCCACAGATCTACGCGGTGGAGCAGCCTTGATTCTAGCCGGATTAATTGCGGAAGGAACTACAATCATTTATGATATTGATTATATTCTTAGGGGATATGAAAACATAATAAATAAATTGAGCAATGTTGGTGCTAAAATAAATATTGAAGAAATATAATGTAGAGGATTCTCTACATTTTTATTTTGGAGGTGTTTGTGAAAAGGAAATATAAATTAATCATAATTATTTTAATTAGTGCTATGTTTACATATTTAATATATTTTTTTAATAAAGAGGATAGACTACGAATAGTAGCTTTGGGTGATGGCGTTGCTAGTGGTGAAACGCCTTATGAAATAGATGGCATTAGTTATAATGATTACATAAAGGAATATTTTGAAAATAAAAAAATTCTCAAATATTTTAATAATAAATATGCTTATAAAAATTATAAAATAAATGAATTAATTAATGATTTAAAAAGTAACGATTTAAAGGAAACAGAAGATTTATATATAAAGCAAATGCTGCATAAGGCTGATCTAATTACCATAGGCATTGGGGAAGAAGAGCTGGTAAAATTATCAATGACTAATGATTTAGATATAAAATATTTACAGAAAATCATTGCTGAATATGATGATTTAATGTATATATTAAAAGACATTACAGAAGCAAAAATAGTTTTAATTGGTTTTTATGAAAATAAATATCTAGACAAAAGTGATGTAATAATTCTTAATTCAGAGTTATCTAATTTAGCAATCAAGTATAATGCAATTTTTATCAATATTAGCGATTTAATGTTAAATAAACAATACTATTTTGACAGCGAAAGTTATTATTTCAATTATAAGGGACATAAGGCAATTGCAGAAATGATTATTCATTCTTTATAAAACCACTTGCAGTATTTAAAAAATATGATATAATACAAAAGAACGAAAGTTACTATACTTAAAAGTTAGTATGGCGAGAGGAGAGAAATATGAAAGCAAATATTCATCCAGAAATTAAAGATGCAGTGGTAAAATGTGCTTGCGGTGCAACATTTAGTACAAAATCTGTAAAAGAAGAAATTTATGTAGAAGTTTGTAATGAGTGTCATCCATTCTATACTGGTGCACAAGGTAAAACTAAAAAAACTGGTAACATTGAAAAATTTAATAAAAAATATGGTTTCAATAAAGAACAATAAAAAGTTGTTCTTTTTTATTGTTTTGATTATAATTAATATGGAGAGTGATTAGATGAAACTGTTTATTGCAGCAGACCATTTAGGTGTAGAAATAAAAAAAGAATTAATTGAATATTTAAAAACAAATGATATTGAAGCTTTAGAAATAGGTATTGATAATAGTGAATTAGATGATTATCCGGACTTTGCGTTTAAGTTATGTGATTTGGTTAGAAAAAACGATAATGCATTAGGAATACTGATCTGTGGTAATGGTGTAGGTATGTCTATTGCTGCTAATAAAGTTCCTGGAATTAGATGTGTAAGAGCAGTTAATTCGGATGATGCCTTTAAAGGTAAAAATCATAATGGAGCCAATGTTATTGCATTAGGGGCAAATTTAGGTATGGAAAATATAAAAGAAATAGTAGATACATTTATTTCTACAAAACCTGCAACTATTGATAGATATTTAAAAAGAATAACAAAAATCATAAGTTATGAAAATGGAGAATATAATGAATTATAAAATATATTTATATGCTTTATTTTTATTCTTAAGTATATATATATTTTCGGGAGTTAATTTTGAAAAAATTATGAAAAAAGATAAAGTAATTGAAGCAAGATTATTGGTAATGACATTAAGTATAGCTTTATCTTATTTATTAACAAATTTTATGTTTGATTTTTTAAATTTATATTAAAAGGAGAATAATGCAGAATAGGATACTTTTAATAATTGCAGTTGTATTGAGTTTAATTTTATTTATTTTAAATAGTAGTAGTCAAAATACTACTTTTTTTAATAGCGAACCAAATATTACTATAAAAAATAACGAAACAAATGATATTCACTCAATTGATTTAGAAGAATATATAATTGGGGTTGTAGCAGCTGAAATGCCTGCATCATTTAATGAAGAAGCGCTGAAGGCTCAAGCTGTTGCCTCCAGAACGTATGCCACATACAAAATGCAAACTAGTAATAAAGATTATGATGTGGTAACGGACGTTTCCGATCAAAGTTATATTACTATTGACGAGATGAAAGACAAGTGGAATAGTGATTTTAATAAATATTACACAAAAATATCAGATGCTGTTCGAAAAACAAAAGGACAAATCATGTATTATGGAGATGAAGTTATCGAAGCTTATTATTTTTCAATGAGTAATGGTTACACAGAACAAGCTAGTTTAGTGTTTAGTGAAGATAAAGAATATTTGCAGAGTGTAGAGTCTAGTTATGATAATGAAGATATAAAAAATTTTGAAGTAATAACAACTTTCACACAAGCAGAACTATGTGAGAAGCTAAGTCTTAGATGTGATAATATAAGTTTTACTAACATAAAGCGCAGTAAAACAAATCGAGTTAATTCTATAACAGTGAATGATATCGAATTCAAAGGAACAGTTTTTAGGAGTAAATTGGGATTGCGATCTACAGATTTTACCATTGAAGAAATAAACAATCAAATATTAATTACTACGAGAGGCTATGGGCATGGTGTTGGAATGAGTCAGTACGGCGCTAATGGAATGGCTAATGCTGGTTATACATATGAAGAAATATTAAAATATTATTATAAAAATATAAAAATAAGTTCTATTTAAGTATAAAGATAAAAAAATCGTCAATACTTTAAGTAGGACGGTGAATTAATGAAGAAAAGAAAGTTGAAAGGATTTGTATTACCCACAATATATCTACTAATCACAATAAGTATTTTTACAGGGATAGTACTATTAGGAAGTGGATTAACTTTATCTGACAAAGATTATAATTACAGTACTGGTGTCATTCAAGATACAATAGAATCAGTAGTTGTCGAAGATACCATTGCCTCTAGTAAAATTAAAGCTCCAATTGAAGAAGGAAAAGCAGAGATTAGCGTTCATTTTTATAGTAAAGATGCGGAAGATGATAGACAACAAAGTAGCTTGATTTACTATGAAAATACTTATTTACCTAACACGGGAGTTTTATATACTAGTACAGAAACATTTAATGTGTTGTCAGCATTTAGTGGAAAAGTAATAGATATATTAGATGATGAATTTTTTGGTAAATGTGTAGTTATAGAACATACAGCAAATCTAAAAAGCTATTATTATGGTGTAGAAGAAATTGAAGTAGCGGTTGGGGATGAGCTTACAAGCGGCGCAGTTATTGGTGTAAGTAAAAATAATGAAATTATGAATAATAAAAAATCTTTCTTATTTGAAGTTTATCATAATAATGAACTTATAAATCCAGAGACATTCATAGGAACAAAAGTAACTGATTATAACTAAAGATAGTCCCATATGGGATTATTTTTTAAAGGAGAAAAATATGGATAATATTATATATATAGATGATTATATAAATTTATATAATAAAAAAAATCATAAATTAATTATAGCTAAACCTTATAAAAACACTTTAAGAAATGGTTTTGTTATAGATAAAGATAAATTTATAAAAAAAATGAATAAGCTTTTAGAAAATAATAATTTAAAAAATTCATTTTTTAACGAAAATATAACCATAGTTATAAATAATTTGTATAAAAAGCAAGATAAAATTTTTATAAAAGAAATAATCGAAGAGTTAGATTATAAAAATATTAAACTATTAAATGAAATAGATTATTTAAAAATTGATAAAAAAGTTTTATATATAAACTGTAATAAAAGTTACTTTTATTTTCTTTATACTAACTGTTTTGGAGATATAGAAACTAATTTATATAAAAATGATAATGTTAATAAAAGCTTAGTTATCAACATTATAAAGCATCTACAAAAAGAAATATTAGTTTTATATGGAAAAAATTATCTTGAAATTTCAAATATTTTACAAAGAGAAAAAATAGATTATTATTTTTTTGAAGATTCTGAAAATTTAATTATTCAAATTTTATTAAATAGCAAAAAAGTGTAAAGTATAAAAAAATTTAATAAAACTTATTTTCAATTAATACAGATTTTGATATGATTGAATTGTCCCAAAATTAAATATACTTTGTCGAATTTTGGCGTACGGATTTAGTTGATTAACTAAGTTCGCATGTGTCATAATAAAATCACAAAGGAAAGAGGTGGGATGTATGCACGGAAAAGTAAAGTGGTTTAATAACGATAAGGGTTATGGCTTTATTGAATATGAAAATCTAGAGGATATTTTTGTTCATTATTCTGCAATCGTTAAAGAAGGATACAAAACTTTGAATGAGGGTGCGCTTGTAAATTTTAAACTTGTTGAAACATCTAAGGGATTACAAGCTGTTGATGTAGTAGAAGAACAAAAAACTATTGCATAAAAATAGTTTTTTTTAGTGCATGCTGTAACCTAATAACTTGTGATGTTATGTGATTGTATTTGAAGAAATTTGACGAAAGTCAGAAAAGAGAAATTTATGTGAATTTCTCTTTTCTTTTGTTTTGTTTAAGAATATTTTATGGTATACTTTAATTAGGAGAGTGATGCAATGAAATATAATATTAGAGGAGATAAGTTAGTTGTAACTAAATCTATTAAGGATTATGTTGAAGAAAAGTTGGATAGACTTAATAAATATTATGAAAATCATAAAGATTTAGAATGCAAAGTTATTGTAAGAAGTAAAAACAACTTACAAAGTATTGAAGTAACAATTCCTGCTAATAAGTTTATTTTAAGAGCAGAAGTGGCAGAAAAAGATTTATACGCTGCTATTGACTTAGTTGTGGATAAACTAGAAGGTCAAATTAGAAAGAATAAAACTAGACTTAAAAACAGGTATGAAAAAACTGAAGTCCAAGAAATGTTTTTAAACTTTGAAGTAGAATATGAAGAAGAAAAATTAGATATCGTTAAAAGAAAAGATATTGAGACAAAGCCTATGGACGAAGAAGAAGCTCTTTTACAAATGGAACTTTTAAATCATGATTTCTTTGTTTTTAAAAATATCGACGAAGAATGCGTATCTGTTATTTATAAAAGAAAAGATAACAAATATGGAATTATTAATGTTAAATAAAGGGCTTTAATGTCCTTTTTTATAAAATTTTGATTAAAAATTTGATAGGAATTGAAAATATAATTGCTATTTATGTTCTAAAGTTGAGGAGATAATATGAAAAGTGAAATTTATAACTTGTTAAAAAAAGACTTGAAAGAATTATGTTCTAAAGAAAAAAAAGACGAAAGACCTGATATCATTAAAAATATAGAAGAAATGGTTGAAAATATTGATAAAATTTATAAGGTTTTCGGTGACAAAGTGACAGAAGAAGATCTAAAAATAATTGTTGCAAATACATATGTTCAAAAATTGAGCGAATTAGCTTATAAGAAAGATATGCAACATGAAAAGAAAGAAATTGAAGTATTAGAATCTCAAATAGATATTTTACACAAATACTTTGAAAACAGCGAAGAAGCTGAAGCATATTCGTTAAAAACTGAGTATTCTTTTGCTTCTATTGTAGAGGTTAACCGAATAATAAATTTTGTTAATAAAGATAAAAATGGTATTTCAAGTGCATTTAATATCTGTGGAGTTATATTAATTATATTTGGATTTATTTTTTCTATTATTATAGGAGTATCAACATATAGTTTTATGTCATTTTTAATTTTGCTTATCGGAGTATTATTCAGTTCTTTGACATTTTTTGGGTTTGCAGAATTATTCCAAATCTTACATGATATTAGAAAAAAACTATATTTACAAAAATAAATTTTGGAAGCTGTGAAGCTTCTTTTTTATTATTTGTAATAATGAATTTTTAATGATAAATCTTTTAGTTTATAATTTATGGTGTTATAATAAATGATGAGGTGGATTATGGGACTATTCAAAAGATTATTAGATAGTGAATATAAAGAATTAAAGAAGTTTAAAAGTATAGCAGATAAGATTATGCTTTTAGACGAAGATATGCAAAAATTAAAAACAAGTGACTTTGCAAAAAAAACACAAGAATTTAAAGAAAGATTAAATAACGGAGAAACATTAGATGATATTTTAGTTGAAGCATTTGCATTAGTTCGTGAGGCGGCTTCAAGAACAATAGGTGAAAAGGCATATTATGTTCAACTTCTAGGTGGTCTAGCTATTCATTATGGTAATATAGCTGAAATGAAAACGGGAGAAGGAAAAACGTTAACTACAATTCTTCCGGCATATGTAAATTCCTTAACGGGTGAAGGTGTTCATGTTGTTACTACAAACGAATATTTATCAAGTAGAAACGCTGAATGGATGAGACCGGTATATGATTTGTTAGGGGTATCTGTTGGAGTAAACTTAAGGGCTATGTCTCCTAAAGAAAAACAAGAGGCTTATAGCAAAGACATTCTGTATTCAACAAATAATGAAATAGGATTTGACTACTTAAGAGATAATATGGTTGTTAGAAAAGAAGACAGAGTACAAAGACCTTTAAATCATTGTATCATTGATGAAGTTGACTCAATTTTAATTGATGAAGCAAGAACACCTCTTATTATAAGTGGTGGCAGATTCAACTCTAAGAACCTTTATGTTGATGCTGATCGTGCAGTAAAAAAATTAAAAGAAACTGAAGATTATGATATAGATGTTAAAACTAAGAATGTTTCATTAACTGCAGATGGTAGCAAAAAAATCGAAAAACTATTTAATTTAAAAAATTTATATGATTTAGATAATACGGCTTTAGTGCATCACTTAAATCAAGCGTTAAAAGCTAATTACGGATTTAAAAAAGATGTAGACTATGTAGTGCAAGATAACGAAGTAATAATTGTAGATCAATTTACTGGACGCTTAATGCATGGAAGGCAATTTAGTGAAGGTTTACATCAAGCTATTGAAGCTAAAGAAGGTGTTACAATTAATACCGAAACAAAAACAATGGCTACAATTACTTTCCAAAATTTATTTAGAATGTATAAAAAATTATCAGGTATGACCGGCACTGCTAAAACTGAAGAAGAGGAATTTAGAAGTATTTATAACATGTACGTTATTGAGATTCCTACCAATAAAGAAGTTATAAGAGAAGATTATGCTGATTTAGTATATGCGACAAGTAATGGAAAATATAAAGCAATTATAAATTATGTTTCAGAAATACATAAAACTGGCGAACCAATATTAATTGGTACTATTTCAGTAGAAGCAAATGAATACTTAAGTGGATTACTTAAAAAAGCTGGACTTAAGCATGAAGTTTTAAATGCAAAGAATCATGAAAGGGAAGCTGAAATTATTGCAAAGGCTGGTGAAGTTGGCGCGATTACGCTTGCAACCAATATGGCTGGGCGTGGGACAGATATTAAATTAGGCAAAGGAGTTAAAGAACTAGGTGGCCTTTGTGTAGTAGGTACAGAAAGACATGAATCACGTCGTATTGATAATCAATTACGTGGTCGAGCTGGGCGTCAAGGTGATCCAGGAAAAAGTCAATTCTTTGTATCTTTTGAAGATGATTTAATGCGTCGTTTTGGAACAGATAGAATTAAAATGATGTTGACATCATTGGGGATTGATGAAACTCAAGCAATTCGCTCAAAAGCTTTAACTAGAAGTATAGAAACCGCTCAAAAGAAAGTTGAAGGAAATAATTACGATATTAGAAAAACGCTATTAGATTATGATAATGTTTTAAATGAACAAAGAGAAATTATTTATAATAGAAGAAATGAAATTTTAGACCAAGAGAGTGTTCATGAAACTATTTTAGGAGTATTCAAAAATACTATTACTAATTTAATAGAAAGTCATTATTCAGAAAAAGGTGAAATTAATGCTGAAGATAAAAAAGAATTAGTAGAATATGTTAATGCTAATTATCTAAAGAATAATAGCTTAAAATTAAAAGATGTAGAAAAACTTAATGATGAAGAATTAAGAGATACAATATATGATTTAGTAATAAAAGACTATGAAAAGAAGATGGTAGAAGCTCCAGTTATGAATGAATTTGAAAAAGCAATATCACTCAAAATAATTGATTCCAACTGGGTTGAACATATGAGTGCAATGGAACATTTAAAAGAAGGTATATCACTTCGTGGTTATGGTCAAACAAATCCAATTCAAGCTTATACAATGGAAGGCTTTGAAATGTTTGACGAATTGTTAATCAAGATTGAAGAATTAACAGCACAATTTTTACTTAAAGCAGAAGTGAAACAAAATGCTGAAAGAAAACAAACTTTAAATGGTGTTGCAAACGATGGAAAAGAATCTGTTAAATCTACTCCTAAAAGAGTAACAAAAGTTGGAAGAAATGATCCGTGTCCATGTGGTTCGGGTAAAAAATATAAGCAATGCTGTGGGAAGTAGCATAAAATAAGGAAAAACTAAAAATTATAAAAAATTGAATTGGTTCGAGTTTTATTAACTTGTCCACAACAATTTAAAAAATGTAGACAAAATAAGGATGTAGACAATAATTTGTTTGTTGACATCCTTTTTTGATAGGAATTTAGAGCGATTGATGTATAAGAAAATAAATGATATAATAATTAAAGAGGTGATAATATGAGATTATTATTAAATGGTGGTGGAAGTACAGAACAATTAACTCCAACAATGAATAAATTAAATGAAATCATTGACCACAATAAACCTATATTATATGTACCACTTGCTATGGATGAAGTTGAGCATCCATATGATAGTTGTTATGAGTGGTTCAGTAAACAAATTACAAATGTAGTAGTACCAAGTTTAGATATGGCAAAATCATTTGAAGATTTAGCTTCTAAAAATTTAAATGAATATTCTGCAATTTTTATTGGTGGTGGAAACACATACAAATTATTAAAAGGATTAAAAGAAAGCGGAGCTTTTGATAAAATTCAAGAATACATTCAGAATAATGGTATTGTTGTTGGATGTAGTGCTGGTGCAGTTGTTTGTGGCAAAGATATTGATATAATTGCAAGTATGGATCCTAATGATGTTAAATTAACAGACACTAAAGGGTTTGATGTATTATCAGGAATTTCAGTATTTCCGCATTATATAAATTTAAAATCTAAATTAACAGATGAAGAAAATCAAGCAAGAATAGATAAGTTTACAAATTCAATTATAGAGTTTACTTTAAAAAATGGTGATGTTTATGCGATACCAGAAGAAGATACAATTTATATAAATGGTACTGATGTAGAAATAATTGGAACAAGAAACTATTTTTACTTCAAAGAAGGAGTAAAACAAGAATTTGAACTAGGTAATAGTTATAGTAGAAAAATATAAAATTAGTAATTATAAATAAGTCGAAAGTAGGATTTTAAAATTCTACTTTTTTTATGTTGTAAAATTATAATGATCAAAAGAAATGGAGATGATAAGAATGATCAATATAAGAAAAAGAGGCAATACTTATCAATATTGCTTCGAAGCGGGAAAGGTGAATGGAAAAAGAAAACAAATAACTAAATGTGGATTTAAAACAAAAAATGAAGCATATACAGCAGGACAAAAAGCATATGATGAATTTATTAATGGAGTAACAAGTATAGAATGTAATATGCTATATGGAGATTATTTAGATTATTGGATGAAAGAATATTTTGAAATTAATTACAAATATACAACAGCAAAGAGATATAAAGAATCCTTTAGAAATATTAAAAAGGAATTAGGTAATTATAAATTATCAGTTTTAACACCATATATTTTAAATCAAACATTATTGAAATTATATCAAACGTCTAGTACAAGAGATTCATTAAGAAATTATCAAAAGGTTATTAAAAGTTCTTTAAGAGATGCAACATATTATTTTGGATTTATTAAGAATAATCCAGCAGCAGAATTAGAAATACCTAGAGTATTATCATTTGAATTAAAAAAAACGATGTAGGTCATATCTATACTAAGGAAGAAATAGAAATAATTTCAAATAGATTTAAGAATAATAAAGTATTTATATGTGCATTTTTAACTGCTTGTTATACAGGTATGAGAACAGGTGAAGTATTTGCTTTAACTTGGAATGATATTGATTTAGATAATAGAATAATCAAAGTAAATAAAACAGTTTATGCAAAAGATAAAGAAGAAAATGGTAGATGGTATTTAGGTACAACTAAAACAATAAGCAGTAGTAGAGAGGTTTATATTTGTGATACTTTATATTCAGTATTATCTGATTATAAGAAATTACAAGTTAAATATAAGAAACAGTATGGTAAAAATTATAAGCAATATATCTTAAAAGAAGTTAAAAATAAATATGGTAAGTTAGTAGAATATAAAGTTATAGAAAGTAAATCTAGAAACAATAAAATTCAAATGGTATTTACAAGGAAAGATGGAACTTATTCAGGAACAGATATTATAAGATATCCTTTTAAAATAATTCATCACGAGTTAAGGTTAAATTGTAGATTTTATGATTTAAGAGGAAGTTTTGCTACTATTAGTTTAAGAAGTGGATGTGAAATAAAAGATATTGCTGAAGTACTAGGACATAAAAGAATAGAAACAACAGAAAAGTATTATATTTCTAGTACTTATGACGATAAAAAGAAGGTTGTTATAAGTTTTGATAGAAATCATAATAATGATTAGGTAATTTCATTGTTGAAATATCATAAAAATGATATAATATATATACAAATTTAACTTTAAGGAGGTTTAAAATGGCAAAAGATTTAACTAATTCTATAATAGATAGACAAAATATATTAAATAATGATTTAGCAATAGATGAAATAAAAAAGAACATCTCTGTACCAGGAATTGTAATAGATGACAAAATTTATTTTACTGTTGAATATGTTGCATCTTTTTATGAGGTAGATCCAAGAACAATTAGAAGATATATTGAAAATAATAGTAAAGAATTTAACGAAAATGGATATGAAGTATTAACAGGACAAAAATTAAAAAATTTTTTTAAGAAGATAGAAAGTTCTGGTAAGGACATTAATGTCCTTACCAAGGAAAAAGTTACTAGATTAGCAGTTTTTGATTTTAGAGCCTTTTTGAATGTTGGTATGTTATTATCTGAAAGTGAAAGGGCAAAAGAAGTTAGAAAATTGATTTTGGATATAGTTATTGATTTAATTAATCAAAAAACTGGTGGAGGAACAAAATATATAAACCAAAGAGATGAAGATTATTTAGAATCATGGTATTGTGAAGAAAACTATAGAAAGTTATTCACAGATGCATTACGTGATTATGTTGTAGATGGCAAGTATAAATACGCTAGATATACTGATAAAATATATGAAAGCATTTTTAAAGAAAATACAAAAGAATATAAAGCAATACTTAATTTAAATGCAAAAGATAAAGTTAGAGAAACATTCTATTCTGAAGTATTGGATTTGATATCTTCATATGAAGGAGGATTTTCAGAAATATTAAAAAATGAATATTTAAAAAAGGGCGCAAGATTAGAATACTATGAAGTAGATAAATTATTTGATAACTTTTCAGAGCAAAAACTATATGAACCTTTAAAAAAGAAAGCAAGAAATAAGATGGCAAGTAGGGATTTAGCTTTTAGAGACGCATTACATCTAAGATTATCAGAGTATATTAGTCCGCTAGATAAAACTGAATTCGAGAAATTCTTAGGATTAAAAAGTCAAGAATTGCTTGAACGTATGAAAGAATCTGAAGAAGTTTTTAAGAGGCTAAAAGAACGTGAATAGAAATATTATATACATACCTGAAGAATTAATAGAACAAATTCATTCTAACACAATTGATGTTAGCGGTGGAGGAGATAAAGGTACTATAGATATAGGCAGATTAAAATCTGTATTAACTCATATCCAAAACGATGATTATTATCCTAACTTTGTAGATAAAGTTACTCATTTATTCTTTTGCGTTTGTAAATTCCATGCTTTTGTAGATGGAAATAAGAGATTAGCTATAACTTTATCAGCACAGTTTTTAATTTTAAACGGTTACGGATTAATTTGCGGAAAATTTATTGAAGAAATGGAAAATATAAGTTATCATGTTGCTGCAAATAATATAAGTAAAGATTTATTACACGAAATATTAGAAAGTTTTCTCAATGGAAACTATGATTCTGAAGAAATTAAACTAAAAATATTTGAGGCAATTTCTAAAAAAGAATTAGTTGGAGTATAAAAGATTGTACATTTGATAAAAAAGAAAAAATAGTATATACTCATATCAAGTGAACGGATGTGGACAAAGTCCACGACGTGTCCACAGTAGAGAAATATTTATAATATGAAATAATACAGATAATACAAATAATATAGATGATTCTTTCATCTAGAATATAATAAATACAAATAATATTATAAATATAAATAGTATTGATAATATAGGAAAATCCACTTCATGTGGTTCGGGGAAAAAATATAAACAATGCTGTGGAAAGTAGCATAAAATAAGGGGAAACGAGAATTTATAAAAAATAAAATGGTTCGGATTTTATTAACTTGTCCACAACAAATAAAAAAATGTAGACAAAATAAGGATGTAGACAATAATTTGCTTGTTGACATCCTTTTTTCTATAATTGATGATATAATATATATAGGAGCTGATAGTATGCTATATTTAAAAAAGATAAATTTCGAAGATGTTGAAGAAGAATATAAAGCAATCAAGTCTATGCCAGAAAAAGAAAATGGTTTTGAAAATAAATATTATAATGTCACAAAAGAAGAATTTATAAATCAAGTAATTCCTAAATTGTTAAAAAATTCTGAAGGTTTAGAATTGCCTGATGGATATGTTCCAGATACTTACTTCTTTTTATGGGATAATCAAAGAATAGTTGGACTTTTTAAAATAAGACATTATTTGAATGATTTCTTAAGAAAAGGACCAGGACATATAGGATATGGAATATTGCCTGAGTATAGAGGTAAAGGTTATGCTAAGCAAGGACTTCTTTTGGCAATTGAGAAATGCAAAGAGATAATAAAGGAAGATGAAATATATTTATCGGTTCACAAAGATAATCCTGCTTCATTAAAAGTTCAATTAGGTTGTGGTGCTTTTATAGTTGGAGAAACAGATGAAGAATATCTAACAAGAATAAAACTAAAAGATAACAGTATTACTTTTGGATTTAGAGATTTAAGAAGAAATGATTGGAAAAGAATCATTAAAAAGGAAGTTATTGTAGAAGATGAATCGAATGAATTTTTTGAAGGAAAAGTTTGTTATTTAGATATGCAACAAGTAGAATCTTCATTATCAGTTGATTCGCCAATTGGTAAAGTTACTATAGCAGATAATAATTACAAGAATTTAATATTTGCTCCTAAAGGAAAAAATTGGTGGTTAACTGTTATGTTTGATGATCAAGATAATTTAATAGAAAGTTATTTTGATATTACAAAAATTAATGATTTTAGTAATCCTGAAAATCCTTATTTTGTTGATATGAAATTAGATGTTTGTATTCCTAATGGTTATGAACCAACAATAATGGATGAAGAAGAATTGAAGGCAGTATATGAACGCGGATTAATTACAAAAAAAGATTTTGAAAATGCATACAATACAGCAAACAAAATAATAAGTATATATAATTCGCGTAAAGAAGAGTATTATAAATATATATATAGTTTATATAATAAATATAGAAAGCGTTAAACCAAGGGGTGGAACTATTTAAAAGTATTGACAGTAATTGTTAATACTTTTTTTGTTGTAAAATAAAAATGATCAAAGAAAGGATAAGTGATTATAAATTGATTACAATTAGAAAAAGAAATAATCTATATGAATATAGATTTGAAGCAGGAAAGGTGAATGGGAAAAGAAAACAAATAACTAAATGTGGTTTTAAGACAAAGAATGAAGCATATACAGCAGGTCAAAAAGCATATGATGAATTTATTAATGGAGTAACAACTATAGAGTGTAATATGTTATATGGAGATTATTTAGATTATTGGATGAAAGAATATTTTGAGATTAATTACAAATATTCAACAGCAAAGAGATATAAAGAATCTTTTAGAAATATTAAAAAGGAATTAGGTAATTATAAATTATCAGTTTTAACACCATATATTCTAAATCAAGCGTTATTAAAGTTATATCAAACATCTAGTACTAGAGATGCATTAAGAAACTATCAAAAAGTTATTAAAAGTTCATTAAGAGATGCAACATATTACTTTGGATTTATTAAGAATAATCCAGCAGCAGAGTTAGAAATACCTAGAGCATTATCATTTGAATTAAAAAAAACGATATAGGTCATATCTATACTAAAGAAGAAATAGAAATAATTTTAAATAGGTTTAAAAATAATAAGGTATTTATATGTGCATTTTTAACAGCTTGTTATACAGGAATGAGAACAGGAGAAGTATTTGCATTAACTTGGAATGATATTGATTTAAATAATAGAATTATTAAAATAAATAAAACAGTTTATGCAAAAGATAAAGAAGAAAATGGTAGATGGTATTTAGGTACAACTAAAACAATAGGCAGTAGCAGAGAAGTTTATATCTGTGACACTTTATATTCAGTATTATCTGATTATAAAAAACAACAAATAAAATATAAGAAAGAGTATGGTAAAAAGTATAAGCAATATATTTTAAAAGAAATAAAAAATAAATATGGTAAGCTAGTGGAATATAAAGTTATAGAAAGTCAATCTAAAAATAATAAAATTCAAATGGTATTTACTAAAAAAGATGGAACATATTCAGGAACAGATATTATAAGATATCCATTTAAAATAATTCATCATGAGCTAGGAATTAATTGTAGATTCTATGATTTAAGAGGAAGTTTTGCTACTGTTAGTTTAAGAAATGGATGTGAAATAAAAGATATTGCTGAAGTACTAGGACATAAAAGAATAGAAACAACAGAAAAGTATTATATTTCTACTGTTATGGAAGATAAAGAAAAAGTTTCTAAAACTTTTGAAATGACTATAAAATTATAAATAATTTATTAGGATATCTAGAAAAAAAGCTTATTTTGTAGTATAATTAAAATAGGTTTTGTATCGTAAATATAATTACGATACTTTTTTATTTGAAAAAGGAGTGAACATATGGGAGTTTCAACTTGGTTTAATGATTTTTGTAATAATATTAAATTTAATGAAAATGATTTGGAAAATTTAAGAAATAGATATAAGAGAATAACAAGCAGAATCAATGCTGATTATTGGGGAATATCTTCTGATTCTTTACATAGTTTGTATGTTGGTTCTTATGGAAGAGGTACTGCAACACATTTAAGCGATATTGATATGTTAATAATTCTTCCTAGGTCAGTATATGAAAGAATAAATAGAACGCAAGGTAATGTTCAATCTAATTTATTGCAAGAAGTAAAAAAAGTCTTACAAAAAACGTATTCAACTTCACATGTTAAAGCCGATGGACAAGTCATTGGGATTAATTTTACTGATGGAATAAATTTTGAAATAGTACCAGCCCTTGATTTAGGTGATGGAAAATATACATATCCAGATACAAATAATGGCGGAAGTTGGAAAAAAACTGATCCGAAGTCAGAAATTGAAGAAATGAATAATTTAAATAAGCAGACAAAAGGTAATTTAAAAAATCTTTGCAAAATGATTAGAGAATGGAAGGATCAACATAACGTAGATATAAGTGGATATGCAATAGATACAATAGCATATAATTTTATAAAATATTATCAATATAAAGATCAAACTTACACATATTATGATTGGATAACAAGAGATTTCTTTAAATATTTATCTGAACAAAAAGAAGATAGTTTTTTATTTGCTCCTGGAAGTTATAATTACTTAAAGATAGGAACAAGATTTAATTATAAATCATCCAATGCATATAAAAAAGCACTTGAGGCTATTGCTGATGAAGAAAAATATCCAACAACTGCGAAAAAAGAATGGAGGGAAATCTATGGAAGTAAATTCCCAAGTTAAAGTTTTAGAAGATCAAATTAGAGAGTGTTATGGAAGATTAGTTTGGACATATACTACACACCAAAAGTGTGTTGATATTTTAGAAAAGAAATCAAAAATAATAAAGATATCAAAAATTATTTTAAATTCTATTTCTGCTACCGGTTTAATTTCGTATATTATTACTAATCAGAATTGGTTGCCAATGATTACAATTCTTTTTACTACAGTAGCATTATTTTTAGATATATATACTTTAAGTTATGATATTGATAAAGAAATTAATTCTCATATTGATATGATAAATAAATTATGGGATATTAGAGAATCTTATTTATCATTGTTAGTAGATATGAAAATAAATTCTATAGAAATAAAAGATATAAAAAGAAAAAGAGATGAACTTCAAGAAAGATTAAATAAAATTTATGAAGCGGGACCTAGAACTAATCCTAAAGCATATAAAAAAGCAAGTGTAGCACTTAAGATAAATGAAGATATGACTTTACACGATGAGGAAATAGATTTATTTTTACCAGATAGTCTTAAAAGAAAAAATAAAGATAAGTAAAATTTGTTTCGCACATTGGATAAAAAATAAAAATATGATATACTTATATCAAGTAAACGGATGTGGACAAAGTCCACGACGTGTCCACAGTAGAGAAATATTTATAATATAAAATAATACAGATAATACGTATAATATAGATGAATCTTTCATCTGAAATACAATAAATACAAATAATATTATAAATATAAATAGTATTGATAATATAAGAAAATCCACTTCATGTGGCAGTGGTAAAAAATATAAGCAATGTTGTGGTAAATAAACCTCGCGAACCCAGGAAATATAAGGGTTTCCGAGGTTTTTCTTTGATACAACTTTTTTGTATTCTAACCCTGGAAATGCAACTTTAGATACCTTTT
>SVAK01000010.1 GCA_015059445.1 Bacillota bacterium | reverse complement strand
TTATTCCTTTTAATAACTCTTCTGCTTCTTGGTATGTTTTTTTATCATTTGCATTTAAATATTTTAATATTTTTGTGCTCTTTTGTTTTTCTAATGCTTCTGTTACTAATCCTAGTATATATCTCTTATCATTTTCATCTATTCCACATTTATCTAATATTTTTTTAAACACTTCTATATCTTCTGGTACTTCTATTAATTCTCCATTTTTATAATATTTTCTTAATTCTTCCATACCTTCTCTTGATATATTTTCTTTTGGTGTATCTAATTCTTCTATATCTTCTTTGCTATCTTGATGCGTTGACTCCATTTCGAGTCTAGCATTATTTACCATTAACAAATGAGTCCAAGCATTAACTAAAGAGCTAGATTCTTTTTGAATTTCTTCTAATACGCCTACTCTAATTATATATTTCTGATCATAATATTTGTAATGCTTTTCATATTCCACTAAGAGTGCTGAAAGAAGCCCTTTAAAATGCTCAACGTCAGTATTCATCACTAATGTGCCATCAGAGCTAAAGAATTCGCTTAAAAGTTCTACAATCCAGTCGTTCTTTTGATTGCTACATCCATGTTTCTCGATATATTTTTTGTCAAAGGCCACAACCATCCCAAAAATCTTCAGACTTTGAGAATGAGGAAGTTTAGATCTTGTAAGAATCATTAATAATCTTTCTAAATCCACATAATTAATAATTTTATCGTTTTCTATAGCATTTATTATAACTTGATTTGAATTATATACATGCCTAACCATCTTAATAACCATATCAATATGCTTATCTAAATCCACTTTAATTAATGGTGAGCCATTAATATTATCCTCAAAATAATGAGCAAACTCTGGCAATTTACAAATTACCATATGCAATGCAGGATACATAAAACTAAAAGTATCATTAGACAATGTAGTTATTTTAGTAATTCTACTTCTTATTTCCTTGGCTTCTTGTTCAATTTTTTTTAAAAATAATCGGTTCTCAGCCTGGGCGGCTTTAACTTCTTTTTTAAATTCTATCAATTCCGTCATTAAAAACTCCCCCTTTTTAATAATGAGATATATTCTAGCACATCTTGCTAAAAAAAGCAAATTTTGAGCGTCTTGGCATAAAAAAAATTGTGATTTCTCACAATTTTAATTAGTTACCTTTTACTTGATTCATTACTTCTTCAGCAAAGTTATCATTTCTTTTTTCCATACCTTCGCCAACTTCATAACGAATCATTTTCAATACTTCTCCACCATTGTTAGCTACAAATTGCGCTACTGTTAAGTCACCATCTTTAACAAATGGTTGTTCAACTAAACAAATTTCTTTGTAGAATTTCTTAATCCTTCCGTCAACCATTTTTTCTGCTATTTCAGCTGGTTTACCTTCATTCATAGCAAGTTCTTTTTGTATTTTTCTTTCGTTTTCTACGACATCTTCCGGTACTTCACTAACATTTAAATATAAAGGTTTCATAGCAGCAGCTTGCATAGATACATCTTTTGCTATTTCTTCGCTTGCGCCTTTAACTACTGTTAAAGCTGCAATTTTTCCACCCATATGTAAGTAACCACCAAAAGCTTCATCATCATTTTTTTCTACAATTTCAAATCTTCTTAAAGATAGTTTTTCACCAATCTTTGCTACCATTGAAATTATATAATCAGCTACCTTACCATTTTCAGTTTCAACCTCATTAGCTTCTTCAATGCTTTTAGCATTACTCTTTAATAAAGAAGTTCCAATAACTTTAATCATATTAACGAATTCTTCATTTTTGCTAACAAAGTCAGTTTCTGAATTAACTTCTAAAATAACCGCTTTATTTCCGTCAGTAAAGATATTAGCTAAACCTTCAGCTGCAATACGGGCTTCTTTCTTTGCGCTTTTAGCTATTCCTTTTTCTCTTAAATAATTTATAGCTTCTTCCATGTTACCATTACATTCAGATAATGCTTTTTTACAATCCATCATACCAGCACCAGAAGTTTCTCTTAAATCTTTAACCATACTTGCTGTAATTTCCATTAAAACTCACTCCCTTTTATTTATTATTTTAAATTAGCTAATAATTCGTCTTTTTTCATTGTGCTATAACCTTTAATTCCTTTTTCTTTTGCTATAGCTTTTAATTCCACTAAAGTTTTAGAATTTAAATCTTCTGCTTCCTTAACTTCTTCTTTTATAGTTGGTTCTTCAACTACTTCAGCTTTTTCTTCCTTATTTTCAACTTTTTCAGCTTTTACTTCTTTATTTTCTTTTTTATATTCTTTTTTAAAATCTTTCTTAAAGTTTCTTTTAAACTCTCTAGGTTGTTTAACTTCTTCTGTATCGTCTTTTTTAGCTTTGTTGAATTCTTCAGTTTTGATTAATTCTTCCATTCTAGTTTCTTCCTTAGAAGCGCCTTTTTTATCTTCTTCGCTAATATAATCTACTAATTCTAATCCATTAGCTTCACAAATAGCGTTATTTAAAACACCTAACATAACTCTGATTGAACGAACTGCATCGTCATTTCCTGGAATAACAAAATCCACATCGTCTGGATCACCATTAGTATCAACAATACCAAATACAGGTATTTTTAATTTTCTAGCTTCCTTAACTGCGTTGTATTCTTTCTTAGGATCTACAACAATTAAAGCTTGTGGTAATTTATCCATTTCTCTAATACCACATAAAATTTTATTTAATTTTTCATATTCTTTTTTTAGTCCAACAACTTCTTTTTTAGGTAATACTTCAAATTTACCATCACGTTCCATATTTTCAATTTCTTCTAAACGTTTAACACGTCTTCTAATTGTACGGAAGTTAGTAAGTGTACCCCCCAACCATCTTTCAGTAACATAGAAAGATTTACTTCTGTTTGCTTCTTCGACACAAACTTCTTGAGCTTGTTTCTTTGTTCCTACAAATAAGAATCTTCCTCCGTTTGTAGCAATTGTCTTCATTTCATTATATGAAACTTCTAACAATTCTTGTGTTTTTTGCAAGTCAATAATATATATATCTTCTCTTGCTGTAAAGATATATTCTTTCATTTTTGGATTCCATCTTTTTGTTTGATGTCCAAAATGAACTCCAGCTTCTAATAAATAACTCATAGAAACTACGGCCATAAAATAATCCCATCCTTTCGTTTTTTCTTCTTAGCTTTTTTAGCATTCAATTTCCACTTATAAATAAGCACTCGGTTTGAACTAAAAACTAATGTTTATTTGCTTTTTAAAGCCAAAAATATTTTAACAAAAATTCTACTAAATTACAAGTATATTTTATCTTCTAATTTCATCCATTTGAGCCATACGTCTTTGATAATTTAAAGCTGTTTGGCGCAGCTCTTCAATACTTCTTAAAATTCTTCCATCTAATCCTGGAAAAGCGTCAGCTATTTCAACTAATTTATCTATTTCTTCATATCCAAACCTTCGATTCAGACCAATGTGATTTCTTTTTGAAAATTGTTCAATCTCAGCTTCATTTAAAGAAATATCTAAATCTTCTGTTTTATATTGCATTAATCTTTCGCCATCTCCAGGTATATCATCATAACTTACTCTTTTAACCTCAAATGGTTTATCTTGAACTTTTTGACTAATTCCATTACTTGCTAAATGTAAATACCAATCATCAAATCCTAAAGCTCCATTTAATATTATTAGACATAAGAAAGTCATATTACCAAATACAGATATTTTATTTAATTCAGGATCTCGTAATAAAGTTAATACCAAATCATCATATAAATTTTTATCAACATCCCAAGGGTTTGATAAAATCATATGACATATTGCAGGTGCAAAAAAACATTTTTCGCCATTTTTATCTTGTTTTATTTCTACTGCGTGTTCAATAATAGTTTTATTTTTGCAAATTTTAAACCACATATTTAAGGCCAATCTAGGATTTACTTGTCCTCTTTTATACATCTCATAATCAACCTTGCTCACTATTCTTTTCATATTTTTTCCCTTTCATAAATTTACGAGACACGATTTTAACACACTTATCAAAAAAAGTAAAGTTATATTTATTTAACACTTTCTTTACTTAATTTAGCCACTAAAATGCCTTCTACTAATAAGGCAACTGCTGATATTATTAAAATATAATTAATATAGTTCATTCCTACTGTTAAACAAACAACTAATAGTACTAAATATCCTAAACATCTGGAAGAAGAATAAATAACATCCCTACACAGAAAATACTCTGCTTTAAACTCCTCTTTTAATTCTTTGGAGTTACTTAAATTAGTTGTAACATTATTTGAAATTAAATTAATTAAACCTATAAATGAATTTCTAACTATTAAATAGGCGATTAAAACAGGAATTGATGGTTTAAAAGCGAATACCATTAATGTAATAAAGGAAATGATAGAGGAAGTTAAAATGGTATTTTTAAAGTTTTCTCTCTTTATCTTAGACGTAAACAAAATGCATACTATTAAATATACAAGAGCACATATGCTATCTACAAAACCTAAATTCAGATTAGTTTTAAAAATATTAATTTTAGATAATGTAATGATTGTACCCATTACCCCAGATGAATAAGTAAAACCAGCCATAAAATAAATAATTAAAGAATCTTTAATATTTTTATTTTTCTTTACAATTTCAAAGAATTTTTTAATTTCAAATTTTTTGTCATTATAAACTGAGTCTACAAGATAAAAAGATATAATAAACATAACAATAAATAATACAAAGAAAACCTTTCCTAAATTTGTATAGCTAATATAAGTAAGCGCTACCCCTAATATTAGCGGAACACAAATTGAAATTATCTTATTTATAATATTTAATAAACCATCATATTTCTGTCTTTCATCATTATTAATTTTTTCAGTTACAAAAATATTCTTGGGAAAATAATAAAAACCATCAGCTAAACCTTTGGCAATACCAACTAAAAATATATAATCAATAATTTTATCTTTTAAAAGCATTATTAATGCTATGTATATAGCCTGCAATGAAATACCAATTCTAAAATACGGCACTCGTATATTTTTTTTCATCGATTTTCTAATCAAATAAAAACCTATGCCAATAAATAAATATAAAGTTAAATAATACTTTGCTAAAGGTAAAACTTCATAATTGGCAACTTTGAAAAAGTAAAACACAAAGAATGTATCAAAATAAACATTAATTGTATTTTTTAAAATATTAATAAAAAATATTGCTTTTTTCTCACTCATACTATAACCTCTATTCACTAATTTTACTAAATAAACAACCACAATAATCTTGTCTATATAAATTATATTCCTTTGATAATTCTATGCTTTTTTTATAACCATCTTTTTTCTTAAAATCACTATATAACCACTTAACTTTATACTTTTGACTTAATTTTTCTCCTATATGATTTAATATTTGAGCATTTTTATAAGGACTAACAGTTAAAGTGGTGCCAAAATACTCATAATTATTTTCTTTAGCTACCAAAACTGTTTTTTTCAGTCTTAATTCATAACAAAGATGGCATCTATTCCCACCTTCTAAATCGCCTTCATGACCTTTAATATAATCCCTATACAATTCATTTTCATAATTAATATCAAGTAATGTAAGATTGGGAATATTTAATTCATTTATAAGCTTTATTTGTTCTTTTTTTCTCTTTTCATATTCCGCTTTCGGTTCTACATTTGGATTATAATAAAGAATTGTTATATCAAAATAATTTTTTAGATAAGTTATTACATAACTTGAACATGGCCCACAACAACTATGCAATAAAAGCTTAGGTTTGCGCTCTAACTTTTTGATTATTTCTTCTAAAACCTTATCATAATTAACTTTCTCCATTATTTGCATCATCTTCTTCTACTATTGGATTGCTTTCACAATTATTAAAATGATTGTTCTCACTATTACTATCTAAATATAAGCATCCCGTCACATTTCCATTTTTATTAACTATAACTTCATATATTTCCAAATAATTATTAAATTTATTAATATTAATAGTATTTATATAAACTATATTACCATCATTCATTCTGAATAAAAACCTTTTATCATCAACTATTCTATCTTCCACAATACTTGGACTATATTGTATTTCACTAACTAAAGATAAAGTCTCCCTATTTATTTCGTTTATTTTTTTAACAAACTCATCGTATACTTCTTCTTGAACATAATTAATTAAAGTTGGAACCCCTAAATATTCTTTATTATATTCTATTTCTTTACCGCTGGATAAAACAATTTTTTTATTATTCCAATTATAGAATAAAATTTTATCTTCCACTATCTTAATATATAATTTTCCAAAATAGTTTTTCTTTACTTTTACATTACTAATTAAATCTAATTTCAACAATTTATTTTTTATCTTCTTATTACTAACTTTTATTATAGACTCGTCAGAAATGTCTAAATAATTAATTATATAATTATCTTTTAAATAAAAATTCCCCTCTATTTCGATATTTTTGATTGGCATTTTGGAAATGTAAAATAAGCAAGTACCAACTAAATATACTAGAAGTAAAACTACTAATAATCCTTTTAATCTTATTTTTCTCTTTTTACTCTTTTTTTCAGCCATATTTAATCCCAATCTATAATGATTTGTTCTAATACTAAATCTATCTTATATTCATTATACACTTTTTCTTTAATTATTTGAATTAATTTTCTAATATCACTACCAGTAGCATGTCCCTTATTTATTATAAAATTAGCATGTTTTGTAGATACTTCAGCATCTCCTACAGAATATCCTTTTAAACCAACTGATTCAATTAATCTGCCAGCATAATCACCTTCGGGATTTTTAAAAACACTACCAGCATTTTTAAATTCTAAAGGTTGACTGTTTTGCCTTTTAAGACGGTTTTCTTTCACAATGTCTTTCAAGTCATTAATATTTCCTTTTTTCAACTCAAAAATTGCTCTTACTAAAATATCATTATTATCTTTAAAACTAGAATGGCGATAGCCTATTCCAATATCATCTTTTAATAATTTTACTAATTTGTTATCCCTTACTACTTCAACACTAATTAAATTATCATAAATGGTGTAATCTTTAACTCCAGCATTACCATATAACGCCCCGCCTAAAGTACCGGGAATTAACGCCAAATATTCGAGTCCTTCAAGAGATTTATTTATACAATTTGCGACTAGAACTCCTAACGATACACCACACTCTGCTATTACTAGATTACCATCAAATTTAATGTTATTCAATAGCTCTAAACTAATGATAACTCCATTAAAATGATTATCGGGAAGGATAACATTAGAACCACAACCTAAAAGATAGTATTTAACATCATTATTATTTAAATATTCAATCAAACTGATCAAATTATCAATATTATCAGGCTTTATTAAATAATTACATGATGTACTAATCCCGTATGTATTATAATTAATTAAAGAAGCATTCTCTATAACTTTTCCAAATTTATTTAACATTTTTAACTAACCCCTTAATTTCATCAAATATTTTATCACTACTTGAAAAATTCTTCACACAATTTAAATTATTCTTAATTTCTTGGTATTCTTTATTATTAACGTTTAATAATTTTTTTACTTTTTTAAATAATTCTCCACCATCTAAGTTTTTTTCTTCAATCATTATAGCTAATTTACTATCACTTAAATCTTTAGCATTATAATATTGATGATTGTTAGCTACATTTGGACTAGGAACTAAAATCGAAGGCGTTTTAGCCATCATTAATTCAGATATAGTGCCAGCTCCTGCTCTACCTATTACTAGATCACACGATTTAAATATAGCAGCCAAATTGTCTAGATAAGGCAAAACTTTCACATTGCTAGAAAATTTATGCTCTTTAATAAAAGCGTCATAATTACGTTCACCAGTAATAAATAATATTTCATATTCCTCTTTGGAACTCTTTTGCAAAAACTCAATCAACTTATCATTTAAAGCGCTACTTCCTAAAGATCCTGATGTAACTAATACCAGTTTTTTATCTTTACTAAAACCTAAACTCTCCTTTTTGATTGGTTTTAAATTTTTAACGTTATCTCCACAAGGGTTACCAGTGTAAACGCAGTTTACTTCTTTATCAAAATATTTATTACTTTCTTTAAATGAAGTAAACACCTTATCTACGCCTCTACTTAACAACTTGTTGGTTTTGCCAGGAATGCTGTTTTGTTCATGAACTACAGTTTTTATATTTAATTTCCGAGAAGCCATAATCACCGGAAGCGTGACGTATCCTCCAACCCCTACTACTATATCAGGCTGAAATTCCTTAATAATTTCAATACATTTATAATATGACTTGATCAAATAACCAACATTTTTAATATCTCTAATAATATTTTTTTTATCAAAGCCATAAATTTTTAAACTTTGGTACGGAATGTTATGTTCAGGAATAATTTTATTTTCCATTCTATTATGAGTCCCAATATATAAGACTTCAAAATTTTTATCTTTTTCTTGAAACTTTTTAATAATAGCTAAAGCTGGATAAATATGACCGCCAGTCCCGCCGGCAGAAATAATCATCTTCATATTAATCACCTAAATAAATTATACACCAAAAAAGTGTAAAATAGTAGTTAGTAACACAATTTTGACACATTTGCGTGTTTGTTTTATCTATGCTATAATACGCATTATATTTCAAAAAGGGGTTTTTAAGATGAAAAAATTACCATTGCAATTTGAAAACGGAACACATTTAAGGATTCGCGAAGAAAGATTTGCTCAAACATGTGAGGAATTAGAAGAGTTTTTAGATGGGCAAAAACATTTACATACCAAGGCTTTTGCTAGAGATGTAATGTTTTCCCATGAATTAAAAGCCAACAACCAAATCGAAGGATATACAGATGATGTAACAATTGTAAGAGAATTCATTGAAAATTGGCGCCAAAGACACTATCAACAACTTGGAAAAAGAGTTTTAAATTTATATCATGGTTATAATTATATTCTAAAAGAAAAAAATATTAATCCTGATACAGTAAGACAATTATATGGTATTTTATCCAAAGATTTATTAGAATCAAGGGATATTCAAAGAATGGGAGAATATTATCGTACTGATAAAGTATATATATTAATTAACGGCAAATTAAATGGAGAATATGATCATGGTGTTGATGCAAATAGAATTGAAGAATTCATGACTGCTTACTTTGAATTTCTAAATAGTTTAGACTACACCAGCAATATTACTGAAGAATATATTAAAAGCCAAATATTGCATTTCTATTTTGTATACATACATCCTTATTTTGATGTTAACGGCAGAACCTCAAGAACACTTGCCATGTGGCACTTACTTAATACAAAAGCATATCCTTATATTATTTTTAACCGTGGAATTACTTTTAATGGTTCAACTTACGATAAAGTCATTATGGATGTTAAAAAATATCATGACATTTCTTATTTTATTGAATACATGTTAAAAACAGTACAAACCGAATTGGAAAAAGAATATATTATGCAAAGTATTAATAATGCTTCCGGCGTTCAACTTACTAGCGAAGATTGGCAAACATTATTGTATATTTTATCAATGAATGGATTATTAAGTGTTAGCGACTTTACTTCAATGTATAATCGCCATCATGATAAAAAAAGAGCAAAATTCATTTATGAAACCATGATAGATCCATTAATTCAAAAAGGAATATTAAATGTTACTAGAACTACTAATCATTATATGTTTGATGAATATTCAAATGAAATTTTTGAAATTAACCCCTCACTATTAGATTATGATCGAGCTAGAATTAGAAATTTAAAGAATTATAAATAATATATCATTCATCTATAATATAAAAGATATGTTTATAATTCTTTTTTTCAAATAAACCATATGAAAAAATTTCTAATTCTTTTAATTTATTTACAATATCATCTTTTAATAAACTATTTAGTATAGCTACAAAATCTAATTTTTTTAATTCATAATTAGTATTTAAAATATAGTTAAGTACTCCTATCTTGTAATTTCTATTTTTAACATCTATCTTTTTAATCGTCCTATTTGAAAAACTCATCACATAAATATTTTTATTGGGATATTTTTTTAACATATTTATAAATTTATCATAGTTATTATTAATATTTTTTATTTCAATTAAAAATATTTTATTGCTATTTATTTTTAAAATATCTTGAAGCCTAGGTACATATTTTGGCATTTCTTTATAATAAGTTTTACTAACTAATTTACTATTATAAGTAGCATTATGAAATAAAATTAGTTCATTATCTAAGGTTTCCCTTATATCAAATTCTACCCCAATATATTTATCACTATCTAATGCTTTTTTTATTGCATCATAACTATTTTCTTTTATACATTTATTATAAATGCCTCTATGACTAATTAATTTGTACATAAAAATCACCTAGTAAATATTACTAAATGATTTTATTTTTATTAATTTTCAAAGGAAATTTTATAAAATTAAAAAGTTTACTTTTGCTTGTAAACTTTTTTTCTTCTAAATATTAAACTAAACACGATAATTATTATTAAGAATATTCCTATACTAAGTAATTGAACTTTATATAATGCCACTTCATTTGTAGTAACTATCTCTAATGTTTTTTTATAATCATCAATTCCATTTACTACATTACTATTCTCTTTATAAACATATAAAGTATATGTTATTTTTTCATCTATATTATATACATCTATATAAACTGTATTTTCTCCAAAATTCAATTCGTTATTTCTTATTTCTATATAACAATCATCTTCTAATATATACTCTAATTCTAAATTGTTGATATTTTCCTCAACAGTAACTGTGTATTCATAAGTATATTCATTATATTTTAATTCTAAATTACCATTTAATACTTTTAAATCATTTAACATATTTATCACTATAAAATAGTTTAACAACTTATTAGTAATTTATACCAGTTTCAAAAGTATTTCATTCATTATATATAATTTTTTGGGATTAATTTTTACATAACCATCCTCATAAATTAAATCACCATTTTTTATTAATGGTTTAATTGGAAAAACATCTTGCATATTAACTTTATATTTATCATAAAAGTCTTGTAATTTAATTCCTTTAGTTTTTCTTAAACCTAAAATCATTTCATATTCCATAATAGATTCTTGGCTCAATAAATTATCTGTGCTATTTATTTCGCCCTTTAAATACTTTGAAAGACTTCTCGTATTATCATATCTAACTCCGGCAATATAACCAGATGCTCCACAGCCAAAACCATAATACTCTTCATTATTCCAATAAGTTAAATTATGTTTAGATTCATAACCAGTTTTAGAAAAATTACTGATTTCATAATGAAAATATCCCGCTTTCTTTAATTTTTTGCAGATATACTCATACATTAAGGCATCAAGTTCTTCGGGAATATTATTAACTTTTTTATAACTTAAGAAAGTGTTGTCTTCAATCATCAAACTATAAGTACTAATATGCTCAGGATTTAAACTTAAAAGTAATTTAATATCTTTTTTTAAAACCTTCATTTTTTCCCCCGGTAGAGCATAAATTAAATCCACATTTACATTATTAAACCCATTACTTCTTATAAGATTCATTTTAGATACAACATCTTTGTAGTCAACTGTTCTTTTCATTAAAAGTAAATTTTCTTCATTAAATGATTCTATGCCAAGACTTAAACGAGTTACATTAAATTTAGCAAGTAATTGAAGTAATTCTTCAGATATATCTTCAATATTACATTCAAAAGTAAATTCTTCTAGTTCTCTAGTATCAAATATTTTTGTTAAAGTAAGCAGATATTCTATTTCTTTTAAAGATAAACTACTAGGAGTACCACCACCTATATAAATAGTTTTTATACTCTCTCCCATATATCGCTCTTTAATTTCATCTTTTAATTTTTTTAAATATGTTATAACCCATTCCTTGTTATATAATACTTTGCAAAAATCACAATAAGCACAAATAGATTTACAAAATGGAATATGAATGTACACACTGGTTTTATTCATCACTTACGGCCTCCCATGCTTACTAAAAAATCCGCCAAATATTCATAACGTCTTTTTAAATCCGGAAATTGTTCTAAAAATTCTGTTACTTTTGGTTGATATGAACGACGATTTAAATTGAATATTTCCATAATGGCAACTTGAGACAATCCATACTTTAATTGATATCTAATAGTAGTCTCTATAACATCAACTGTCAAAGCCTCTTTTTTTTGTCTGGTTCTAGCCAAATCAAGCGCTTTGGAATCAAACAAGTAATTTAATAGTTCAGTCATTTGAGCCCGATTTTTAACTTTAATAGCATTAAGTAACTCACTATAAAATTGCAATGCCTCTGCTTTAGCGCGTTCCTGATCTGGAAATTCATGATTAAACAAATAATCAAACCCTATATAACTGGACGCATTTTTATGTATCATATCATATACCGCCTCTACAGAAAAACCAAAAAGTTCTGCTACTGTTTCAGGTAATAATCTAAAGGTTAATATAAAATGCATTAAAAATTTCATTTGTTTATTTTCATCTTTATAAAGTTTCACACTTAATTTGGGTTTATTAATCATAATTTCACCTCTAATTTTCTCATCGACACCCATGTTTTATATATTTGTTATATGAGTCTAACGCCATTAAATTATATTCTGCTAATCGTTCATAGCTAGCTTTCAAATCTACATCAGATTCTAATATTGGTTTAATATTCCTTTTATATGTGTTTTTATCTACGCCCAACATATAACAAATATTTCTTAAGGCTATTGCATATTTTAACTGATAATTTAACACTCTTGCATATTCATCTTGACTTAATCTTTTTCCAGATTGGCTCTTTTCAAACACCTCAGCCAAATCAGAATCTGCTATTTTCCCAGTTAATTGCGATTGTCTATTTTTATCTTTAGATACCATGGCATTTAATAACTCTTGATAATAAGCTAAAAGTTCTGATTTGGCCTTTTCTTGATCTGAAATATCAAAATAAAATAAATATCTTAAAGCTCGAGAATAATTTGGGTTGTGTATTTCTAATAATGTATTAAGCTCATTCTCAGATATTTGAAACAATTCGGATAACAATGGTAATCTGGCTCTAAATGTTAGTGCTAATCTTCTTAAAAATACATATTGCTTTTCCACTGATTTATAAAATACATCTAATCTCAATTTTGTTTGACTATTTTTCTTTTCCATATTTTATTAACACCTCATCGTCTTCCACCATGTTTTCCATCATTGAAAGAAGACAATAAATAAAATTGCATACTTAATTCTTGATTTTGTTGTAATAAGGCATCTAATCTTCTCCGATAATTTCTTTGATTAATTTCAAAAATATCCGCTACTACATTTTGAGTAAGAGCATATTTTAACTGATATCTTAAAATTGTTTTAATCGATTCCAAACTTAATCTATCTCCTAAATTTTTATTTTTAATCAAATCTCTAGCTTTTGAATCATCGATTTGGCTAATAATAATCTTCTGCATTTCTAAATCTTTATTTTTAATTGCATTTACTAAATTTCTATAAAATACAATTAAATTATTTAAGGCGATCGTTTGATCAGATGAATCATGATAAAATAAATATAATATAGATTTATAAGATCCTCCTGAATATTTAAGGATTAACTCTAATAATTCTTTTTCGCCAATTTGAAACAATTGAGAAAGGATGGGAAGTTTAACCCTAAAAGTAAGGGCAATATGTATTAAAAACTTTATTTGTTTCTCCTCATTTTTGGAAAATATTTCTAATCTTAATTTTGGTAAGGACAATTGCTCGCCGCTTTGAGTATTCACTCCATAATTTAGCATTGAAACCTGGCCACCAAGTAGTTTACCTTGTTTAGCGTTTTCGCTTCGTTTCTGAACAATACTTTGATATATATTTTCTCCATCTTCAGGAAATGCTTTTAAAATTCTATTTTTATTTGTTAATCTTCTTCCAACTGTTGACGAAGAAAAGCCTGTCATTTTAGAAATTTCAATATCTGATAAATTAGTATCTAAAAACAACCTTACTATTTGTTTCGTCTCAGCAATTATTCTTTCTTCATCGGTTTTACTTACCATTACTATCACTACCTAAAATACTTAGGAAAGCCTCACTAGGCACTTCCACTTTACCAACCATCTTCATTTTTTTCTTACCCTCTTTTTGAGCTTCTAAAAGTTTACGTTTTCGAGAAACATCTCCACCATAGCATTTAGCAAGAACATTTTTGCGCATTGCACTAATATTTTCTCTGGCAATTACTTTTGATCCAACACTAGCTTGAATACTTACCTGAAACATTTGTCGTGGAATAACTTCTCTTAATTTCTGAGTAATGGTTCTTCCCTTTTCATATGCAAAATCCTTATGTATTATCATCGATAAAGCATCTACTTTTTCTCCATTAAGTAAGATATCCATTTTAACTAAATTACTTTCTTTATAGCCAATTAAATCATAATCAAACGAAGCATAACCATTAGTTCGACTTTTTAGTTTATCATAAAAATCATATACAACTTCTGACAATGGAAGTTCATAATGAATGTTTACCCTAGTGTCATTTATATAGTCAATTGATTTATAAATTCCTCTTTTATTTTGACACAATTCCATAATGCTCCCAACATAATTAGATGGAGCAATAATATTAGTATAAATAAATGGTTCTTTTACATAACTCATCTTTTCTCTAGCTGGCATCTTATTTGGACTATCAACTATTTCTTTTGTTCCATCAGTCATGTATGCTTCATACACAACGCTCGGACTAGTAACAACTATATCTAAATTAAATTCTCTTTCCAATCTAGTTGTAATTATTTCTGAATGAAGCAATCCTAAAAATCCGGTATGAAATCCAAAACCTAATGCTTCACTAGTTACTGGTTCAAATACCAAAGAGGCATCATTTAATTTTAATTTATTTAAAGCTTCTCTTAAAGCATCATATTTATTAGACTCAATCGGATAAATTCCTGAGTACACCATTGGTTTCATTGGTTGATAGCCTTCTAAAGGTTCACTAGCTTCATTACCCACTATAGTAATTGTATCTCCCACATGAACACTAGAAATATCTTTAATTGCTCCTGCTAAAAAACCTACTTCACCACTAGATAAAGAATTCACCTGAACTTCTTTTGGAGTTTTTACCCCTAATTCAGTCACTTCAAATATCTTATCACTATTAAACATTTTAATTTTATCTTTAACTTTAATTTCACCATCTACTACTTTAATTAGTAACACTACACCTTTATAACTGTCAAAATATGAATCATAAATTAACGCTCTAGCAGGGCTATTTTTATCGATTTTAGGTGCCGGAATTTTTTCTACAATTCTGTCCAATAATTTATCTACACCTACTCCAGTTTTCCCACTACATAAAATAATATCTTCTTCACTAAAACCTAAAACATCATGTAACTCTTTAGTTACCTTTGGAATATCGGCATTTGGTAAATCTATTTTATTTATCACGGGAATTATTTCTAAATCACTTGCCATTGCTAAATACAAATTAGCTAAAGTTTGAGCCTCAATCCCTTGAGCGGCATCAACTACCAAAACAGCTCCTTCGCAAGCAGCTAAACTCCTTGAGACTTCATACGAAAAATCCACATGTCCTGGGGTATCTATTAAATTTAAAATATATTCCTCATTATTATAAGAATGTTTCAATTTTACAGTATTTAATTTTATAGTAATTCCACGTTCTCTTTCAATATCCATATTATCTAAAAGTTGTTCTTTCATTTCTCTTTTAGACACCGCTCCAGTAAGTTCTAAAATACGATCTGCCAATGTACTTTTACCATGGTCAATATGGGCTATTATTGAAAAATTTCTAATCTTTTTCTCGTTCATATAAAACACCAAATTAATAATAACACAATTTCCTTTTTTTTTAAATAAATATTACCCTTAATAATAATTGACACTTTTTTGACAACAAGATAAGAATATGATATAATTATGCATATATATGAGGTGTTATTATGCAATATGACTTAGTGTTTTACTTTGACGAAAATGGACATGAGTATATTCCAATTAAAGGTTTTTCCAATGATTCGTCATTGAAAGGAATAATAGAGTTTTGTAGTTTATTTGACAATTATAATGATCTTGTGAGTTTTTTATATTCCACAGGGTATATTTCAGATTTGTCTCAAAATGGTGTTTTTAAAATCCATTCGCGTGTTAGTGCAGAAAGTAAACCTAAGGTGTTTGCTAGAGGTATAACTTATGCAAGCGAAAAACATTTTTTTGAACTATCTTTTTTAGAAGATTATTATATTCGAAATATGCATAATCCCGATTTTATGCAACCATTGTTGGATACGAACTTTAATTTTATTTTAGGAAGATTAAGAACGGGACAAGAACATTTATACTATATTCGCCATATTCTAGGCCTAGGTTCACAATATAGTTTTTATACCGAACATGACTCGCCAAACCTTGATGTATCGATGAGAAATTTTATCAGGTGTTTTTCAGCAAGAAAAAACAATCATGGTCAATCAGTTATTAACTATTCAAATTTAATGATTATTGCACGGCTAGCCATAAACTACGAAAGACAAAAAAATGGGTATAATCCAAATGAACCTTCTATTGACTTTAGTGCCCAAATAAACAAAGATAATGAAACAATAAAAAATGAGATTGCACATTATAAAGACTTATTACGCGAGATTGATCCAACATCTGAAGAATATACATATTACTTAAATAAAATAAAACAACTAGAGGCGCAATTAAATTTAGGATTAAGCAGGAGAAAAGAAGATGAAGTTACCGAAGATTAATATTTTAGACGAAAAAAACAAAATATTAAGAACAAAAAGTCAAGATGTTACATTCCCATTAATGCAAGAAGATAAAAATTTAATTAAAGATATCATAGATTATCTTAAAATGAGCCAAATTAAAAAATATTATGAAAAATATGACTTAAGACCCGGTATGGGACTTGCGTTTATTCAATTAGGCATTCCTAAAAATATTTTTGTTATTGTAGAAGAAGTTGACGAAGAAGTATTTGAAACCTACGTTATAATTAACCCAAAAATTCTTAGTCACAGCGAAGAATTGATTTATGTCGGTGAAGGTGAAGGATGTTTAAGTGTTAATCGAGAAATTGATGGTATTGTTCCAAGATTTGCACGAATGAAAGTGGCTTATCAAGATATTGAAGGGAATTATCAAGAAATAAGAGTTCGCGAAGATATATCTGTAGCTTTTCAACATGAAATGGATCATTTAAATGGAATACTTTTTGTAGATAAAATTGACAAAAACAATCCTTTCAAAAATAAAGACAAAATGCGTGAAATATAAAAAACGAGACATAAGCGTGATTTTTAAACCCAAAATCATCAATATCTCGTTTTTTTATACTTCAATTTAAAATTTATTATTTGTGATAATTAGATTATAGATTACAATATTTCCTCTAATTATCTTCTAATTTTACTCCAACAACTTTACTTACACCAGCATTTTGCATTGTGATACCATATAAGACGTCAGCATATTCCATCATTCTCTTTTTATGAGTAATTAAAATATATTGACTATCTAATTTCTTTTTATTTAAGAACTCACCAAACAAATCAACGTTTACTTCATCCAATGCCGCTTCAACTTCATCTAAAATTATAAAAGGCACAGGTGAAACATTTAATATGGCAAATAATAAACATATTGCAGTTAATGATTTTTCACCACCTGATAAACTCTGAGTGTTATGAATTTTTTTCCCGGGTGGGACAATTATCATATCTATTCCAGTATTCAAATAATCATTGGGCTCAGTAAGTTCTAATTTTCCAACACCACCCTGGAACATAATCTTAAATACTTTACTAAATTCCTCACTTACTCGCTCAAACGTGTTTTTAAATTTTTCTGTCATAATATTATCCATATCATTAATAATCTCATATAAACTATTCATTGATAATTCTAAATCTTTTTTTTGACTTGTTAAAAATTCATACCTTTCGTTTAATCTCTCGTATTCTTTAATACTACCAACATTAACTTCTCCCAAAGATTTAATTTCATGTTTCAATTTATGAACTTTATTTCTAACTAAATCTACTTCAATGTCTAATTCGTAATTCTCTTTGGCATATTCATATGTTATATTATATTCTTCATTTAAATATAACAATAAATTATCTAATTTAACATTTAGTTTACCGACATTTACGCTTACTGAATTAAGTTCGTTAGATATAATTTTGTATTCTGAATTACTTTTACTTACTTCTTGTTCCAATAACGATAACTTATTAGACAATTCATCTTTATTTAATTTAATTTCGTTGATATTATGTTCTAATTTTTCTTTTTCAATAGCTAATACATTTAATTTATTCATAATATCTTCTAATTTTTTATCTAGGCTGTTTTCTTGTAAATTAGACACGCCTTCAATATCATTCTTAACAATCTTTAATTTTTCTTCTAATTCTTCTAAAGTTCTTAATTTAGTATCTTTTATAGTAGTCAAATTAATCAGTTCCGTACTACTTTTAGTTAGATTATTATTAACTATTTCATATTCATTGTTTATATCTTTTATTTCATTATTTAGTTTATCTATTTTATTTTTTATTTCATCTAACCTATTTTTATTTTTTTCCAGTTCATTCTTACTATTGATTACATTATTTTTGTGTGTTCCCCCACCACTTATAGAACCTCCAGCATAAATAATACTACCATCTAAAGATACCACTCTATATCTATATTCTAATATCTTAGCAATTAAATTCATTGCATCAATATCTTTAGCAACAATAACATTACCAAGTTGATTATCAATAACATTCTTGTATTTATTATCATAACTTATAAGATCTGAAAGTATGCCCACGTAACCATTTATTTGTACTAATCTTTCAATAATACTATTATCTAAATATCTTGTTTTAATAATATTAAGAGGTAAAAATGTTGCTCTACCTAATTTATTATCTTTCAAATAATTTATTGCTTCTTTAGCTGAATTTTCATTATCTACAACTAAGAAATTAGCAGAACTAGATAGTACTACTTCAGTGCACAATAAATAATTATCTGGTATCTCAATTAAATTACCAATTGTATTATGAATTCCTTTTAGTCTTGGATTATTTAAAATGTTTTTAACACTTATTGGTAATCTTTCGTTATTTAAAATGTTGTTTTCAAGAATATCTATTCTATTATCTATAGTAAACTTTTCTTTGATTAAATCGTTTACTTCATTAGTATAGATAGTTCTTTTAGATATTATATTTTTTAATTCTTTATCATTAACATTAATGGATTCTTGTTTATTTTTAATATTACTATTAAGCGTATCAATTTCAGAATTACTAATTTCTATTTCTTTAATTAGATTTAATTCCTCTTCTTTTAAATTAATTAAATTATTTTTTAGTTTATCTTCACTATACTCATACTTAGTTCTTTCAATGGTAATTCTTTTTTCTGATGAAAGCATTGATATTTCTTCAGTTAAACTTAACATTTTTTTATTTTTTAAAGCTATTTCATCGTCTAATTTATAAACATCCAATTTTATTTTCTCTATTTCACTATTATTGGATATTTTATGCATTCCCTCTAACTTTTCAGTAAGTTCTTCTTCTTTTTGTTTTAAATCTTTATATTCTTTATTGATATCTGTAATATCCCTGGTAGTTAGAGCTATTTCACTATTTTTTAATTCCTCTCTTAACGCTACATACTTTTTAGCAACCTCTGCTTGTTCTTTTAATGGTTCAACGGTAGTTTCCAATTCATCAATAACTAAATTAACTGATGCTAAATTATCTTTAGTTTTATCTAATTTCCTTATCGACTCTTCTTTTCGTTTCTTGTATTTTAGTACTCCTGCAGCGCTTTCAAATATTACTCTTCGATCCATTGGCTTAGAATTAACAATATCTGTAACAGTTCCCTGAGAAATAATATTAAATGCATCATTGCCCGAACCTGAATCAATAAACAAATCCTGAATATCTTTGAGTCTTACTCTTGTGTTATTAATAAAATACTCTGATTCTCCAGTTTTGTATACACTTCTTTTTACTTCAACTTCACTAAATTCAGTGTTTAAATATTTATCGCTATTATCAAAAGTTAAAGTGACTGATGCTTTATTTAATGCCTCTTTAGATTCTGAGCCACTAAATATAACATCACTCATAGAAGATCCTCCGCGTAGCGATTTTACTGATTGCTCACCTAAAACCCAACGAACGGCATCAACGATATTACTTTTTCCACTTCCGTTAGGGCCAACAATTGCAGTTATCCCTTTTTTAAATTCAAATAAAGTTTTTTCCGCAAATGATTTAAATCCATCTAATCTAATACTTTTTAAATACATAATTCACCACTACTTTGCTGATTTTTTATAGGCATCGAATGCTGCTTGTTGTTCTGCTTCTTTTTTGCTTTTTCCAACACCTCTACCATATATAATATTATCAATTTTTACTTCAACCTCAAATGTTTTATTATGAGCTTCGCCATATTCTTTAACTAAAACGTACTCTAACGATTTCTTATCAGTTTGGACATATTCTTGTAACATTGTTTTATAATCACCAAAGAACACAAAATCTTTTTCAATATAAGGTATTATTATTTCATAAACATATTCTTTAGCAATATCTAAACCATGAGTAAGATAAATAGCCCCTAAAACACTTTCAAAGACATCTGCTATAATAGTATCATTAACATTACCTTCTTGCCCGTGACCAACTCTTATATGTTTATCAATTCCTAACTCTTTAGCATAATAAGATAAAGCTTGTTCACACACGAAACTAGCTCTTTTTTTAGTCATCTCTCCTTCTTTTAATATTGTATTGTTATAAAAATATTCACTGGTAATCAATTCAAGAACAGCATCACCTAAAAATTCTAGCCTTTCATAATTTTTAGAATCTTTATGTTCATTAGAATAACTACTATGAGTTAATGCTTCCATCAATAAATTTCTATTTACTTTTTTGATTATCTCCCTATTTAAAAAATCCATTATAATCACCATATTGAAATTATAACATAAAAATTACTTTATTTCTGCAATTTCTTTTACAAAAATGTCTAAAATGAAATATATATTTTCTAGTTTTTTAATGTATAATTACTTTGGATATATAAATGTATTTTATAATTACAATTTCACTAATCGCATTTATATATCCTTAATTAAAAACAAAAAAAGTTTACATACATTAATTTGTATGCAAACTTTTTTATTTATTTTCTAAATAACTTATGGCATCTTTTAAAGTAGCTACTTTAACTATTTCAACACTTAAACCCCTTTTTTCTTTTATTCCTGTCGCTTCTTTATAATTTTCTTCTGGGCAAAAGAAAATGTCAGCGCCTTTCTTTTCGGCTGCTAAAACCTTGTATTTTACTCCACCAATTTCTTCAACAGTACCATCACTTAATATAGAACCAGTTCCGACAATATTTAATCCTTTAGTAATGTCTTCTTCTGTTAAGGCATTATAAATAGCCAAACTCATCATTAACCCTCCACTACTACCAGATTCATTGTCTTTCATTTTAATCGTAACTGGTATTTCTGTTTCATATTCATACGTTGTTTTGAATGCCACCCCAATTTTTAAACTATCATCTAAATCTCTATATATAATGGCTTCTCTTTTATAATTTTTACCACTATTTATAACTTCAATAATTACTTTATCATTTTCATTTAGCGTATTAACATAAGATTTAACTTCTTCAATATTATTAACTTTTTGATTATTTACACTTAATATTTCGTCTCCTACTTCTACGGTAGTACGAGCTTGATTACTTAAATAGATTACTTTATTTATTTCTTTAGTAATTGTAATACTATAATCAGATTCATTGAATGCGGCAATAATTGCATTATCTATACCCTCATTTAAGTATTCTTTTCCAACTTCTAAAACTTCATCGTAACTTTCTTCCGAAGTAATTTCTTCTAAAGGATATAAATCCCAATCTGGCATAACAAAAGATAATAGTATAAATGGAGCTGTACCTTTCATGGCAGTTACATAACTCATAGAAATATCACCTTCTTGG
This sequence comes from Bacillota bacterium, assembly GCA_015059445.1. GTDB lineage: Bacteria > Bacillota_I > Bacilli_A > RF39 > UBA660 > SIG200. Next base: position 5,748 of record SVAK01000010.1, on the reverse strand, counting down.
GAATATTCAGTATCTATTTCTATTCGATCCTCTAAATTAATTGTCCCTCCGCTTTTATAAATTATATACGGATATTCATAATAAAATAAAAAAATTAAGATAGTTAAAAAAATTAAAAATTTATAATTCTCTTTTATATATTTTTGGACTTTTTCATATATTTTATTAAACATATTATCACCTAATTTATTATAGCACTTTGAAAGGTTTTTATGAACAAACTTAAAAAAAATTTCACAATAATTTTATTATTTATATTTATTTTTATATTATTTAAATATAACTATATTTTAAATACATCAGTAGTAGATGCAGTTAATCTTTGGCTTACTAAAGTATTTCCTTCGCTTTTTATTATGTTTATTTTAAATGATATTATAATTAATACAAATATTTTAAATAATGTTGTTACACTTATTAATCCTATTTTTAATGCTATATTTAATACCAGTGGTTCATCTAGCCAAGCATTTCTTTTGTCATTGTTTAGCGGTACGCCGACCTCAGCTTTCATTATAAAAGAAATGCTTGCCAAAAATACTATTACTTCAGAAGACGCCAATAAATTAATTGCTTTTACTTATTTTTCCAACCCGCTATTCCTTTACAATATATTGACTTTATCTTTTAATAAATTTATTACAATTAAAATAATATTAATTCATTACTTAACGAATATTATAATTGGCCTAATATTTAGAAATAAAAAAAATAATTATCTGCAAAGCACAATTTATGAAAATAATACACACAACAAGATTTTTCCATTAATACCTAACGCAATTAAAAAAAGTGTAGATACTTTAATAATGATTCTAGGAACTATTACTTTTTATATGATAATCACTAATTTAATTACCAATATTTTTAACTTATCACCAATTATTGATATTTTTACAAAAGGATTATTAGAAATAACACAAAGCCTAAATATTTTAAATGATCTAAATACAACGAGTATAATAAAAGAGATTATAGCTATCTCTATAATCTCTTTTGGAGGGTTATCTATTCATTCTCAAGTATTATCTTTAATTAGTGATACTAATATATCATATAAAAATTTCTTTATTGCCAGATTATTACATGGGATTATTAGTGCAGCTGCCTATTTTTTTATCTCCTGTCACATTATTAGTTAAATAATTGACATTAACATCTAAGTCATCTTTTAAACCAGTGTATACAATTTCTATATCATCTACTGCGTTATTTTTATCTTTATTATTTCTTTCATGATAGATACTATTATATAGATAAATATTTAATTTAAAATAATAATTATTAGAAGTAACATCATAATAATATGTAAATAAACCACAATTATCTACTTCGGCATTCTTCATTTCCCATGAATATTTTTCACCATCAACATTTGTATAATTCAAATGATAAATAGTAATTGTGTCTCCCAAAAGTGATTCTTTTGTACTAGAGGTAGTCACTAAGCTTGCAGTTTTGGTATTAATTCCTTTTTTAAAATAAAAATTTATTGCAATATTTCCACCAGAACTTATATCTTCCACACCTAATAAAGTATATTTTCCTAAATCTTTTTGAATGGTATATATAGCTTCTGTTTTATTTACTTGATTCTTAAAAGCAAAATCATTATTTTCTATTTCCGTTCTTAAATCAACCAATAATTGAGATAAAAAAACTAAAACAATACCGACTAAAACAATACTTACTAATAATTCCATCAATGACAAACCTTTATTATTCAATTTCATAATAACCTCTATCTAAAGTATACCGTACATACTGTAGGACCTTCTGCTGCAACATTTAATGATCCATTAGTATATTCTATTGAAGCACCATTTGTACACTCTTTATGATATAATTCATAACCTGCAGCTGGGATACTACTAAGTTCAAACACTGATAGTGTCCTATTCATTACATAAACATTTACTTTAATATCTACACTGGCCATATCAAAATAAACATTACATTCATCCTCTCCTGTAGCATCAATAGTAACTATATTATTATTAACTTCTATATTAGAGCCATTTACACATTGGCTTTTTTCAGAATTGTATACATATCCAATATTTGGAACAGAAACAACACTTTCATAATTTCCATTGCTGGTTTCTAAATAATAGTTAATAAACGCATTACCTACATATTTATTAAAATATGCTCGACAAATTGTTTGCTTATTTGAAGTTGCTTCCAAAGTGCCACCACTATAAGTAACAGTAGCTCCGACATCTTCGCAAATATATCCTGCATATTTATAACCAGTACTTGGAATAGTAGATGTTCTAGTATATTTCAAACCAGTTGTATAACCATTAACTCCTGTATCAGTTTCTTGCATTATTATAAGTTCAACAGTGCTGTTTTCACCAGTAAAATAAATATTACATTCATTTTTCCCATTAGATTCAACTACTAAATCATTATTTTCATATTTAATAATAGTATTTACATCTTGATTTAAACAATAATAATTACCATCTACCATGGTATAATTACTTCCTGGCAAATCCTTTACCTCTTTATATTCTACGCCATTATATTCATGACTACCATAAACATCTTCTTTAAATAAATTTAAAATAATGTCTACTTCTTTTTTGGTAAACTCAACCTCACATACTGTCTTGTCAGTAGCTTTAATGGTAAACTTACGTGTATTTTCATTAAAATCTATTGTAGCTCCATTAGTACAACTACTAGAAGTTAAATCATAAATGTAATTTGGAATACTCTTAACTAACACTCTTTCGCTAGCACTAGATTCTTTGGTATAAATTTTTAAATTTATATCTTTTTCAGCTGCGGTAAAATAAGCATAGCAAGAATCGCTTCTAGAAGCTGCTACTGAAATATTGCCATTTGAATAACTGATTCTAGAACCATTCTTACAATAACTATAATCTTCTTCAAAATTATATCCAATCTCAGGCATTTCTTTTTGAAGTTCATATTCATTAGAGGACTCGTCCCACACCATAAAATACAAGTTAATATCTGCTACTGATTCTGCAGCAAAACTATTTTTTATATCATACTTATATTGCTCCATTAAAAATCTTACTGAAGAATAAGAATTTAATAAAAACAACATTAATAATAAGACTAATATAAAAAATGTATAAATTAAAGATGTTGATATAAAACCGTTTTTCTTCATATTACACACTTACCCAACTATAATAATTCTTGCAATTAGTTCCATCGCTTGCGCAAGTTCTATATTCTACAACTAATACATAAGTACAAGAAACATCAATGTAAAGCGTATCTAAAAATTTAATCATTTCATCACTTAAACTAGTGTACATACTATTACAAATATCATAGCCAGCACAATTTTGATCAAGAGAACATTCTAAGCTACACTCTTTTAAGTCATCAATTTTATTTTCTTTAAGAATAAGCATTTGATTTACTTCATAAGCATTTAATAAATTAGAAATAAAATTTAATTTGTTTTCATAACCGACAAATAAATCTTGATACTCTATACCTATAGTTACAAAATAATTATCTTGGTTACTAGTAATTTCTTTTAAAGCTGACGTAATATTTAATTCATTCAGGCGACTTTTTATATGCCATGTACGATATATATAATTTATATCATCGTAATACACTCTTGTTTTTTCTAATTGTAAAATTTTATTGAACGAAGAATATAAAAGTAGTAATGAGCTTGTCAAAACAATAACAGCTACAATTGTTTCAATAAAGACAAAGCCATTTTTCCTCATATCTTCCACTTCCCTATTATTAATTATACCTTAACATCTAAATATTATCAATTCAAAAAAGGATGTATCAACATCCTTTTTTGTTCTATAGGTTTATAACCCAATTTCAAATTTATTTCCTTCTGCTCCAGTTCCATCATTGGTTATTACTACATTTGATTTCAAATATACTACTGGTCTATTAGCTATAGTATCATATTCATACGTATCTTCTACGTTTCCCAATTCTGTTATTTTTGAATGGCTGATAAGTATTTCTTCTTCATTATTAAATAACCATGATTCACAATTACTATATTCTCTTAAATTTACATTAGCACATCTACTTTGTAATGCTGCATATCCGTAATCACTTGCTGACATTCCTCCTACATATGATCTAGTCCATGTACCAATATATTCAGAAACGTAAGTTTCGTAAGGCACCGATAAAGCTCCACCTATATACCATTTTGCATTGACTATCAAAGCTTTTGCTTCTTTTAGCCCATTATTAACAAAACTAACACCATAATAATTTTCGCCATCATTATCTGTTTCATAATAATAAGTGTAATAAGAACCTACTATATTCGCTCCTCTTTCAAAACTAAATGGCGAAAGAAAATCATTTTTTATTATCTTAGTATAATATTCACCACTAGTTAAACCTATTGTACTTCCTTCTTCTACTCCGATAATTCTCCATGTTTCATCATTAAATGTTACATAATTATTTACTTCTGCCCCTTCATACCGATACCCTGCATCTAAATTTACAGTTTCACTTGGGGCATATGATATTTCAAATGACAAATTTCCTGTTTCTCCATCCGGACCATTCATAGAGTATACAATTTCTATTGTGTTTTCTGGTGTTAAATACCCTAAATCCTTACTTCCTACCGTTTCACCCAAAAACGGATTCCACTCATATTGCATATTATTATCTACATTGATTCTTATTATGTTTGTAGATGTATTTTCGCTAGTGGCTACTTTATAATAACCACTATTTAATGGTTTAAATGTTGATGTACTACTTTCTGGGGTGCATGCCTCTCCTACAATCTCACCATTATCATCATATTTATCTTCACAACTAATTGGCACTTGATAAGTTCCTTCTGATTCTGAAGTTATTTCAACTCCTTCTCCTAATGTCATACTACTCCATGATGACTCATTGGCAGGAATAACGGAATAAGTACCCGCTTTTGTTCCTGAAGCCGTTTCGTGATATACTCCACTATCTTCCACTTCTGCTAAAGCCATGATTGTTTCACTTAGAGTTTTTCCGGCTTCTACTACTTGACAACTTAAATCTGAGTTGGAGAATTTGATTCCTAAGCTAGTACCAGCTATATAACTTTGATCTGCATTTCTATTTGCGATTGCTACCGCTGCTGTTACTGCTTGTCTTTTTACATTTGTTCCATCTAACTTGAATGTTACTTCATACCCTTCGCTTGATACATTTGTTAAATCTACTTTTTCAGTTAATAATCCTCCAAATTGAATATATGCATCTTCTGATTGTAATTTACTTGCCATTGTATCTGATAACTCTACACTTATTGTTGTTGTACATTCATACTTTAATGTTTCTGCTCCTCCACTTAGTTCTGCTACAGCTATCTCTCTTTGGACTTCTTCTTCATCATAATTCTTTGCACTATCATTTGTTGCCCAATATGATCCTAATTTATCTTGTGCCATATCACTTACTGTTAGGTTTAAATGTAAGTCTCCTGTTGGATTACTTAGTGCTATACTTCCTATTGCTTCTGTTGTTGCCGTTACATTAGTTGGTTTTTTATCATTACTTACTGGCGCGCTAAAATAAGCAAATGTTGCACTTAATACTAGTATTAGTAATGTTACCACACCAACTATTGTTAACGTCATTCTTTTTTTTGTTATCAACTTCCATATTTTTTCTCCGTTCCTATTTTATAAGTAAATTATATATTTTCCCCACCTCCGGAGTCAAGTTTTTGTAAAAATTTTATTGGTAATTTACAGTCTTTTCATCAAT
>SVAK01000018.1 GCA_015059445.1 Bacillota bacterium | reverse complement strand
CCAGTAGTATATTTGAAATCAAATGTAGTAATAACCAATGATGGAACTGGAGCAGAAGGAAATAAATACGAAATAGCTTTAAGTGAATAATACCTAACACTTTCATAATTTGAAAGTGTTTTTTTATGTAAAAAATACATGGATTAATTTTGTCTTGTTTTGATATCTTTTGTCGAATCTGTTTAAAATAAAGAAAATTTGTACTATATTAAAATAGCAGGTGAAAAGAATGTTAAAAATGGATTTAGAATATGATGGAGGAATACTTTTTATTAGGTTAAAAGGTACATTAAGTAGAAAAGTTAGTTATAAAATTAATAATTATATTGTACCAATTTTAACTAAACATAAAATAAGAAAAATAATTTATAATTTAAAAAATTTAAAAAGTATTGATGAATCCGGAGTTGATGCGATTCTAAACACCAAGTGCGCGGTAAAAAGAAATAAAGGGAAAATATACTTATGTGAAGTAAATAGGGAAATTTCATTAAAAATAAAGAGATTGCATATTAAGATAACTTCATCAGAAATGGCTGCTTTGAAATTGATTGAGGTGTAAAAAGGGTGAATAATGAAAAAATACTAAAAGATAATGAAAGAATGATATGGAAAATAGCAAGTCATTTTTATGGGGTAGATAAGAATGATTTGTATCAAGCAGGGGTTGTAGGACTATTCAAAGCATTAAAAAAATATAAAGCGAATGGTACTACTAAATTTTCTACATATGCTCATGATTATATCTTTGGCGAAATGTATCTACTTGCAGGTAATAAAGATATAAAAGTAAGTAAGGATATATTAAGACTATATAAAAAAATAGAAGAAACTAGATATGTACTAGCCCAAAAAATAGCCAAAGTTCCAAGTAATTTGGAACTTGCAGAATTTTTAGGTTTAAGTCTTGATGATGTTAACATGGCTTGTATGAGCGCAAATGTAATTATGTCTTTAGATGCAGATGAAGAAGATTCTCGTAGTGCGTATGAGTGCATATCTTCAAAAGTTGAAGATATTGATACTAAAATATTAGTAGATGATAGTTTTGCAGTCTTAAATGATGATGAACGAAACATTATAAGATCAAGGTATTATGAAGATTTAACTCAGAAAGAAGTAGCAAAAAAACTTAATATGACGCAGGTTATGGTTTCCCGTTATGAGAAAAAGGGAATTAGTAAAATGCGTGACTATTTAACTTTATAAGTATAAAATATCAAAAATTTCTACATAATAAGAATGGTGAATTTATGAATAAAGAAGAATATCAAAAATTAGTCAAAAAAATATCACCAAAAGAACCAAAACTTCGAAATGCCATAGTAGCTTTTCTAGTCGGCGGAAGTGTAGGATTTATTGGTGAAGTAATTGTCAACGTTCTTATGAAATCATTTGGTTTATCTCGTGTTGATTCATGTGCTTGGTTAGCATTTATTTTAATCCTTTTTGCTTCTTTACTTACTGCAATAGGTAAATTTGACAACTGGGTCGTAAAAGCAAAGTGTGGACTGATAATCCCGACAACTGGATTTGCGCATAGTGTGCAAAGCGCGGCATTAGATTATAAAAAAGAAGGATTTATCACTGGAATTGGCGCTAATATGTTTAAATTAGCTGGTTCAGTAATTCTATTTGGAATAGTAAGTGCCTTTTTTCTGGTATTGTTAAAGGTGATGTTATATGGCTAGCGTAAAGTTTAATAATATTTATATAAAAGATTGGCTAACAATAGCAGGACCATTAGAAAAAGATAGTAGACTAAAAAAAATAGATTTACATATGGATGATTATTATTTTGGTGAAAAGTCTTTTGAACAAGCTGAAGCTAAAATGCAAAGTGTAGTAATTAATAACCTACTTGCCAAAAACAAATTGGCAACTAAAGATATAGATATTTTAGTTGGTGGGGACTTACTTGATCAAATATCAGCGACAAGTTTTGCTAGTACTAATATTCCCATCTCTCTATTAGGAATATATAGTGCTTGTGCTACTTTTCCTGAAAGTTTAATTGTATCAAGTATGTTTTTGCAAGATAAAGGTATAAAAAAAGCTTTGGGAGTGACTAGTAGTCATAACTTGAGTGCTGAAAGACAATTTAGATATCCAATAGAGTATGGCTCTCCAAAACCTCATACTTCTACATTCACAACAACAGCAGCTATTAGTACGCTTTTAGCTAAGGAATCAGGCAAAGTTAAAATAGATTCAGCAACTATAGGTAAAGTTACGGAAATGGGAGTAACTGATGCTAATAATATGGGAGCCGTCATGGCGCCAGCTGCAGCTAGAACTTTATATGAACATTTAAAAGATTTAAAACGAGATTTAAATTATTATGATTTAATTTTAACTGGTGATTTAGGCTGTATAGGAAGTGAAATTTTTAAAGAATTTTGCTTCAGAAATTATGATTTAAGATTAAAAAAACATTTAGATGCTGGTTGTGAGTTATATCTAAAGAGTCAAGAAGTTTATGCTGGAGGAAGTGGACCGGCTTGTTTGCCTTTAGTTTTATTTAATAAAATCTTAACGTCAACTAAATATAAAAAAATATTAATTATTGGTACTGGAGCACTTCATAGCAAAACTTTTGTAAATCAAAAGTGTCCAATACCAGCTATTGCCCATGCGGTTAGTTTGGAGGTCTTATGATATATTTAAATGCGTTTTTATTTGCTGGCGCAGTCTGTTTAATTTGCCAAATAGTACTAGATAATACAAAACTTACTCCAGGACATATAACAAGTGGAGTCACTGTAATTGGTGCAATTTTATCATTTTTGGGAATATATGATAAAATTGTATTCCATTGTGGGGCAGGAGCAACAACTTTAATCTCAAATTTTGGCCATATGTTATATACATCTGGATTAGCTGGATATGAAGAAGCAGGATTTTTAGGATTATTTACTAAACTATTATGTTCTTCTGGTGTAGCAATTGTAGGTGTTGTTATATTTTCTTTTGTCTTTACTCTTCTTTTTAAAGCAAAAGATTAGTATTAGAGAGAGAACTCTCTCTTTTTAATTGCTTAAATTTAAAGATTTGATATAATTAAATTGTAAACAATGGTGATAAAATGAATTTTAATAAATTGAATTTAGAAGAAAAATTCGGACAAATGATATTGCTTGGATTAGATACTTATGAAATAAATAATGAGATAATTGAATTAATTCAAAAATATAAAATTGGTGGAGTTGTACTTTATAAAAAAAATTATACTTCATTAGAAACTATGATTGAAGTTATAAATAAGTTAAAAAAAATAAACATGAAAAATAGCATTCCTTTATTTATAGCTGTAGATCAAGAGAATGGTAGTGTAAATAGATTTCCAAAAGATATTAATAGAATTTATAGTGCGAATAAACAATCTAAAACCGAAAATATGAAAATAATTCACACGGTAAATAAGTTAACTACTTATATATTATCAAGTATCGGAATTAATATGAATTTTGCTCCGGTATTAGATGTCGATAATAAAAACAAAGCAATTGGAAGTAGAAGCTATGGAAAGAATGCTACTGAAGTTTTAAAATATGCTCTACCTTTTATGAAAGAATTACAAGATAATAATATTATTTCCGTAGTAAAATATTTTCCAAAAATTGGTGCAACAAGTCGTGACAATTTATTTTTTCTTCCTAAAATTAAGGATTTGAAATCACTAAACAATGATATAGTAGTTTTTGAAGAAGCTATTAAAAATAATGCAGATGCAATTATGGTAAGTCATATCAAAATTAAAGGTTATGGAATGAAGCCGGCTTCTTTAAACAAAAGAGTAATTAACGAGCTATTAATCAATAAGTACCAATTTAAAGGCTTGATAGTAACAGATGATTTAAGAATGCGTTCTTTGAAAGGTGGATTAAAAAGAAGGATTAAAAACAGTATTGAATCTGGAAATAATGTTTTATTAGTGAAATATAAAAAAGGAGACATTAACAGAATTTATAGAGAGCTATTTAAAATGGTTAATCGTTGTGAAATAGATCCAGAATTGGTTAATAATAGTGCAAAAAAAATAGTAGCTATGAAAAAGAAATATAATTTATCTAATGAATTATTAAGCCCTAGATTAGAAATTGAATTAATAAATAATAAAATAAAGAATATTAATAATGCGATAGAAAAGGAAATAATGTAAAAACTAAGAAATTTCCATAAGAATTAAGTATTGCTAATGAGTTTATAAAAATTTTTGATTAGCTAATACAAATAAATTACAACTAATTTATCATATGTGTTAAAATAGTTATATGTCCTCGTAGCTCAGTAGGATAGAGCGACCGCCTCCTAAGTAAGTGGCTATGAAAAATAGATAGTTGTAAATGTTAATAAAAGCCTTATAATATAAGGCAAAACACGTCCTTGTAACTCAGTAGGATAGAGTAACGACCTCCTAAGTCGTAAGTCGGTGGTTCGAATCCACTCAAGGACGCCATTTTTTAGTTATATTAGTCTTGTAAACCATTTATTTACAAGACTTTTTCTATATTTTAAGAAAAAGTTAAAGTGTTATGAAATGCTATCAAGCGACAAGAAGTAATTTTTAGTATGGCACTTCTTTCGGCACTCGGTAAAGTAGTCAAATTATCAGTAATTATGGGGTAAATCAAGGGTGTTTAAAAAATTTCGGCACTTTTTTATGAAAAATTAGTAAGAAAGGCAATAAAAAATGGAAAATGAATGGAAAAATTTAAGATTTCACTTAACTGAAGAAATGAATAATATGATGATAGAACTTTTAGTAACTGAACAAATGATGAAAGAAAATAAGTTAACTAAAAAAGA
>SVAK01000003.1 GCA_015059445.1 Bacillota bacterium | reverse complement strand
GTTAATTAATGTCAAGAAATATTACTATAAAATAATTAAGTTTTATTGCTATATGTTTTTATAAATATTATAATATACTTATAAAGGAGAAAATAATATGTTTAAAGATAAAATAATACATTTTATAGGTATTGGTGGCATTAGCATGAGCGGCATTGCCGAAATTCTAAACGAAAAAGGAGTAACTATTACCGGTAGTGATTCAACAGCATCTAAAACAACCCGCAGACTAACCGAAAAGGGAATTAATATTGTTATTGGCGAAGATCCAACCCTAGTTGAAAAAGCTGATATAGTAGTTTATACTGCAGCGATTAGCGAAGAAAATGCCGAATTACAAAAAGCTCACGAACTAGGCAAAGAATTATATGAAAGAGCTAAATTTTTAGGCCTTATGACCAAAGATTACAAACATGTAATTTGTATATCTGGCACTCATGGTAAAAGTACTACTACCGGAATGGTAGCATCATGCTTTTTAGAAGATCACAAAAACCCCACAATTCAAATTGGAGCTTTCTTACCAAAAATCAACTCAAACTATTATGTTGGAGACAACGAATACTTTATAATGGAAGCTTGTGAATATGTTGATAGCTTTTTATCATTCTACCCTACTAGCGAAATAATTTTAAATATTGATGATGATCATTTAGATTATTTCGGAAATATTGAAAATGTAAAAAAATCATTTTCTAAATATACTCATCTTTTACCACAAAATGGTAATTTAGTGCTTAATGCAGATGATGCAAATACTATGGATATAGAAATCCCTAAAAATACTAAAGTGTTAACTTATGCAATTAATAATGACGCTATAGTAAAAGCTCATAATATTTCTTATGATGAATTTGGTCATCCAAAATTTGATATTTACTATAATAATGAATTATATATTCAAGTAAAACTTAGCGTTTTAGGTAATCATAATATTTATAATGCTCTGGCAACAACTTGTATGTGTATTTTGCATAATGTCAGTAAAAATGCCATCATTAATGGGTTAAATGAATATATTGGCGTAGAACGTAGATTCCAATTTTTAGGAACTTATAATGAAAATGTTTTAGTCTATGATGATTATGCACATCATCCAACTGAAATTGCTTCTACTCTAAATTCTGTTAAAACTATTAAATGTAATCAAAATTGGGCAATTTTTCAATCGCACACATTTTCTAGAACTAAAGAACACTTAGAAGAATTTGCCAATATTTTAAAAGAATTTGATAATGTTATAATTGCCCCTATTTATCCGGCTCGTGAAATAAATATTTTTAATATTAAAGAAGAAGATATCGTTAATTTGATTAAACCGCACAACAAAAATGTTCATTATATTGAATCATTTGATAAAATTGTAGATTATTTGAAAGATAATTTAAAAACGAATGATTTAGTAATTACTATTGGTGCTGGCCCAGTTAATGAAATTGGTAATAAACTTGTAAAGTAATGACAATTTTCTCATTACTTTTTTATTAATATAAAATTATTATGATATATTAAATTTAATAATAAAGGTGATTTTTTAATGAAAAAACAAAAATTATTATTAAAACAAATTAAATTAATCGCAAACTCCAATGTTCCTTATAAACACGAGAAATTAGCAGATTTGTTAACAAATTATTTTAAACATTGCTATGAAAAACAATTAAAAGATGAATTAGATATTTTTGGGCTGGAACCATTTTCTTATATCGTTGAAAGTGAACCTTTAGTATTTAATACAAATAAAGATGACGTTGCTGGCGCTATTAAACACTTACAGGAAGTTATTGAAAAAAACAGAAATGGATTAGTAGATGGCATTTCTTTAGAAGAAGCTTATCTTATTCTAGATTGGGACATTCAAAATACTAGAATAAGTTTATCAAAAACTCAAGACATAACTGTTGCTAGCTTACAAGGATGTTGTAGTTATACCCAAAGTTTAACTATTATTCCATTGCTTAAAGCTAATCTAGAATGCACAATTAATAATGCTTTTAATTTTTCTAATCATTCTGCGTCCCACGCATTTGGTACCGTTAAAATACCTATTAGAGAACATAATCAAGTTTTTTATAAACAATTTTTACTAGATGCTTCATATAGACAATTTTTCGCAACCGTAAACTGCAACAACGGTAAATTTTATTTTAAAAATTGTTGTAAAGGGCCTGATGCAGGATATTACGTTTGTCAAACTCCGGATGGTCGAACTTTTGCCACTATATTATTAAAAAGAGGATTTATTGAATTAACAGAAGAAAATGCCAAAATTTATGGAACTGGTTTTGAATGTAGCGGTTTAACATTAGCTACAATTCAAAAACAACAGCAAATTATGCAAAAAACAGGAAATGTGTATATAGATATAATAAATAATCATCAGGTAAAACAATTAGAATATGACGATGAAGAACTTCTTGAAGATGGAGATATAATTATCCCTCCTGGAATTGATAAAACACTAGGATTATAAAAACAGCTGCATTTAGACAACTGTTTTTATATATTCACTTCTTTTAACTCTGCATTAATAATGCTATACAAATATGTTTTTATCTCAAAGTCAAAAATAGTATTTAAATAATTATAATAAACTCGTAATTGTTCAATATATTTTGGATCATCAATATTTTTTAATTTATAATCTACTATTTTAATAACATCATTTTCAATTAAAACTAAGTCTATAATTCCATGATAAGTTACTTCTTTATCATCGAATATAAATTCATGTTCTTTATATATTTTTGTTTTAGCAGTAATATTTAATTTTTCAACAAATTCTCTCAGTTTTTCTTTATAAGGATTTTCTTCTTCAACATTTAAAAAATCTGTAGTTTCAAAAATATTATGTAAATATGTACCGAACTCTAAAATATTTTGTTCTTCCTCACTAATAATATTATTTATGATTTTAGAGGCATGTTGTTTTTCAATTTTCTCATTAATTATATTAATAGTTTTATAATTAATTGCTTCAAGATTGTTACTTTCTAACAATTCTTTTTTTGAATTTCCATAGATATAATCTTTAGTTACTCCTAAATCATCTATATTAACATTTTTAATAAATCTTTCTAAAGTACCATTGATAGAATTTAAAATATTTAAAAAAGATTTATATTTTCTTCTTATATTATAATCTACTACTTTATTAGAATATTTTTTTTCTTCTTCCAAACTAGTAACAATTATCATTTTTTCTTTAGCTCTTGTTAATGCTACATAGAAAAGTCTAATGCGCTCAGATATATTATCTATCATATATTTATTTTTTAGTAAATCTTTTAAAATAGTTGCACCTATTCCCTCTTTAAAATATGGTGTAATTATGCCATAAACATTATCATAAATAAACCTATCTTTAATATCCATAGTATTAAATTCTTTATAATACCCACTAAAATAACAAATAGGAAATTCTAGCCCCTTTGATTTATGAATATTCATTACTTTAACACTATCATTAGAAGCAGCACTTACTTTATAAGTAATTTCATTTTTACTTTCTATCATTTTACCTATGTAATCTTTAAAATCATATATTGTATATCCAATATCACTTAAATTTTTAGAAATATCAAACAAATTATTTATTCTAATAATAGTTTCCTGTATGTTACCAACTTTAAGAGTTTTTTCATAAAATTTGAAATCGTTAATAATAATTTCTAATAATTCATAATTATTTAAAGAATCTATTTTATTACTTATGTTTTTAGCTATTGCATAAATTTCTGTATCTTTAAACTTCTTATTCTTAATTATATTAAATATTTTATTATCATCATATTCAAAAAGATATGATCTAGCTATACTCATAAAATAATATTTAAATTCTATGTCTACTATATTATCTTTAACTTTTAAAACAAAGCCCAAAATATTATTAATAAGCATAATATCAATTTCATTAGTTAATTTTTTATCTTCGAAAATAGTAAGAGGAATCCCTAAATATTCAAATATTTTTTTATATACTGGAAAACTAGTCCCACGATCCATAATAATACAAAAATCTTCATATTTAACACTTCTTAGATTACCACTAAATTTATCTACAACTTCATATTTATTATTTATTTTACTTAAAATATCTTTTCCAATAATAAAGGCTTCGATTTCTTCTTTATTAAATACTTTATCTTCATAATTATAATTAAGAATTTCTAATTCATAATTTTGATTACTATTTTTATTCTCTTCATAAGATAAATTCCCAAAAACCATTTGATGTGTTTTTTTATAGTCTGCTCTTCCAATTGAGTGGTCCATTATCAACGAGAAAATTCGATTAATACCATCCAGTACTTCGCCGCGAGAACGAAAATTCTTTAGCAAGTCTATTTTAACACCACCGTCATTAATAGTATATTTATCATATTTTTCCTTAAAAATACTGGGATTAGCATTTCTAAAGCCATAAATAGATTGTTTAATATCCCCAACCATATAAACATTATTATTCTCTATTAAACTAATAAACTCCTCTTGTAAATCATTAGTATCTTGATACTCATCAACACATATTTCCTTATATAAGTTTTGAATTTCTTCTCTTATATGTTCATTTTCTCTTAACAATTTTATAGCCATTAACTCAATATCAGTAAATTCATATAAATCATTATTATTTTTATACTTCATCACTTCTTTATCAAATCTTTTAATGATATCCAATATAACTTCAATATATTTTTTTACTATAGTAAACGATTCTCTTATTTCTTCAGCATTTTCAAATCTTAAATAACTTTTTAAATTTTTTAATGCGACATCAATATTATCTCTATATATTTTGATATCATCGCTACCTCTTGGTCTTCTGGGAAGTGTTATATTAACACTTTCCAATATACCATCATAATCTCTTGATTTTATTAACTTATCTAATGATTTTACCATTTCCTCATAATAATCATAAAAATCACTTTCACTAATATACATTAAATTAGTTTCAATATCCTTTATTTCATTTATCAAAAGATTATTAAATTCATTTATATAACTATCTATTTGTTCATTATTTAAAAAATTTTCTATATAATTATTCAAATATTCTTCTTTATTACTTTTTAATTCTAAACCATGACTAATTTTTAATATAGCAGATTTTAAATTAGCATCATTTTTTATAGCAAAATCATTAATTAAATTTAAAAACAAAGGATTATCTTCTAAATAAAACTCATCAAATACTCTATCTAAAATTTCTTCTTTTAAAATATTTATTAACCCTCCATCAATAATACTTAAATTAGGAGATACATTTAAAATATAATTATATTTTTTTACTAGAGATAAAGTAAAAGAATCAAATGTTGTAATATAAGCTGCATCAAGATAATCTAAGTTTTCAGTTAGTTCTTCATGTTCATTTATTTTTCTTCTAATTCTATCCTTCATTTCAGCGGCAGCGGCATTAGTAAAAGTTAAAATTAATAGTTCGTTAATCTTTATACCTGTTTTTAATTTTTCTATTACTCTTTCAGTTAACACCGCTGTTTTACCAGAACCAGCTCCAGCCGAAACAATAATATTACTACCACTTTTATGAATTGCTTGAAGTTGCTCTTCAGTCCATCTAGGCATCTCCTTCACCCCCTAAAAAGTCTAACGTCTTTATATCTTCTAAAATGACATAATTATTATCCTTTTTAAAACATAAATCTTTAAATTTACAAAATTTACATCCTAAATCATTATCATAACCAATCTTTTTAGGATTAATAGAAAAATCGCCATCTAATATTTTATCAACTGCAGAATCTATATTTTTTTCTGTCAATTCAATTAATTTATCTATTTCAGCATCACTTAAAACTTTGGCATACGCATTAAAACTATCATCAGTTTTGACTTTCATCCCTTTTATTAAAGAGCTATCTCTATAACCATTATCAAACTCAACTAAAGAATGAATATCTTTGTTGGAATAACCTATCAATTTTAAATTATCCCATCTTTTCATATCATAGGTTTTTTTGCTAACTTTTGTGATGTCTTTGTCTAAAATATATTGTAAATAGAAACCAACAAATTTAGGATTTGAAAATAAGTTGGATTTTTTAACTAAATATAAATATATAGGAAGTTGTAAACTTAACCCATATGGAACATATTTTAAATCAATATCAACAAAACCAGTTTTATAATCAATTATACTTACTAAAGTATTATTACTATTTTCTTTATATAAAATTTTATCTACAAAACCAACAAACTTTACTAGAATATCTCGACTTTTATCTATTACTATATTTTTCTCATATAAGCTCTTATCTAACCCTATGTAGTCTTGTTGTTTATTTAAAACATTTATCACATATTTAATATCTTCAATTATTTTATTTACAAAAAACCTTTCTTTAATTGATAATTGTTTTCCGCTATTCTCTATATAATTATTAACTTCGTCTTGAACATCTAATTTATTAATAAAGCACTTTTCTAACACATCATGAAAAATAGAGCCAACAAAAGCTTCAAAATTTTCCTCATATTTATCTAATTTTAAAATGTTAGCAACATAATACCTAAAGGCACATTTATTATAATTATTTAAAGAACTATAAGACAAAGTTAATTTATTATTTAAATATTCTCTTAAATTATTTTTATCTATTTTGGTATAACTATTATCATAAGTATTATAAGAAATATCTTTTAGATTATTTTTATAAACAAAAAATTCTTCATCTACATCACCATATTTTTCATAATTATCCCATTTTTTAGCAAAATTAATTAAATCATTCATATATGAATAACTATTTAAAATATCATTTTTGTAATGAATAACTTGTAAATTTAGTTCATTAATTAATGACGATGGGTAATATTCTCCTTTTCCGCTTTTTAATTTATAACTAATTACTAAATTTTTAATACTGCTAATTTTATTTTTTATAAACTCCTTATTTAATTTATTCATTTCCACAATGCTTTTCATATTCAACTCACATTTAATATTATCAGTAATATAATTTTCATCTTTAATTGGCCGAGGAATATTTCCAGTATTAAAATTCATTAGAAAAACAAACTCATCATCAATTGGAGATTCTATATTAATAATTTCCACAAAATTCTTTAGTTTAAAATTATCAATATTACTATTTTTTAAATCATTTATAATTAGATCTTTAACTTCATTATAATCTTTAACAAAAACATATTTATTACAAATATTTACTATTTTATTTACAATATCACTATTTTCATTTTTTATAGCATCAATACTTTTTTTTATATCAGAGTCATAGTTATCTAAAAACTTCTTTGTAATAATATTACTATATAAAGTATTATTAGTTGGGATATTTACAGGAATATTGTAAAAACTACTTAGCCGATTTAAATCGTTATAATATTCATCATCAATTCCTATAATTTTTATTTTATTTATATCTATTCCTTTAGTTAACAAATCACCAATACTTTTCAAAACAAAGTTAATTTCTTCTTCGATATTAGTAAATTCAAAAACTTTAGTTAATTCGTATTTTCCAAAAGTATTTATAATATTGGCATTTAAATTATTAAATATTTCTAATTCATAATTATCTAAAAACGGATAACCTACTACTAATATTTTATGCTTTCCCAAATATTTCTCAAAATTTTTATTGTATGTTAATAATTTTTGAGCATTTAACTCTTTTTTCAGTTTTACTAAATGAATTAACTTAGGATTCTTATATTCTTTAGAATCATCTACATAATATAAATTCTCTAAATACATTTTGGCTATTTCTACTTTATATTGATATTTCTTAACTAAATAATATACTGCTTTTTCATTATAAGAAAATAAAAAATCTTTAAGAAATTCTTTTTTAGAATAAAATTTGACATTCAAAAAAATATGATTTTTAGTCAACTTCTTTAGTAAATAATTTTTATATTCACTTTCACAAATTATAATCGTATTATCTTGAATATCATTTATGTTCATTCTTACTCCATTACTTCTTTCTCATATTCATCTAGTATTTTCATTAATTCAGCTTTGCTATTTGCTTTGCATATCGCTAATTTTAAATTTTTAGTATTAGGCATGCCTTTCAAATAATACATTAGTTGAGTACGCATTTCTAGAACTCCTACTACTTCATTTTTATCATTAACCAATTCTTCAATATTGTATCGCATCATATCTAATTTTTCTTTTAATGTTACTTCTTGTGGTTTAGTTCCAGCTTCTAAATACTCTACACACTCTTTAATTAGCCATGGATTACCTAAAGCTGCACGCCCAATCATTACAGCAGCACATCCAGTATCTTTTAACATTTTTTCAGCATCATAGCAAGACTTAACATCACCATTACCAATAACTGGAATAGATACAGCATTCACAACATCTTTAATAACATTCCAATTTGCTTCACCTGAGTATCCTTGTTTTCTTGTTCTGCCGTGAACAAAAATAGCACTTGCTCCCGCTTCTTCACAAATTTTAGCTATTTCTGTAGCATTAATACTAAGTTCATCCCAACCAATTCTTATTTTAACAGTTACAGGAACTGATACAGCACTAACTACTGCTTTAACTATTTCCCTAACCCTATCTGGTGTCTTTAATAAATTACTTCCAGCATTATTTTTAACAGCTACTTTTGGAACAGGACATCCCATATTAATATCAATTATATCTGGATGCATATATTCTTCAATTATTTTCGCAGCACT
This sequence comes from Bacillota bacterium, assembly GCA_015059445.1. Taxonomy (GTDB): domain Bacteria; phylum Bacillota_I; class Bacilli_A; order RF39; family UBA660; genus SIG200. The sequence goes on along the minus strand of SVAK01000003.1, from coordinate 111,279 downwards.
TGCCATTGTTTCGGCTTCACCACCAAAAATTTGTTGAGAAATTGGCCTTTCCGATTCATCCATTTTTAATAATTCATAAGTTTTTTTTGACTCATATATTAGTGCTTTATCTGAAACCATTTCTGCTACTACTAACCCTGCACCCATATTTTTACAAATACGTCTAAAAGTCGTACTAGTAATCCCTGCCATCGGAGCTAAAATAATTTGGTTTTTAATTTCTACATTTCCAATAAAAAATTTCATACTATCATTGTTACCTTATCATAATCTTCTAATAAAAATGCACAAGCATCATCAGTATCAATATGAAGTTCAAAAACTCCATTCTCACTTATTTTAACTTCAGCATCCATTATGCCACTTTTATCGCCATTCACTTTTATTTGAACTAATTGTCTATCTTCAACGCCAAATTTACTCGCATCTTCTTTATTCATATGAATGTGTCTTTGAGAGATAATTACGCCATTAGTTTCAACTTCATTTTTCTCTGTTACTAATGTAACTTTTTCAGAATTTTCTAAATCACCGCTTCTTCTTACTGGTGGATTAATCCCTAAAGTTCGAGCATCTTTTTTAGAAACTTCTATCTGAGTATAATTTCTAAGCGGTCCCAAAACTCTTACATTCTTGATTTCTTTATCTCCATTTTTAATTGTTACAACTTGATTAGATGAAAATTCTCCAATTTGACTTAAATCATTTTTCTTAGTCATTTCTCCATCAAATAACAAATCATACATTTCTTTTGTCAAATGAACATGACGATTACTAATTCTTGCATTAATACTATATTCCATTTGAATAACACCTCATATTAATTATACCTTATTTAAAAGAATAATTATAGTCATTTTACACATAATAAAATTGGTGATATGATGAAAAAACCAGGATGCAATAAGTGTCAAGAAACACAAATTCAAGGTCGTTGTTATATTGATGAAGAATCTGGAATGCTTTGTGTAACTTTAGAGAAAAAAATAGATTTACCCAAAGGAAAAAAAGTGTTAGTCCCTCAAATATGCACTACTTGTGGAACAACAGAATGGTTAACAATTGACACTGAAGAACAAACAAATCTTCCTACATAAGGAAGATTTCAAACTGTCGCTTGTCAACAGTCTGATCAAATAAAAAGTACAATTTCACTTGTACTTTTTGTTTGCTTTATAATTTATTAACGTCTACTATTTCTCGGTTTTCTATAGTTAATTCATATATATCTATATCCGATTCACTATCATCATAAATAAGCTTACCATTATATTCCAAAATCAAATTATCATCTAAATTATAACCAACTTTAGAATGCTTTAGCAAAAAACCTAAAATAGCCCTCTTATGAGATAAGATTACACATTCTTCACTTTTACTACAAACCTCTTTTATAAAATTATTTATTCGATTACCAACATCGTTTAAAGATTCTCCACTAGGTAATTTATAAGAAAATTCATGATCTTGTAATCCTTTTACCATTTTTATGTTTTTACTACCTAGAATTCCTACTTTACAATCATTTAATCTTTCATCCATATTGATTGGTAATTCTAGTTTATTGCTTAAATATTTAGCTGCACTTAAAGTAGTACTATGAAAACTAGAATATATTTTTTCGATATTTTGAAATTCTTTCATTTCACTTATTTTTTTTGATGCTTGTTCTCCATTTACACTTAAAGGTCTAATCATTCTAATTAATTCTAAATTCGCACTACTATCATAACTTAAACCATCTAATAACAAATTATTACTGATTAAATATATTTTCATTATTCCAACTCCTCAGCATCATATTCTAATTTTAATGCTTCATCATGTTTTAATTTGTCAATTTCTGCATTTTTAATACTTTGAAATCTTTTAGTAATTTTCTCAGTAGTTGTATGTAATTCATCTAAACTTTGATTAACCGATTTAACACTTCTGGATAACTTATCCCATCTATCTTTATAACGTCCAAATTCCACCCCTAATTTGTCTAATTCCTCATGAATTATTTGAGCATATTTATCTCTTTCCATATTTTTTAAAATCATACTAATAATTGATAATGTACTAATTAAAGTAGTTGGACCAGTAATCCAAACTCTTTTTGAATATGCATAATTAATAAGCTCTGGGTGATACGCATTAATTTCTGCAAATATAGCTTCAGCTGGTAAAAACATAATTGCTTCATTACTAGTTTCACCTGGAATAATATATTTTTCAGAAATATCATTAATATGTTTTTTTACATCCATGACAAAATTTTTTTCAAAAATAGCTCGTTCTTCTCTAGTTCTATTTTTATCAACCATTTTTTGATAATCTTCTAAAGGAAATTTACTATCGATTGCAATAGTACCTAAAGGTGCTGGTGCATACAATATACAATCTGCTATACTACCATTACTCATTTTATGTTGAATACTATAAACACCACTTGATGAAGGGCCAAAAGCATTATTTAAAATATATTCTAAATTAACCTCTCCAAAAGTTCCTCTAGTCTTTTTATCTGTTAATACACTTTGAAGAGAAACTATTTCTGAATTGAGTCCATCTATTTTCTTTTGAGCTTCATCTATTTTATTCAATCTTTCTAAAACATTCATAAAAGTCTTATTACTTTTTTCAAAATTTTCATTAAGCTGGCTATTAACTCTATCACTAATTAAATTTAATTTATACTCAATTTTACTATTTAAAACTTCAAAATCCCCACGTAAATCTTTACTAAAATTTAATTTAAATTCTCCAATCTCTTTAGTAATACTTGTATCTAATCTTCCCATTCTTTCTATCATATCTTTGCTACCATTATTTTTTGCTAAAATAACAATTAAAAGAATAATTACCACTACAAGTAAACCAATAATTATATATTCCATATTTAACACCTCTTATTTTTTAATATTATATTATGCGAATTTTTGTTTGTCAATTTTACTATTTAACTTTGCAACAAAAATATCTTTATTTCTAGGATAAACATAAAAACTAAAAGATTTTAGGCTAATTTTCACCTTCTCTTGCATATCCTCAATTTTTCTAATATCACTATATTTAATTTTGATTTTTATAAAACCTAATTTTGTCACAAAATATTTTGCTTCTATAAAATAACTAGTAAAATAATAAATATGAGCAATTATTACAGTTAACATTATATAAACAGAAAAAAATATATATTCTTTTATAATTAACCAAAAAATACATGTTATAAATAGCAAAAATATTATTGATGTCATTAAAAACAAATTGCTTTTTTCTGGCTTAAATTTAAACTTCATATTATCACCAATTTAATTTTACTAAATTTTGATCTTTATTTCTATATTTATAGAAAAATAAAAAGAGAAATTAATCTCTTTTATTTATTCTTTTTTAAAAATTTTTTACCATCAACCATTCTCCCTACTAACATAGAACTGGCTGTATCTCCTACCACGTTCAACACAGTTGCTGGGGCATCAATTACAGTAGCAATAATTGTTAGTATTGGTAAAGAACCCGCCGGGAAGCCCATAAGTGTTATTATAAACATTTCGGAAATAGTTCCGCCACCAACTGGAACCGCAGTTACTAATAAAGTGGCTAATATTGAAACTCCTAAAACTGTCCATATTGATGGATTCATATTAAATAAATTCACTAAAAACATAATTTTAAATACACTACCTATGACTGAACCATCTTTATGAAAACTAGTTCCCATTGGAATAGTTGTTTCAGCAATATCATCAGATACACCAACGTCTTTAGATGCTTTTACATTTACAGGAATACATGCTGCAGATGAACAAGTTGCAAGTGCTGTAATTGTTGGGGGAACAATATTTTTCCAATAAGCTTTTAATCCTTTTTTTCCACCTGCAATTAATGCATATACTGAATAAACTACAACATATACAAACACACATACTATTGTGTAAATTACAAATGTTTTTAAAAAACCTACTGCTATACTTTCTCCATAGGTTCCAATTAACGTAGCAAAATAACAACCTAAGCCAATCGGAGCATAATACATTATAATATTAACAAAATTTAATACAACCTCATTTAAACTAAACAGTATTTTAGTAACTGTTTCTCCCTTCTCTTTACTTTTTCTAACAGCCAAAGCAAAAATAATTGAGAATACTAATAAAGCTATGATACTATCTTTGCTTAAAAGGGTGTTAAAATCACCTGCCGTAAGTAAACTAGCAGTTCTTTCTAATATTGACAAATCTGTATCAATGACTGTTTCTTCATCTAATAATTCCAAAATACTTGATGTGTTTTTATTATCCACAAGTTTAACAGCATAAGTTGAGACTACGCCAATTAAAGCAGAAATTACTGACATAATTATGAATACAATAACAATTCTACTCATAATTTTACCAAGTCTTTTAGGGCTTTCCATTTTAATTATGGCAGTTGTAACAGTTAAAAAGATAAGCGGCACTATAACTACAAACATTAGATTAATAAAAATATCTCCTAAAGGACTTAGTACTGCAGCTTTTTCTCCAAAAATTAAACCAATAATTCCCCCTAAAATTATTGAGCCAAGTAAAATAATGGTGCTCTTATAATTTTTAAATATTTTCTTCATTTTATTCCTCCTAAAAAAAGTATATTAAAAAAAATTGAATAAATACACTTTCACAAATACTCATCAATTTTAATTTGCACTCAACGTTCACTCACTTTTGTGTTATAATATAGACATGAAGAGAAAGTATATTAAATTAAACGATAATTACAGCCATTTATCTATCGGAAATATTATTAATGCCATAAAAGATGAAAGCAAAAATAAAAGTTCCGCTATACAAAGCGAAGTTTTTTGTGCTTTATTCAATTTGGATTACATTAATGAATCAACAGTAAACAATTACTGCATTGGTTCTAGAAGCATTGGAAATGATTACAAACAAATCTATATTAATCTCAAAAAAAAATACAAAAAAGATGAGAATAGTTTTGTTAATATAATTTGTAATATTTTGACTATTATAAATGGTTCTATTTATGATTTAAAAAACATTGAATCTATAAATACAAATAGCAATTTAAAAAACGTATGTACCAAATTATATAACGTTAGTAAGAACGATTTATATGTCCCAAAAGAAAACATTACAAAATTTAGAAAATTATTAAAATTAGAAAAATATTATCATTTATTTAGTGAACTACTACTTTATGCTATTTTAGATAAAAAACAACCATTATATGAAAATGAACAAACCCAAAATATGGTGGAGACTATTCTACAAAACACAGATATTTCAGTTATCGATTTGCAAAATTTTCTTATTTTAGAATTGAACGAAGGAATTAACTTTAGTCACTCTTTAAGAAACCTTGCTAACGACGGCAACGCATATGCTAATTATCGTTTAGCAGTTATGGAATATCGAGGTGAATTCAGCGGTTGTCCTCGATATGACAAAGCTTATGAATATTTTATTGCTTCTGCCAATAATAATCATCCATCAGCTTGTTGGATGATTGGCAATATGATTATTAAAGGAAAAATAGGTAGCAAAAAACACACTGATTTTAAAGAAGCTATTAAATATTTTGAAAAAGCTAAATCTCTTGGGAATGTTGCGGCAATTAATTCATTAGGATTATGCTATAAAAAAGGCTTAGGTGTAAATAAAAATTTAGATAAAGCATTAAAATTGTTTAAAGAAGCCGCCAATAAAAATTATGTTTATGCTTTAAATAATTTAGGAATATATTATGAATCTCAAAATGATTATAATAATGCATACAAGTTTTTTATAAAAAGCGCTAATTTAAATGAAAGTTATGCTTGCAACAAAATTGGAGAATACAAAAGAAAGGAAAATAAAAAACAAGAAGCGTTAGAATACTATAAAAAAGCATTAGAAAGCAGTACCACCGAAAAAACAATATGGGCTTATTATAATATTGCAAAATATTATTATTTAGATGGAGATTTAGAAACGCATACACTAAAAGATATTGAAAAGGCAATTGAATATTTTGAACATTCAAATACTTTAATAGAATCTTTAGAAGAATTATTATATATATATTATGAAAAATATTTAAATAACAAAACAAATGAAATATTAAATAAAATTAATCATTATAAAACTCGGATAGAAAATCACCCTCAATACAATGACAAAATAAAAAAATCTATTGAAAGTAAGCTAGAAAAGTTAAAACAAAAGAATTTAATAAAAATACCATTTTAAAGAACTAACTAAGTTCTTTTTATTTAAAACATAATTTGGAGCTAAAAGTTTTATTCTAAAGCCCATTCTTCTTGACTCATATCTTAGCACATAAAAAGAAATGATTTTTTTCATTTCTTCTAATTCAATACTTTTTCATAATAATTTTTTTCTATAATTAATTTACTCATAGTAATTTTATTATTAACTATTTGATTAATATTTTTCACATAATCTTCCGAAACATCTACTCCATCTACTGGGACAAATTTACCACTAGCAGCAAAGTAAGTCCCTTTATCCGTTACCCAAGAACGATTACCAAACATAGCAAGGCCACCCTCGGTACTTAAAATATCTTTTCCAATAAACAAACGAGAATCATAATTAATACCAAAAGTATTATAAATTGTCGGAATAACATCTAGTTGGCTACCTACTTTAGATACTTTAATAGTATCCATTTCACTATTCCATAAAATAAAATTACTTTTATTTACGGTAACTACAGAATCCTTTTTATAAGTACTAACTTCGTTAATTTCATCTATGGTTAACTCATACGGATAATGATCTCCAACCAACGCTATAACAGTATCCTCTAGCTTACCAGCTTCATCTAACTTTTTGATCAAGGATTCCAAAGCTTTATCTAATTCCATTTGAGCTGCAATATATGCAGCAGGTCTTTCAGAATATGAAAGACCTGCTTTCATATATTCTTCTTTGTTACGTTTAGATGCAGCATTACTACTAAAACCATATGACGAATGTCCTGATACTGATGCATAGAATACCATAAAGTTATCGTCATTAATATAATCATCTACAGTAGCATTAATCATTGCCACATCACTTTGAGGCCACTCTTTACAATTAATTAATTTTTCCAATCCATTATAACACCCTTTATAATTATCAAAGCCCATACTTTTTAAATATTTATTTCGATCTTGAAACGAATAAGCATTGTTATGATATGCATAAGTGTTATACTCTATTTCTTTAAACTTATTAGCAACTCCTTGAGGAAAAGATATCTTACCGCTTCTAAATTTTGAAAGAATACTAGTTGATTGAGCATACAGCCCGGTTAATTCTTGAAATTCTCCACCAATAGTACTATAAATTGTTGGCGTATAAAAATTTTCAAAAACAAAACCGCTATTAACAAGTTTATATAATGTTGGAGTTAATTCCTTGTTGACTGCAATTTCATTATAGCTTTCTGCCATAAATAATATTAAATTTTTCCCTTCAAATATTCCAGTATATTCATTTTTTAAAGTGCCAGTATCACTATTAAAATATTCGTGTAGTTGCTTTATTGTTTTATTTGATTCGTTAGCAATTAACGACTCAAAATCAATGTCTAAATTATTATATTCATAGACTATAGGTGCTACAACTTCTCCATTATTATTTTCTGCATTTTGGCTATTATCATTTAATCCATTGTTCATGATTATTTTATCTTCAAAGCCTAAAACTGCTCGTTTTGTATCTATAATAAATGTATTTATTATTCCAAAATTTTCCATATTAAGTGAGACATCGTTAATATTATAATATAATGCATATGACGAAATAGAATTATTTTTACCTACATTTAGCCCTAAAATATAAAAGGCATAACTAAATAATACTATACATAATAAAGCTATATTCTTTTTCCAATTATTTTGTTTAAAATTTATATACTTATTAAGTATAACGCTTAATATTAAGGGCAAGAAAAATAATATTATTACTGGTAATCTTTTCAATGTTTCAATGACACATTTGTCAAAAAAATCTCCTACTTGATCTGCAACTTCAAAAGTAGATAATGATATATAAAAATCAAAATAATCTTTGACAACATATTGAGCGCTAAACCATACTGCTATAACACTCATAATTACGATAAATACAACTTTATTCCATTTAGAATCCTTTATTAATTTAGTAAGTATCCCCAGCAATAAACTAAAAGGAATTAAAAATAATAACATATTAATAATGGATAATCTAAATATACTATCATAAATAAATATTTTATATAGACATTCCATATATATAAAACTAATAAGATACACTAAAATAACACTAATCTTTTTCATATCATCACTCAACTTTATTATATCATTTAAAATCAATTTGTACACTAATAAATAAAAAAGAAACATCGATTGTTTCTTTTTAAGTATTACTCTTCAATATCGTTAGTAATTAATACTAGATTGATATTAAAAATAAAAATATGTACTAAGTAATACCTGTGTACATATCTTTATTTTTAACTATTTTTCTACTTTTATAGTGCCAGTTTTTAGCAAATTATTTTCATCTTGTTGGCTATTTAAAGCAATACCAACAGTAAAAATATAAGATAAAAAATAAATCCAAATCATAAGCACTACTATACCAGCAAGACTTCCATATAAAGCTGAATAATCAGCATATCCCGTAACATAAGCTGAATATATTTTAGTTCCCACTATCCAACCAACTGTAGTAAAGAATGCTCCATAATTTATTACTCTATTTTTTGGCTTGCTATCTGGTGCCACAGCATAAATAATTCTAATAAATGCAAATATAATCAACCACGAAATTGGTCCTTTTAATAGATTAATAACAGCAATTATACGTGTAGTTATTAAATCACCTATATCAACTTCTTTTATTAAATCTATAATAATATTACCAAATACAGGAATTATTAACATAAATATAAGTAATACTACTATTAAAAAAGATATTCCCATGGCTTTAAATCGTCTTTTAAACCAAGATTTATTTTCAATGTGATAAATAGTATTACTAGCAACAATAATTGCATCAGCACTATTACTTGCAACATAAAGTCCAACTATCAGTGTAATGACAAATTGAATGCCTACATTGTTCCCTAAATTGACTCCAAGTATTATATCAGCCATTTCTGCAGAAAATGAACCTGCTATAAAATCATATAATACATCTGTTGATAAATTTAAAATAGAGGCTCCATAACTAATTAAACCAAGTGTAGGAATTATTGCAAGAACAAAGAAAAACGATAGATTACCTGGAAGTAAAACCATATCTGGCCTTCTTAAAACTCTAAAAAAATTATCAAAAAAATCTTTTATTGTATTTTTAGCTTTATCTATTCTTTTTTTCACTCTTTTACACTCGCTTTTTTATTTTTCATATCTTCTACCGCTTCATTTAAAGCATCTTCTATAGTCTTTAAATTATTTTCAATGATACTATAACCAAATTCGGCACCATAATTATATGGCATTTTCTTGAGTTCTTTGTTCAATTTATGTATATAATTAATAATTTGTTTTTGACTATATCCAACTGTATAGATTACAAATTCATTGCCATCACTACGCATTAAATCACTATTATCTAATTGTGTTTTAATTAAAGCATTAGCAGCAGCTTGAATTTGTTTATCACCTTCTAATACTCCATGTTTATCATTTATTTCTTGTAATCTATTTAAATCCATTACAATAATAGTTTGGGGATAAACAGTATTATTACTCCAAGTTTTAATAAAATCACTTAAATAAGCTCTATTTTTTAAACAAGTTAATTCGTCAATAAATCTTATTTTATCAGTATTTTTTATTCTTCTAGCTATTCTTATCTTTTTCGAATTTTTATAAACTATTAAACCAATTATTAATATTGCACTAATACTTATTATAAAGTATTTCGCAATACTATTTAAAACATTACCACTTTTAATAGTTTCCATATGACTATTAATCCCCTGATTAATCATTGTAGAATTATCTAAATAACTAATATATTTATTTAATAACGTATATAACGTATTATAATCACTATTTATTTTAAAAGTATATTTATTATTAATGTAAGTATCATATTTACTAACATAATTATTTAATTTACTGTCACTATAATACTCATAAATATAAGTATCCATAACAATGATTTCATTTTCTTTGTTTAATTTAAATAATTCTTTGCTAGTTTCGTATGTTTTTATATCTATATTACCAATACTTTTCAAATAAGCCATTAAATTACTATTATTTTCAACATAGACAGTTTCTCCCAGCAATCCATAAATAGAATTAATCATTTTATCACTTTCACTTCTGGTAAGAATTGATAAACTACTATTGATACCATTACTTGTTTCTTTATAAATTGTTTCCATATTATCATTGAAAGCAAAATATAAATCTACTTTTCCATTATTAAGCGCATTCATTAATTTGTTAGCATTTTTATATTTGGTTATATCAAAATATACTCCTGAAAATTCACTAAATTCTTGTAAATATTCTGCAATAATTCCTCCATAATTACCACTCATAATAACTTCATAGGGCGAATTATTAACAAAGCCATAACGATAATCAATACTTAATAATTTATCAATTTCGCTATCACTTATAGTAAGAGATTGAGTAAATAGTTTAAATTCTTCCTTTTTTAAAGAAGTATCAATATTATCAGCCCACTTTGTAAAATATTTATTTAAAATGCTGCTAAATCTATCACCTGTACTATTTAAAGTATAGTAACTATTTATATCACTCAAATGATAGACAATTTCTAAATTATTGGAAAGAATTTGATCTATGTATTTAATTCTAGGTAATATTATATAATTAATTGTAGAATTAACCGCTTCAAATAATTCTTTTTCAGTTTCATATCCGTTAAAATTTATATTTATTCCTTTTAAATAGCTTTTAATATACTCTAGTTCACTATTAAGAACTCCAATAGTTTTATTTTCTAGATCTTTATTAGTATTTAAAATTTCTTGATTTTTACTAACTAGGACATAATGATCAGTATAAAAAACTTTTGAGTTATCAGAAATATTTTTCGTATAATTCAAATTATTGTCTGTCGGTGTATTAGTATTATCAAAACTAATAATATTAAGTTCAATACCATATTCTTCGCTAAAATCATTTAAAAAAGAATAAAATACACCGCTACCATCTCTGCTAAAAGCATTTTCATCTTTTACAACATAGATGTTTTGAACATTATTTATATTTTCATTTATCCAAGTTCTCTCTTCACTGGTCAGTTTATTATCATTACTTAAAATATTAAATGTTATTATACCAACAAATACTAAAGCTAAAACAATTAGCATTAAAGATATAATCCATCTTTTCTTTTTCATACTATTCAGACTCACTACTTCCTTCTTCGATATTATAATTATTCCAAATCACAATACCACTACCGCTAGCATTTCTTGCTCCCATTAAAGTATACCCATTTACTTCACTTGTTGATAATGTACTAATTGTGAATTGAATGTCATAGATTTCTAATTCATCGTCATTAAATAGTTCAACAACTTTTTCAGCTATACTTTTAGCATCTTCCATTTTAGTTTCATCCACATATTTAATATTAACATATACTATTTTACCTTTGAGACTAACACTAGTACTTTTAACATTTTCATTAGCTCCAAGTTCTTCTTTAATATCTTCCAGTAACTTGTCATTTAAAGGGACATTGTTAGTAACGTCCAATCTATTACCATATACATTATCACTAGAACCATAAAAATAGGTTATTGCTACACCCGCAAATATAAGTAGACAAATTACCAAAATGATGGCCAATACCAATAAAACTTTATTTTCTACCCAAATTTTTTTAATTTTTTTCATTTATACACCTCTCGTGTCTTTAATATTATACTATAAGATAAATTTGGACGCAAACTGTAACCATAACTGTCAATTTTCGTCAATTTACATTTCGTTTATTTCATCATTCAAATATAGTTTTTTATATTCTTTTGATTTTCTTAAAAGTTCTTTATGAGTACCGCGTATTTTAACTTGGCCTTGTTCCATAAAGCATATTAAATCGGCATCAATTATTGTTGATAAACGATGAGCTACTATAATAATGGTATGGTCTTTAGCTAAATTCATAATGACTTTCTTAATTTTTTCTTGGTTGACATTATCTAAGGCACTTGTAGCTTCATCTAATAATAAAATTTTGCTTTCTTTCATCAACGCTCTGGCTATTGCTAATCTTTGTTTTTGACCACCAGATAAATTAATACCACCTTCACCAATTAAAGTATCATATGAATTAGGGAGGCTCATAATATACTCATCTATTTCTGCTTTTTTACAATATTCTCTTACTTTTTTTAAACTAACTTTTTCATCCAAAATTCTAAAATTTTCTAATATAGTTAAGTTAAATAAAAATGGATCCTGTCTTATTATAGCGGTATTTTGCTGTAATGATTTCTCTGTAAAATCTTTAATATTAACGCTATCAATTAATATTTCTCCATCATTAACATCAAAATATCTAAGTAATAAATTAAATATAGTTGTTTTACCACCACCACTTTTTCCAACTAACGCTGTAACTTTATTCTTCTCTATCTCTAAATTAAAATTTTTTAAAATTTCTGGTTCATCAACACTATAACTAAAATTTATATTTTTGAAAATTATATTTCCTTCAACTTTTTTATTTACCATTCCAAACTTCATATCTTTATATAACGTGTTATTTAAAAGCTCTAAAATTCTTTCTGCTGAAACGACTAAAGTTTGGAAACTAGTAGAAATGCTTGTGATTGATTCAAATAAATGCATAAAACGATATATATACCAAGTCATGGCAATAACAAATGTTAAATTTACTTGACCATACATTAATAGAAATATACAACTTATAAATACTAAAGCTTCTAAAGTAGCATTCATATATCTAACTATGGCATAATAATTTTCTGTAAAATCAACAGTTTCATTACGTTTTTTAAATACTTCAACTATATCCTTTTTTACTCTTTTATTTATTTTTTCTCTAATACCTAATGCTCTAATTTCCCGAACTCCCCTAATTGCTTCATTAACTTTAGAAGTGGTTTTATCAATTTCATTTTTAATTTCTTTTTGATTTTCTTTTAATTTAGGCATATATTTTTTTGTGAAAAAATAGAAAATAATCAAATATATTGCAATTTCTAAAAATATCACCCAAGAATTAATTAATATGTAAATAGCTATTACTATTATTGCTACAATGTCAGAACCAATCCAAATAAGTTGATTTAAATTGGATACTATATTAGTAGAATCCCCAGTAACTCGATTTATTAATTCTCCACTCGATTTTTCTTCGAAAGCTTTAGCAGGTAATAATCCAATCTTTTCAAAAACATTATAAGTTATTTTTTCCATAACATCATTACTTACCTTTTGGAAAATAACATTACTAACCTTTCTCAATAATGATTGAATTAAGTTAAAAATAAAATAAATTATTAAAGCAAGGATTGATAATTTAAATTCAAAAGTCGTAATTTTTTCAACACTTAATCCATTTAAATATCCGGTTAAGATGCTAATTAAACTAGCCCCAATTACAAAAACTGCTCCAAAAAGATATTTAATTTTATATTCTTTTAAATATTCCCATAAAAACTTAATAACCTTTTTATTCATAATTCACTACACCTCATTGACTCTAATTTATCATATATATAGTATTTATTCAAACAAAAAAGCAGTATCTTAAGACACCGCTAATTCTTCAACACATTCACCATCTAGACTAAAACTTTTTGCTTCAAAAATTTTTACTTTAACAATTTTTCCAATTAATTCTTTATTTCCTACCACATTAACTAACTTCATTGTATCTGTATAACCATAAACTTTAGTGTTATCTTTTTCACTTTCACCCAAAATTAACACATCCACAACTTTGCCTAATAATTTTTGATTATTTTTGTTAGAATAATAATTTACTAATTCATTTAATTTATATAATCTTTCTTCCTTTATTTTTAAAGAAACTTCGTCATTCATTTTAGCAGCTGGAGTTCCAGCTCTTGGAGAAAAGATAAATGTATAAGCCCCATCATACTCACAGGCTTTTACAACTTCTAATGTATCTTTAAAATCTTCTTCTGTTTCATTTGGAAATCCCACAATGATATCCGTGGTAATTGCTACATTTGGTATACGCTCTTTCATTTTATTAAATAATTCTAAATATTCTTCTTTAGTATATCGTCTATTCATTTTCTTTAAAATTTCATTGCTTCCAGATTGAAGAGGCAAATGAATATAAGGCATAATATTATCATATTTAGCTATTATATCAATCATTTCATCAGTAAAATTCCAAGGATGAGATGTAACAAAACGAATTCTTTCAATTCCTATTTTAGCAACTTGTTCTAATAAATTAGCAAAAGACTCTCCAATATCTCGACCATAAGCATTAACATTTTGTCCTAGAAGGGTGACTTCTTTATAACCATCCATCTTTAAATGTTTAACTTCCTCCAGGATATCTTCTAATTTTCTACTACGCTCTCTTCCCCTTGTATAAGGAACAATACAGTATGTACAAAATTTATCACATCCATACATAATATTAACCCACGCAGTAACTTTACTATCTCTTGTAAAATTCATACCTTCAATTATTTCATCACTATTAGAATACACTTCAATAGTTTGTTTTTGATTAAGTTCTAATAATAATTTAGGTAATTCGTAAATATTATGAGTTCCAATTACTAAATCTACATATTTATGATTTTGTTGAATAGTTTCAACAAAATCTGGTTGTTCACACATGCACCCTGCTAAAACAATTTTAAAATCATCTCTATTTTTTTTCAAATATTTACATTTCCCTAAAAAACCAACTACTTTATCTCGAGCATTCTCTCTAATTGCACAAGTATTTAAAACTACTATATTAGCCTCTTCAATTCTTTCTGTATTAACATATCCTAAAGTTTCCAAATAACTTCTAATCGCTTCACTATCATGAACATTCATTTGACAACCATAAGTTCTTAAAAAATATTTTTGACCTTTAAAAATACTTTGATAATTTTCATTTAATGTAATATATTTATTTTCTTTACTAGTTCTATCTTTTGCTACATTTAAATCTGGCAAATGCATATAAACCACTTCCTAACCCGTATTTTAACATATTCAATAATAATTTGAAAGCGGGATTTGTTTTTGGGATAAGTTAGGGTAGATAAAACATATAAATAAAGAAAATAATTTTTATGATAATTTCAACCAAAACCCGCTTTCTGATTAGATAATACCCTATTTAAAAATGCATTTCAATACATTCGACAAACGTTGTCAAAACTTCTATTTTTATGATATTTTTCGACATTTTTTATTTATAAAATTAAATATTTTCCTGGCATCTGTTTAAATTATTGTGAAAAGAGAATGTCTCAATTTCTTATAATAGTACTATTATTCTTTATCAAGTTACCATCATATAAATAAAAGAGACTTTTTAATAAGTCTCCTTAATTTAATCTTTATTAATAACTATTCTATCCATTCCACCCATATATGGTCTTAAAGAAACTGGAATATTTACACTACCATCTTCATTTAAATTGTTTTCTAAAAAAGCAATTAACATTCTTGGCGGTGCTATAACTGTATTATTTAGCGTATGAGCAAATTCCTTTTCGCCATTTTCTTTTTTATATCTAATCGCTAGTCTCCTTGCTTGAGCATCTGTTAAATTAGAACAAGAACATACTTCAAAAAACTTTTGTTGTCTTGGACTCCAAGCCTCTATATCACATGATCTATATTTTAAATCTGCTAAATCTCCAGAACAACAAACTAATTTCCTAACCGGTATATCTAAACTTCTAAATAATTCAACTGAATAATTCCACATTTTTTCATACCAGGCATCACTTTCTTCTGGTCTACAGACTACAATCATTTCTTGTTTTTCAAATTGATGTATTCTATAAACTCCTCTTTCTTCAATTCCATGTGCTCCAACTTCTTTTCTAAAACATGGAGAATATGAAGTCATAGTTATTGGTAACTCACTTTCTTTTAACATTTGATCTTTAAATTTTGCAATCATTGAATGTTCAGAAGTACCGATTAAATATAAATCTTCTCCTTCTATTTTATACATCATATTTTCTTTTTCTTCAAAAGACATTACACCATTTACAGCATCAGATCTAATCATAAAAGGGGGAATACAATATGTAAATCCTTTGTTTATCATAAAATCTCTTGCATATGCTAATACAGCAGAATGAAGACGAGCGATATCACCCATTAAATAGTAAAAACCATTACCACTTACTCTTCCCGCTGCTTCTTTATCTAACCCATTAAATTTTGCCATAATATCAGAATGATATGGAATTTCAAATGTAGGAACTTTACATTCTCCAAAAACCTGTTCTTCAACATTTTCAGAATCATCTTTACCAACTGGTACATCAGCTGCAATTATATTAGGAATTATCATCATTTTTTCTTTAATTTTTGTTTCTAATTCTATTTCTTTTTCCTCAAGTGCAGGTATTTCTTTTGCAATTAAAGCAATTTTTTCTTTTATTGCCATCGCTTCTTCTTTTTTACCATCTCGCATTAATTCACCAATTGATGCACTTAAATTATTTTTTTCACTTCTTAAATTATCTGCTTTACTCTTACATTCTCTATATCTAATATCAAGTTCATATACTTCGTCAACTAAAGGTAACTTATTATCCTGAAATTTTTTCTTAATATTTTCTTTTACTAATTCTCTATTTTCTCTTATTAATTTAATATCTATCATTTTTATCTCTCCATTTCTTCTAGTCTGTTTTTAATTCTTAAATAAGCAGGTTTATATTTTTTCTCTATTCGTTCATAATCTTTTTCCGCTGCATTACTAATTCTACTTATATCCATATTATTTTCTAAATCAGCCATTTTCACTCGCAAAATGTGTTTAGAACCATTAATAATTAAATTATGAATATATTCTTCATAACTAATTTCTTGCGATTTGCTAATCAATTTGACAGATTCAACTATTTCTTTAGAAAAGCCAATATCTAGTAAATCTTGTTCACTCACATTTTTATCTTCAATTACATCGTGAAGAAGCGCAATTATTTTTTCATTTTCTTCCGAAACTTTTTTATAAACCGAAATTAAATGTAAAATATATGGCCATCCGCCTTTATCTTTGTCATTTTCAAATAATATGGAGACAATTTCCAAAGCTTTATAAAAAACATTACTACTATTTTTTATTTTTAAATATTTTTCTTCTCCCATATAATTCTTTAACATATGAACCTCCAAAAATAAAAAACCGCAAAAAACTCAAGGAGCAATTCTGCGGTACCATCCAATATATTACTTATTAGTTTATAACGTAAACTACCCGTTATTTATTAAATACTCTCAGAAAGTAGATTCACTATTTCTTTTTTATTAGTTTTCACCATCCACTAACTCTCTAAAAAAACTTCTATAGCTACTAATCTTTCTTCATCGATTTATGCCATTAATATACCAAATATTTTTTCAATTGACAATATTATTATCAAATTATTTATTGAGTCTATTCATTTGATTCATAACTTGTTTAACTTGTTTTTGACTTGGTTTTCTTCCCATACTACTCATCATGGTTTCAATCATTTTTTCGTTAATTGGAGGATTTTTAGTTAAATACTTTTTCATAAAGAATCTTGCTAAAAAGAACCCTAAAATTAAGCCTCCCACTAAACCGCCAACCAAATATAATATATTTTCTAACATTATTTGCTCTTTCCTTTCTTTTTATTATTATCTTTTAATAAATCTCTAATTTCTTCAAGTAATATTATATCATCACTTTTTTTAGGTACTTCCACTTTTTCTTCTTCGTTTTTTTTCTTTGTTTTTTGCAATAAGTCATTATTAATTTTATTAATTATTTTTACTATTATGAATAAACAAACTGCTGTAATTAAAAAATCGAATACACTTTGCAAAAAAGCTCCATACATAATTTGCGCATTCCTAATGGTAATAGATAATCCCGAAAAATCAACACCACCAAATATAATTCCAATTAATGGCGTAAATATGTTATTTACTAAAGATGTTACAATACCACTAAAAGCACTACCGATAATAACACCTACAGCTAAATCTAATACGTTACCTCTTGAAATAAATTTTTTAAATTCATTTAAAATGTCTTTCATACTCTTTCACCTAAATTTATTTTATTATAACTACCTATTTTTTTCAAGTTTTAAGGCTTTTCATTTAATTTTTATCTAATCATGGTTAACTTTTTTTTCTCTTAATTCATTGATGTATTTTTGATTAGTATAAAAAACATCATCCCATGGTTCATATTCGCTAGGATCTGCGCGAAGCACAAATGATGGTTCAGTAATAAGAGCTGATTTTAATTTTTCATACATAATAGCATTATCAGTTACAAAACCATTATCTATAATAAATTTTTCTAAAGCTTGAATTGAAACATCATATGAATAATTTCCAAATCTTGTTATTGAATCCAAAAAATCTTCTGATGCCATTTTAAACGTATCATTAAAATTTTCCAAATTATCAAAAACTCCTTTTACAAAATAAGATTCTATGTTTTTAATAACAGCTAAAAAATTAAAAAAATCTTTTATGTTGTTTGCAATAATACCACAACCACCTGCACTTGAGATAAAACCAACATATTGGTTGTTTAATAATGCATAAGTACATCCACAACCATCTTTACCAAATGGATAAATTTCATAATTGCTTTCTTCACCGCAAATTAATATGTCTTCTTTTACATCAATATTATCCCTAAATTCAAAATTACAAAAAGAAAGAACTTCTTCTAATTGCGGATTGTTTTTTATTTGTTTTTTATATATTTCTAATTGATCTTTTCCTAACATTACTATCATCTCCTATAATTTTAAAATTGTTAATTTATTATCTAATAAAAAGTATCATTTTATATACTCATTGTTTTTTTCAAAGAGTTGCCAAGCAACGGACTCTCGTATATTAATATGCTGGTCTAAACCCACTAGTATCAGAAATAGTAGCTTTTCTCCTAATTTTTCTTTTGTTTCTTCGACATTTATTAATTTCACCCTTTCAAAATTATATTAAAAATTAATAACTATCATATGCATAAATTATATAATGATTAAGACTATAAGATAAAAATAAATTAAAGGTTGATGTAAAAAAAGTGTAAATAAAAGTATATACCAAAAAATCAAATATATTAATTAATTCATTGCTCTTTTAAACATTTTTTCTAAATCATATATACTAAATTTAATAATTGTGGGCCTGCCATGTGGACAATTATAAGGATTATCGCACTTAACTAAATTTTTAAGGAGCCCTTCTATTTCCATCATCGAAATATGTTCATTAGCTTTAATTGCCATTTTGCAAGCCAATGTTATTGCCACATTTTCTCTAAATTTAATTACATCAAAATCATTATTCATAGTAATTATTAAATCGATTATTTTTCTAATTGATTCCTCTTCATAACCAGTTTTTAACCAAGTGGGGTGTGCTTTAACAGAAACAGTATTAATTCCAAATTCTACCCATTCAAATCCCATATTTTCGAATATATTAGAGTTCTTTACAAATGTAATATATTCACTTTGAGAAAATTCAATATTAATTGGAACTAACATGCTAGTTATATTTACTGCCTCATTTTTTAAATTTTCTAAATATTTTTCATAATTTACTCGCTCTTGAGCAGCATGTTGATCAAGTAAATATAGTCCTTCATCATTTTCACAAATAATATAAGTACCATGTGCTAGTCCAATCGGATATAAAACTAAACTTTTGAATTCTTCGTTTTTTACTACTTCAGAAGAATTATTTTCACCAAAGTCAAAAGTAGTTTGTTTTATTTCTACTTCTTTGTAATTCTCTACTGGCGCAAAACTATCTTTTATTTTATCAATATCTTTTTTGGAAATTGCATCCGGTATTAATAAACTATCATACAATCTTCTTTTCATAGTTTCATAAATCAAATTATATAAAGAATCTATTTTGCTCAACTTAACATCTTGTTTAGTTGGATGAATATTTACATCTACTAAAGTTGGATCAGTTTCAATGTTAATTACAACAATTGGATATTTACCATCAGGTTTATATGTATAATATGCATCATTAATCGCGCGATTAATATCATTATTTTTAACTACTCTTCCATTAATAAAAGTAATTAGATGATTTCTACTAGCCTTAAGTATTTCTGGTTTACATATAAATCCTTTAATTTCAAAATCATCGTTTAAAGCTTTAATTTCTAACATTTTACTTGATACTTGCAATCCATATATTTCATGAATAGTTTTTATTAAATTGCCACTTCCACTAGTTTTAACAATCACACTTCCATTATTGGTTAAAGTAAATGAAATATCTGGTTTAGCTAAAGACAATTTTTCAATAAAAGATACAGTATTAGCCAGTTCTGTTTGCTCGCTTTTTAAATATTTTAATCTAGCTGGTGTATTAAAAAACAAATTAGTTATAGTAATTCTGGTTCCTATACGCGCACTACTGTTACTTTTTTCTATTAACATACCACCTTTAATATGAATAAGGGTACCAACATCTTTTTGACAAGTTTCTAAAACAACTTCAGAAACTGATGCAATTGATGGTAATGCTTCACCACGAAATCCTAAAGTATCAATAAAAAATAAATCATCATCTTTATAAATTTTACTAGTAGCATGCCTTTGAAAAGCAAGTATTGCATCACTTTCATCCATACCAGTTCCATCATCTATGACTGTAATTTCTTCTAATCCGCCTTTAAGTAAATTTATCTTAATACTTTGAGCTTTAGCATCAATACTATTTTCCACAAGTTCTTTTACAACAGATGCGCATTTTTCGACAACTTCACCTGCAGCAATTTTATTAGCTAAATTTTCACTCATTACTTTTATTACGCTCATTACTACTACCTACTTACCTATTATTGAATTTCTAACTCCTAAACTTTTATTGGATTTTATTATACATGAATTTTTAACGAAAATAAATCCACCGTTTGGCAATTCAATATCACTTGGTTTATTTATTTCTATAATACTTTCTAGTTGAATATCTTCCTTTTTACTAGTTATTTTTAAATTATGTGGTACTATAAAAGTTAAATTACCATTTAATCTTAATTTAATATCACCAACACTTAAAACATAACTATCATTAAGTTGTTTTGTACTAACCACTATTTTTTCAGTATTATTTTTCTTTTCACTAATTATAATTCCAGGACTATCATATATACAATAATCTAAATATTTTAATTTAATAAAATCTAAAGTTGTATTACTATAATGACTCGTTGTTAAATTACTACCTATTAAATTATTTATTAATGTTGATTTACCACTACTAGTTTCCCCACATAATATAACATTTTCTTTTTCTTCAATTAAACTAATTATCTTATTTAAATATAAATTCTTTTTAGCACTTATAAAACAAATTTCATCATTTATATTAAAATTACTTTTAATATTCTCTTCAATATGTTCTAACTTTAAATTACCTGGAATAATATCACATTTATTTATCACTAATATTTTATTATTATTAATACTTTTGAATACTTTAATTAATTCTTTATTAATACTTACTAAATCGGTAATAAATATTGTAAAAAATCCCAATTTATTTATTTTATTTATTATTTTAGTATTATCTAAATTAGTAACTTTTTTTTCTTCATTATAATGAATTGTTTTAAAACATCTTTCACAATATTTGTTGTCTAAGTTTTTTGTATAACCCAATTTTTCTTTATTTGTATTTTGCAACTTTATTCCGCAACCAATACATTTATTCATAATACTCCCCTTTAAACAAAATTCCTTTGTTATTTAATCTTTTAATAATCTTTCTTTCAATCCATCTAATTATTCTAGTATGAAATGGTTCATCTTCGCTTATACCATTAACTAATATAGTAGTGAATTTCATTTTATTTCCACCCCAAATATCAGTTAATAATTCATCACCAATCATCGCAATTTCTGTATCTTTAAACCCATATAAATTCATTATCTTTTTAAATTTTTTCTTAAATGGTTTTCCTGATGAAAAAGATGAATCTATATTTAATTTTTCTTTGAAAGGTCTTACTCTATCTTTGGGACTATTAGATACAATAATCACTTTAAAATCTTTTTCTAGTTCAAATATTAATTCTCTCAACTTATTATCTGGGAAATCAACTTCATAACTAGCTAAAGTATTATTCAAATCAAATAATAAACATTTAATTCCGTTCTTTTTTAATTTTTTATAATTTATAGTATATATGCTTTTTTGATACATATCTGGTACAAATATATCCATAATTAAAACTCCTTATTTAAAAATAATACATGTCTTCTTAAATAATTTTATCATATTTTCTTGTAAATAATTATTAAAACAATAAAAAAAGATAAATTATTTATTATCTTTATTAACAAATGGTTGCCTTAACATATTATTTTTAGTTCTTTCCATATAGTTAACTTTTAATTTATAGATTGGTTTAATAAAAATTGCATTATCTTCACAATTTTCTAAATAATTTTTAACAGAATCTGAATTTATAACTTTTTCATAATCTTTATTCTTATGACTAAAAAGTATTTTTCCCACAAAAACATATTTATTATTAATTTTTTCTGATAATAATGCACTGACTACATTATCACTTTTAGTTATAATAAATCCCGAAATATAAAATTCCTCTTCTTTAAAATTTTTTATTTTAATCCATTCTTTAGTTCTAATATTATAATAATATTTACTCATCTTTTTCTTCGCTATAATGCCTTCCAAATTTTCTTTCTTTACAAATTTAAATAAATCATTACCTTTCTCTTCAAAATATTTTGATTTAATAAAAATATTATTATCATTGTATTTATCTAATATTTTCTTTCTATCAAGAAGTGGTAATTTAGTTAAATCTTTATTCTTATATAAAATATCAAAACATATAAAAGCAACAGGATTATTTTCTTTCATCTCATTAATACGATATTTATTTTTAAGTCTAGTTCTTTCTTGTAATTTAAAAAAAGATGGTTTACCATTTTCTAGTAAAACAATTTCACCATCAAAAATACATGTTTCGTTACTTATATTTTTAATGTCTAATAATTCTGGAAAAGTATCATTTAATATAATATTTCTCCTACTTTTTATAAATATTTTTTCCTTATCAATAAATATTAAGGATCTAATACCATCAAATTTAATTTCAAACAAATAATCTTTATCGTTAAATGGTTTGAATATTTCGTCTAAAAGCATTGGTTTTAATTTTAAGAAATCATTTTTTTCCATTTTTCTGTTCCCTCAAAGATTCTTCTAGCGCTGTCATTAAATCGCTAATACTCCTTTGCTTTTTCTTTTTATACTGCTTAATTTCTTTACCATTTATTTTTTTATCAATAGCTTTTCTAAGTCTAGTTTGATATTCATCAATATATTCTTCTGGCCTGAATTCATCGCTCATAGCATCAATTAGTTGTATAGCTGTTTTCAATTCAGTATCATTAAATTCCTTTTTAGTTTTTTCTTTTTGCATTTTTATTTCTTCTTCATAATAAAGTGTATCCATGATTATATTTTCATAGCCAAATCTAATTACAACATAATAAGCTTTATTACGTATATATGTTTTCGCAATTGCTACCTTTTTACTTTTCCTTAAAGCTTCTTTAAATAAATTAAATGATTTAGTGCTTTTATTAGGAGTTAATGTATAACTCTTATCATAATAAATTGGATCTATGTCAGAAATATCTACAAAAGAAATAATTTCTATTACTTTATCATTTTCACTTTTTAATTTATCAAAATCATCTTCAGTAAACGTTATAAAATTATCGTCAGTATACTCATATCCTTTTTCAATCTCAGCATTTTTAACTTTTTCTTTACAGCTGGGACAATATCTAATATATTCTAATTTCTCACCACACTTTTTATGTAACATATTAAAAGATATATCATTATTTTTAATAGCGCTATTCATAAGTACAGGTATATGTACTAATCCAAAAGATATTGCAGTTTGATAATTCATATAATCACCAGTATTATTATGCAAATATTTTTTATAATTATTTATGCATATTTACTTTGTTCTAGTACATGCATAAATTAAATTCAGTCAATTTGTTTTCTAAATTTAAACACTTTAGTTTTAATATTTGTTACTTACTAGCAAATTTACTAAAAAAAAGAACATTTTTGTTCTTTTTTTACGATATTGTTAATACTCTAAATACTAAACAATGCTGCTGTTAAAAATAAAATTACTACTAGTAGCATAGTTATTCCAATAGTTTGATTCTTATTTTTCACCTATAAACTCCTTTCCTATTCTTTCTATGATTAAAATAAACTTAGTTGAGCTGATTCTGGCATTCCTTTAAATACACCTAGATTTCTTAACTTTTCCATAGTAGAAGCATTTACTTTACCTCTGTTTTGAAAATCTTCAATACAATAATATGATTTCTTATTTCTTTCTTCTACTATTTGATTTGCAACGGCATCTCCTAAACCATCCAGTGTTCTAAATGGTGATATTAAAGTTTTGCCATCTTCATCAATTACATAATTTTTAGCAAGGCTTCTTTCTACATCTATATTACCAAACTTGAAACCTCTAGCAGTAGCTTCAAGAGCTAGCTTCAATGTTTCTAAAAGTGATGTTTCTTTACTTGTAGCTTCATATCCCTTACCAATTATATCATTAATCCTTGCTTTAATTGCATCATATCCTTTAATCATTGTTTCTATTTCAAAATCATCAAACCTTGTTGAAAAATATGAAGCATAATATTCGGCAGGTCGATGAACTTTAAACCAAGCAATTCTAAAAGCACTCATAACATATGCTGAAGCATGGGCTTTAGGGAACATGTACTTAATTTTTTCACATGAGCCAATATACCAATCTGGTATACCAGCTTCTTCCATAGCAGCTTTGTGCTTTGACCATCCCTCTGGATCCTTACTTGCCTTACCTTTTCTAACAAATTCCATAATTTTAAAGGCTTTTAAAGGTTCCATACCAGCTTGCATTAAGAATACCATGATGTCGTCCCGACATCCAATAACCTCTTTAAAAGGAACAACTCCTTTTCGAATTAATTCTTGAGCATTACCGAGCCATACATCAGTTCCATGAGATAAACCAGATATTTTGATAAGTTCACCAAAAGTAGTTGGTTTAGTATCTCTTAGCATTCCAATTGTAAAGTTAGTACCAAATTCTGGAACTCCTAAAGTCCCTGTATCATTCATTATTTGTTCTTTAGTAACTCCTAAAGGTTCTGGCGATAAGAATAATCCCATAGTTTCTTTATCATCAAATGGTACTGTTTTAACATCAATTCCAGTTAAATCTTGTAACATCCGTAATTGAGTTGGATCGGTATGACCTAAGATATCTAATTTTAATACATCTTGATCAATTGCATGGTAATCAAAGTGTGTTGTTCTCCATGCAGCATCAACATCTTCAGCAGGATATTGATATGGTGTAAAATCATAAACGTCCATATATCCTGGAATAACTACTATTCCACCAGGGTGTTGTCCAGTTGTCCTTTTAACACCAACGCAACCTGCAGCTAGCCTTTCAACTTCTATTCCACGCATGATAATATTTTTATCTTCACAATAACCTTTTACGAAACCAAAAGCAGTTTTTTCTGCAACCGTACCAATAGTACCAGCACGATATACATTATCTTCGCCGAATAATACTTTTGTGTATTCGTGGGCTGCTGCTTGATTTAAATCAGAAAAGTTTAAGTCAATATCCGGAACTTTATCAGCATTAAACCCCAAGAATGTAGCAAATGGCATGTCTTCACCATCTTTAATCATTTTAACCCCACACTTTGGACAATCTTTATCCGGAAGATCAAAACCTATACCAAATTCAATTGCTAGGTCTTCGCCATCATCATTTTTAAAGATACTATGTTTACAATTTGGACAACGATAATGGGAAGGAAGCGGATTAACTTCGGTAATTCCCATCATAGTAGCAACAAAAGATGATCCAACTGAACCACGAGAACCAACTAAGAACCCATCGTCATTACTCTTTTTAACCAGTTTTTGGGCAATTAGATAAATAACATCAAATCCACCACCAATTATCCCTTTTAATTCTTGTTCAATTCTATCTCGAATATTATCGGGAAGCGGATCTCCATACCAATCTTTTGCTTTGTTATAAACCATGTCTTCAACAATTTGTGCTGAATTTTCAATTTTTGGCGAGAATGGAACACCACCAGTTTCAATAATAACTTCAACAATTTCACATTGATCCGCAATTTTATTTGGATTAATTACTACTATTTCTTTAGCTTTTTCTTCTCCTAAGAATGAAAATGCATCAAGCATTTCTCGTGTAGTATAAAAATGCATGTCTGGAATAGTTATGCCTCTTTTATTGAGAGGATGCAACTTACCATTAAATCTTTGATTAGCAATAATATCACGATATATTTTATCTTCTCTTGTTAAATGATGGGCATCACTAGTAGCGCAAACCATTACTCCAGCTTCCTCTGCTACTTTAACAATTTTCTTAATATGAGTATAAATATCCGCTAAAGATTTAATTGGACTAGATTCCATATCAACAAGATAAGAATAAACTTCTGGTGGCTGAACTTCAATATAATCATAATATTGCATCATTTTAGCTAATTCTTCATCTTCTTTAGTAAAAGCAGCTTCAAATATTTCACCATTGACACATCCAGAACCAAAAAGCATTCCTTCGCGATGTGCATTAAGCTCGTCTCTTGGTAGTTTCGGTTGATCACCTTTAAATAAATATTTTGTATTTGCAAAACTAATTATTTTAAATAAATTTTTTAATCCCGTTCTATTTTTAACTAAAACAGACATATGGAATGGTCTACTAAATTTTAATAATTCTTCTAAATCTACTGAATCATACAATTTTTTAGTAGTTTCAATATTGCGATTATATAATGTTTTACACATTTTATAAAATCCTATTGCAGTTCCCTCACTATCATAATCAGCTCTATGATGTGCATCCTCATCCCAAGGAACTTCTAATTGTTTAACAAGTGTTGATAATTTATGATTTTTCCAGTTTGGATAAAGCATTCTGGCCATACTCATTGTATCAAGAACAGTATTACTAAATTCACCTAAATTGTATTTATTATAAGCAGCACTTATAAAACCGATATCAAATTTGGCGTTATGAGCAACCATCGGTAAATCACCAATAAATTCCATAAATCTTTTCGTAACATTTTCTTCCGTATCTTTATCTTCTAACATTTCATCAGTTATATTAGTAAGTTCAATTATTTTTTCTGGCAACTTTCGTCCCGGATTAATAAGTTCATCAAATCTATCAGTTATTTCCCCATTTTTAATTTTAACAGCACCAATTTCAATTATTTGATCTGTATAGGGTGTAAATCCTGTTGTTTCGGTATCAAATACAACAAATTCAGTCTCTAATAAATCATAATCTCTTAGATTGTGAATTAAATCATTTTCATTATTCACAATACTCATTTCAGCACCATAAATAACTTTAAACTTATCTTCTTCATTTTCAATTCCATAATTTATATCACATACTGCATGATATAATTCTGGATAAGATTGTAAACAATCATGATCAGTGACAGCCACTGCTTTGTGCCCCAAACTTTTAGCATGTTTTACTAACTTTTTAGCCTCTATTACACCATCCATTGCACTCATCATAGTATGGACATGAAGTTCTACTCTTTTTTCTTCTTCTTCATCAGTAACTGCTATATCTTTACTCTTTATTGCTTCAATACTTCGTCCATTTAAAACCATTTGTCTTAAATAGTTATCCATTTCCACATTACCAACGATTCTAAACCATTTCCCGACTTTTAAGCCTTTTAATATTTGTTTATATTCTTCCTCTTTAAATCTAACAAATTTAACTAAAAAACTATCAGTCTTATCACTTACTTTTAGATTTATAATATAAGCAGTAGCTTTTTGTCCTTTTCTTTCACTATTATCGATTCCAAAAACATAACCTTCAATAATAATATTTTTTTGTTCACCCATAATATTTTTAATTTGAGTTACTTCACCATCTTTATGAAACCCAAATATTACTGGACTATCTTCTTTCTTTTCTGGTTTAACTTCTTTTGATGCTTCGATTTCTTTCTTTATTTCTTCTTTAATTTGTTCATTAATTGATATATTAATAAGAAAATCTCCTAAACCATAATTTCTTAAATGAGTAATTATTTCATCTTGGTAATTTTCTAAAGCTTTAACTTCTGCATTACTACCTACTTCTAAATAAATCGTATTATCTTCTTCTTTTGTAAAACTATTTTCCAGTCCCATTAAAGATGGATGTTCAAAAACAACAGCATTTAAAATTGATTTTATATAAGCTTCTAAATCTTCAGTAGTTATATTGTCATAAACCATTTCTAAATAACATTTATCTTTACCATTTATACCCCTTTTAGCATGATTAAAAAGATCAGTTACTAGTTCATAACTTAAAACATATTTACTTTTTAAATAAACATTATATACTTTAGTTTCTCTGTTTAAAACTACTTTCATTATTTCAGTATCCTGTAAATCATCAGTGTATTCAAAATTTATACTATTTAAAAATCTTTTTAATTCATCCATGTTGTTTACTCCTCTAAAATATTATTTACAATAACACTATATTTGTCAAATCTTTTGGTCACACTTCCCCATACTTTTATCATATCATTTTTACTTATATTTTGTAACAAGTAAAAATTTTTTGGAAACACTGTAAAATCACACTTATCAGTTTCATCACTAGCGCTAATAAAAGCCATATCTTCATTCTTCTTAGTTTTAATCTTCTTTACATTATCTACCATAACATAACACACTATATTTTTAAACACATTTTCCTTAATATTTTCTAATTTTATGACCTCTTTGTTACTGTATTTACTAGCAGGATGGTTACTTATAAAAAATCCATAACTATTAATCTCATTTTGTCTTAAAGTATCTTTATCATATTCCTCTACTATTTCAAGCTCTGGAATCAATGCATATTCTCCTAAATCATTATATAAGTTACCATAATTTATTAAAACATCTAAATTATTAATTAAAGTTTTTACACCTAATTGAAATTCGTTTAATACTCCAGCATTAATTAACATTGTATATTCATTTTTTGTTGTATTTTTAACAGTTCTTTTAAAAAAATCAAAAACATCTTTAAATGAACCATTATTTTTTCTTTCTTCTATTAAATGTTTAATTAAATCATTTTTCATATTTTTAATTAACTTAAATGGTAAAAATACAACATTATTCTTTAAAATAAAATTATAATCGGAATAATTAATACTAACTGGATAAATTTTTAATTTATCTTTTTTTAATTCATTTAAATATATTTTAACTTTTTCTTCACTACCTAAAGAATTATTTAAAAGTTCAAAAATAAATAGTGATTTATAATGAACTTTTAAATATGCCATCTGATAAGAAATAATTGCATAAGAAACAGAATGAGCCTTATTGAATCCATAAGATGCAAATTTTAAGATATGATTAAAAACATTTTCTGCTAATTTTTCTTCATAACCATTTAACATACTTCTTTTAATAAAATTATCCTTTTCTTTTAATACAATATCTTCTTTTTTCTTAGACATAGCTCTTCTTATATTATCAGCTTCTGCATAACTAAATTTAGCCATCTTAACTAAAATATTAATAACTTGTTCTTGATAAACAATTACACCATACGTTTCTTTTAAAATATCTTCCAAAGATTCATGATAATAAGTTATTTTTTCTAATCCATTTTTTCTTTTAATGTAAGTTTCTAACTCTCTACTTGGCCCGGGTCTTACTAAAGCTACACTTGCTACTAACTCAGAAAAATTCTTTGGTTTATATTTAACTAACATATTTTTAAAAGCATTAGTTTCAAATTGAAAAATCCCATCAGTTTCTGCCTTTCCAAATAATTCATATACTTCCTTATCTTCTAGTGAAATTTTATTAACATTAAAATTTGGGATCCTACTTACAACATTACTAATTATACTTAGATTTTTTAAGGCTAAAAAATCCATCTTTAATAATCCTAAATCTTCTAAGTGTTCCATTCCTACACCAGTTAAATAAACATCACCCTTTTTATACATAGGAATTATTTCATCAAGTGCCCTATCACCAATAACAATACCTGCAGCATGAGTGCTAATATTTCTCTTCAATCCTTCTAATTTTAAACTAATATGATATAATTTTTTTAATTCAGAATAACTATTCAAATAATCTTTAACTATTTTTTGTTCTAAATTATTTTTTAAATTTACATCTTTATTTAATACTTTTAAAAATTTATTTAATAATCTTTCATCTATTTTTAAAATCTTACCTAATTCCCTTAAAACCAACCTTGTCTTCAAAGTAGCAAAAGTCATACCGCCAGATACATTATCTTTACCATATTTATTTTTAACATAATTAATAACATCATCTCTTTTTGTATTATCAAAGTCTATATCAATATCAGGCATGGTAACTCTTTCATAATTTAAAAATCTTTCAAATAATAAATTATATTTTATTGGATCAATATCAGTAATTCCAATTACGTAACTTACTAAAGACCCAGCAGCACTCCCTCTTCCAGGTCCGACAAAAATATTGTTCTTCTTAGCATATAAAACATAATCATAAACAATTAAGAAATAATCTACAAATCCCATTTTTTTAATAACAGATAATTCATATTTTAATCGTTCACTATATTCTTTTGAAACATTCCCCTTAAGTCTTTTATCTAAACCTTTAACACATAAATTATAAAGAGTTTGAAATGAATCAAATTCTTTATTATATTTTGGAATATATCTTGTATTAGTAGGCATTTCTATATTAAGAAGATTTACTACTTCTTCTATTTTATCTAAATCAAACTTTGATAAATTTTGATTGTCAAAATAATTATGAATATATTCTTGATTATCTCTCTCTGCTATAATATCTAAATATTTAATATATTCTAAATCTTCAAAAGAAAAAGCTTTAATATCATTTACAAAAACAACATTACTACTTTTCAATAAACTACTTTGTAATTCATTTTTATTTTCATATCCAATATATAAATTATTTATAAATTTTAAATTATCATATAAATCTATACTTCCATATGGAATAATTGCTAAAACATTTTTACTTAATCTTTCTAACTCTAAAATACTAATATCTCTTTCACATACAATTGTATTTATTTTTAACATGTTTTTATACCCATCATAATTTTCTGCATACAAATACACAGTTTTATTATTAAATTTTATTTCTAATCCTAAAATGGGTTTAATATTACTTTTTTTGGCAAGCTTATAAAATTCTATACTTCCAAATAAATTAGTATCACATATCGCACAACTTTTGATATTTTGTTTCACACAAAAATTAATTAAATCATTAACTTTAATTAAACTATTTAGTAATGTATAATCAGTTGTAACTTTTAATGGTGCGTACATGAAAAATCCTCCTAGCTAAATTATAACACAATACTCAAAAATATTTGA
This sequence comes from Bacillota bacterium, assembly GCA_015059445.1. Lineage (GTDB taxonomy): Bacteria > Bacillota_I > Bacilli_A > RF39 > UBA660 > SIG200. The sequence goes on along the minus strand of SVAK01000003.1, from coordinate 79,575 downwards.
CAAATATTCGTATATATGGTAAAGTTTTTAAGAGAAAAAGGAGGCTTTATAATGGCAAAAAAAACAACAAATAAAAAACCTTTAGCAGGAAATAAAAGAAGCCATGCTTTAAATGCTACAAGAATGGTTCAAAAGCCAAATTTACAAAAGAAAACAATTGATGGTAAAAAAGTAATAACTAGTGCTAGAGAAGCAAAAAAATTAAAATAACTTAGAAAATTCTAAGTTTTTTTATTTGCTATTTAAAAAGACTAACAATTGTTAATCTTTAATATACTCTGGATGAATTTAAATTACCAAAAGTTTTACCTAATAATAACAATAAATCATCATTGTCAATATCATTTTTATGTTTAATACCATATATATTTTCACTATCTAAATACCCTTGTAAAATTTCATTAAAGTGCTTTATTTTAGAAAAGACATTTTGAATAAAACTTTCATTAATTGGGTTATCTAAAAAATCCATATATATTAATAAAATATATTTTAATTCTTCAACATAAGTTACCTCAGAATTATTTATTTCTTCAAATAAAATATTTATATTTAGAAAAGATATATAACTATTGTAAATAGTTATAATAGTTACAGGAAGCATTGAAATATTATCTTCTAGTCTCCAAGAACTCGATAACAATCTCATTAAAAGTATTATTACTTTCTCTTTTTCTTCATATGATACTTTTTCATTTAATATATATTTTTCTAAATCATTGAAGAAACTCAAATAATCCTCTATATGAAAGTTATCTTTAAATAACTTTACTCTTTTTATTCGTTCTTGACTACTTAAAACTTCATCTTCTCTAACACCAAAGTTTAATAAATTGTTTAACACTTGAATAAAATGATTAGGCATCTAAACTTTCCAGTACCTTCCTAAAAATATCTTCACTCCAAATGGTTATTCCTAGTTCTTTAGCTTTATCATATTTACTACCAGGAGATTCTCCTACAATTACCACATCAGTTTTTTTACTAACGCTGTCTGTAAATGTTCCACTATATTCTTCGATTATTCTTTTTATTTCATCTCTACCCATAAAAGAAATTGTACCAGTCATAACAAATTTCTTATTAGTAATATTTTCATTAATCTTTTTCTTAACACCTAAATATTTCATGTTTATATCTAGCATTTTCAGCTTATCAATTAGGTTTCGATTAACTTTAAAATAATCATAGATATTTCTTGCTAAGATATCACCAATATCTTTAATTGTCAATAGTTCTTCAACTTCTGCGTTCATTAAATTATCTATAGTTTCATAAGTGCTTGCTAATAATTTAGCAGTTTTGCTACCAACTCCACTAACGCCTAATCCAAATAAAAGTTTTTCTAAACTATTTTTTTTGCTATTTTCAATAGCATTAATCATATTATCAAAACTTTTTTGGCCAAAACCTTCTAGCATTAATATTTCATCTTTATGTTCTTTTAGATGATAAAAATCCGTTATTTCTTTTAAGAATCCTTCGTTATAGAATCTTTCAATTATTTCATCACCCAAACCATCAATATTCATTGCATCACGACTAGCAAAGTGAATTAATCCTTCAATCCCTCTTGCTGGACAAGCATTATTTGGACAATAATAATCAACTTGGCCTAATTTTTTTATTAGGCCTGTTCCACATATTGGACATTCAGTTATCATTACAAATGGCAATTCTTTACCAGTTCTTCTTTCAATTTTAGTTCCTTTTACTTCGGGGATTACATCACCAGCTTTATGAACTTCAACAATATCTCCAATCATAAGGCCTAAATTGTTAACAAAATCTTCATTGTGAAGAGTTGCTCTACTAACTGTAGATCCCATTACTAAAACAGGTTCCAGTACTGCATTAGGAGTTATTTGTCCGGTTCTTCCAACTGTAAATATGATATCAGTTAATTTTGTTAAAACATCATTGGCTGGGAATTTATATGCTGTCGCCCATTTAGGATATTTAGCTGTAAATCCCAACTCTTGTTGCTCTTCGATATCATTTACTTTTATAACTACACCATCAATTTCATAAGGGAGTTCCTCCCTTTTTTCAGTATATTCATTAATAAATTCAATAACTTCATCAATAGATTTACAAATTTTATTAGCAGGATTTACTTTAAATCCTAAACTTCTCATAAAATCTAGGGCATCAGAATGTTTTGTAATCTCATAATCAAGTGGATTTGGCAAATGATAAATAAAATTATTTAAATTTCTTTTGGCTGCTACTTTAGAATCTAGTTGTCTAATACTTCCCGCTGCAGCATTTCGAACATTTTGTAAAGGAGTTAATCCTGATTCGATTCTTTCTTTATTTATCTTAGTAAGGGTTTCTTTATCCATATAAATTTCCCCTCTTACTTCAATATCGATTTCTTGATTTAACTTTAATGGTATTACTTTAATCGTTTTAACATTATGCGTAATGTCTTCACCAATTACTCCATCCCCACGTGTTGCCCCGCTTTTTAGTACACCATTTTCATAAACTAAAGATACACTTAATCCATCTATTTTTAGTTCACAAACATACTCCGGATTAATACCAACTTTTCTAATTTTATTATCAAAATCTCTAACTTCTTCTTCATTAAACACATTACCTAAACTAAGCATTGGAATTTTATGAGTAATTTTAACAAATTTATCTAAAACTTCTCCACCAACTCTTTTAGTAGGACTATCTAACAATACTAATTCAGGATATTTCTCTTCTAAATTAATTAATTCTCTTAAATATTTATCATATTCTTGATCACTAATTGTTGGATTATCTAAAACATAATAGTTGTAATTAGCTTCATTTAATAATTTAACTAATTCTTCTATCCTATTTTTGGGTTCCATAAATTACCCCCATAAATCTTTTTTATAAACGCCTTCATTTATCAGATTTGCTATTCCTAATTTTAATTCTTCTAAATCTTCTCTATAAGTCATACCTAAATATTTACTATCAGTAGTAATAACTTTTATAGGTTCATCTTCTTCTAATGAACTTTCATAAACTGCATTTGGTAATAAATACTCACAAGTTAATAAATCATTAGCTGAATTAGTAAAGAAATCTTTAATATTATTACTAATATACTCAATTAATTTCGGTGTTAGACAGAATAAATTCATTGAAACTGGTTGTTCTAAACTTGTTGTAAATGTTTCACTACCATCAAGAGGACTACATTCTGCTAATCCATTTTTTTCTATTATACTACTTTCAACTAACTGACTTAAATTTCCATTTTCTTCAAAAATAATTCCTCTTTTAACAGCGCCATTTTCTGTTAATGTATTACCAGTTTTATATGCAATATTTCCATATTGATTAGCTTCACAATTTCTTAAAAATTCTGCTGCTTTCATATATGCGTCTCTTCCATAAAAATCATCGGCATTAATTGTCGCAAAATTTTCATGAATAACATTTCTTGCAGCGTATATTGCATGTGCTGTGCCCAAAGGTTTAACTCTTTCACTAGGAATTTCTACACCTTCCGGTACATCTTCTATTTTTTGAAAAGCATATTCTACTTTTATTTTATTTTCTACTCTTTTTCCAACAGTTTCCTTAAAAATTTCAAAGTTTTCTTCTTTAATTAAGAATACCACTTTTGTAAATCCGGCTTCAATCGCATCATATATTGAATAATCAATAATAAATTCTCCATTTGGACCTACTGGTTCTATTTGTTTGAGACCTCCAAATCTACTGCCCATTCCTGCAGCTAATACTAATAATGTTAAATCTTTTTCCATTTTATTTTCCTTTCTTTAACCCTTTATAATTTTTCAAGAATTTCTTTATTCCAAATCTTTTGTCAAAAGCTACCGTTACAAATCTTTCATCAACACCTATAACAACACCTCTACCAAAAGATAAATGGTTTACAACTTCCCCACTTTTATATTCTTCATTTTCTGAATCATATAATAAATCTTTATTTATTTTCTTTTCTTCTTGAATATTTGATTCAATATATTCATTAGATATTTCTCCAATAAAACGAGATGGCGGATTCATCATATCTTTTCCATACAACATTCTAGATTTAGCATTAGTAAGATATAATCTTTCTTTTGCTCTCGTAATTCCAACATAACATAATCTTCGCTCTTCTTCAATACCATTTTCTTCACAAAAGGCATTTGAATGTGGCATTAAGCCTTCTTCCATCCCCACCATGAATACCACTTTAAATTCTAGTCCTTTTGCAGAATGGAACGTCATCAGAGTAATTGCGTCATCTTGATTTTGATGCTCGGTTATATCAGCAATTAAACTTATTTCATCTAAGAAATCCTGTAAATTAACACTTCCTGTTACATTTTGATAGCTCTCTGTTATACTTCTAAATTCCATTAAATTATCAATTCTTAGTTCGCTATCTAAATTTTTTTCTTTTTCAAGCTCAGCTTTCATTCCCGAGTTTTCTAATACTTTGTCAATTAACTCAGTAAGAGATAAGTTTTCAGCTTCTTTAATTAAATTTTCAATTAATTTTTTAAATTCTAACTCTTTACCATTACTAATAACATCAAACATAGATTGTCCAGTAATATTAGCTTCATTTTCAAGTCCTTCAATAGTCTTAGCACCAATACCTCTTTTTGGTTCATTTATCACTCTTTTTAAAGCAATATCATCATTATGATTAGCAATTAATTTTAAATAGCTAATTAAATCTTTAATTTCTTTTCTTTTATAGAAATAAAAACTACCAACCACTTTATATGGAAAATTACTTTTTAACATTGCTTCTTCATAAACACGCGACTGAGCGTTAGTTCTATAAAAGATTGCTATGTCCTGCTTTTTATAACCCATATCTAACAAATTATTTATTTCATTAACAACTAAATTAACTTCTTGAAATCCATCGTTGCTTCTTAAGTATTTAACTTTAACACCTTCTCCTAATTCACTAAATAAATTAACGTCTTTTCTTTCAACATTATTTTTTATTACTGAATTAGCAGCATTTAAAATAGTAGTTGTACTTCTATAATTTTGATTTAAAACGATAACTGCTGCGTCTGGATAATCTTTTTCAAAATTCAAAATATTTTTATAATTTGCTTGTCTGAAACCATAAATTGCTTGATTTTGATCTCCTACAACAAAAATATTACGATATTTTCTAGAAAGTAACTTCACTAACTTATATTGTACCTCATTAGTATCTTGATATTCATCAATTAATATATATTTATATTTATCTTGATATTTTTCTAAAATATCAGGATTATTCACAAATAAATCTACTGGTAGTTTAAGTAAATCATCAAAATCAACTACATTATTTTTCTTTAATACTTTCACATATTCAAAGTATACTTGTTTAGCAATTTTTTCAGGTTCTGATAAAAAGTATTTTTCTATTTCAGAATCACTCAACATTTCATTTTTAATAAAGCTAATTCTATTTCTAATGTATGAAGGAGCAACTTGCTTAATATCATATCCTAAGTCTTTTAGTATTTTTTTTATAATACTTAAAACATCATCAGAATCTATAATAGTAAAATTTTTATCTAACCCAAGCACTTCATAGTTTTCCTTTATTATTCTTAATCCAAAAGAATGAAAAGTTCCTACAAAAGCATAGTTTTCTGAAACTATCTTACTAATCCTATCTTTCATTTCTTTAGCAGCTTTATTTGTAAATGTAATTGCTAATATATTACTGCTATAAATACCACTTTCAATTAAATGAGCAATTCTCGTAGTTAATACCTTAGTTTTACCAGAGCCTGCCCCTGCCACTACTAAGCAAGGTCCATCTATATGCATTACTGCTTCTCTTTGTTCTTTATTAAGGGTGTCTAAATAATTCATATGTTCTATACCTCTTACATAATTATATCATTTTACAATATTTTAGTCATTAAAAAAGAAGTCAATTTGACTCATCATTAAGTATTTAAAATATATTTGGCTATTAAAACTGGAATTAATAAATTATTATGATATAATAATTTGCAAAAAAGAAATGAGATGTTATATATGTGGCTTTATGATAGCGAGAATCAAATTATCCAAATACCTATAGCAAGAAAGATAAGCCACCAATATAACGCTCATTTTGTATATCAAACTACAGATGGAAGATGTCTAAAAAGATTTAGAGTACATACTGGCGAAGAACCAGATTTATTATTTCAACAAAAAATCCAATATTTACAATTAAAAAATTTTTTTCAAATAGATGAATATTTTTTTAATGCTTCTCATGCTTTCAGAGCATTTATCGGGCCTTTTTATGAACAAAGTCAAAAAGATTTTTTATTAGAAACAAGTGACTATTTATTAGATAACTTTACAAATATTTTTGCATCATTTGATAAACTTTCAAAAGAACACATTGAAACATGGGATGCTAATTTAGAAAATACTATTTTTACAGACAATGAAATTATTATAATAGATAGCGAGCGTTACCGCGAAAGTGATAGAGAGATACAAATTATTGAGCATGATAATTATTTAAATGCATGTTGGATATTATACTCATATTTAATTTACTCGGCACAAATTTATCCAGAATTTGAATCAACAAATTTTCGCGATTATTTTTGTAATAATCAATCAAAAGGTCATGAAATATGCAGAACACTTTCTAAACATAAATACCCTATTGATTATTTAAGAAAGGTAAAAAAGGAAATTAATTAACAAAAAAATAGTCAAATGACTATTTTTAATTTTATGGTGTTCTTGGAGAGAATCGAACTCTCGACCTTATGCGTCGGAGGCATACGCTCTATCCAACTGAGCTACAAGAACACTAACATTATAACATTTTTTTAGTAATAAAAAAAGTAAGCTATGCGCTTACTTAAAATAATTTAATTATATCATTTATTGTTACATACAATATTAATAACATTAATAAAGCAAATCCAATAGTATGACACCAATTTTCAAATTTTTGATTCACCGGACTACCTTTTATCTTTTCAATAATTAAGAATAATATTCTTCCGCCATCAAATGCTGGGAAAGGTAAGATATTAATAACTCCTACATTTATTGATAAATATGCAATTAAATAAATAACATAATATAATCCATAACTAACACTTTGACCTACTACTGTATAAATTCCAACAGGCCCAGATAAAGCATCAACTGAAATTTTACCTGTAATTAGTCCTGCTATAGTTAACCACATTGAAGATACAACTGCAAAAAATTTTTCAAAAGCATATTTAATTTTATTCCATAAACCATAAGTTTTCTCTTGATTAATATGCACTCCAAAAACAGGTTGTTTGCTTCCGTCTTCTACTTCTTCATACTTTGGAGTAATTTTATAATTATCAATTGTGCCATCTTCATGTTCTATTCTAAACTCATAATAGTCATTTTTGTTTTTATAATGTAATACAATTTGAGCTTCATCCCAAGTACTTACTTTATGATTATTAATGGCAAGTATTACATCACCTTTGACAATCCCAGCTTCAGCCATCGGATAATTATCCTCAACTGCTTCTATTTTAGGAGTTAAAGAATTACTTCCCCAAAATAATGCCATAATAAGTAATACTGCTATAGCCATTATAAAGTTATTAATAACTCCAGCAGCCATTACTATAACTCTTTGCCATACCGGTTTATTACATAAACATCTATCTTTAGGGACTTTCTTATCATCTTCATAAACTTCCCCTGCCATTGATACAAAACCACCAATAGGAAGAGCTCTTATATTATATAAAATTCCATCTTTCTTTCCTTTTCTAGAATATACTACAGGACCCATACCAATAGAAAATTCATAAATATAAACACCAAATTTTTTAGCCCATAAGAAATGTCCTAGTTCATGAACTAAAACAATTAATCCTAAAATAAATACAAATACTATTAATGTTAAAAACCACATGTTGTAATCATCTCCTTATAAGAACCATATTAATACTACATAAACAAATATTACAAATGATATACTATCTAATCTATCTAATATACCACCGTGACCTGGCATAATATTTGAAAAATCTTTTATATCATTTTCTCTTTTTATTTTACTAAATACTAAATCTCCCATTTGACCAACGATAGATAATATCATAGTAATAAATACTAATTTTAAACTAAAATCACCGATTAAATTTGAATAAAAAATTACAGATATAGCTGTACCACCAATCAAACCTGCTACAGCACCTTCCCATGATTTCTTTGGACTTATACTTGGTGCCATTTTATGTTTACCAATTAAACATCCAATTACATAAGCGAATGTGTCTGTAAAAATTGTAATGCTTAATAAGTATAATAATAGATATACATTAATATTTCTAATAACTATTAATAAATTGAATAACATACCTAATAAAAGTGTTGTTCCTATAAAATAAAACGCATCCTTTGTTGTGTATTCCTCTTTTTTATAAAAGATGGTTGGTAACAATAAGAGGATTAATGGCAATAAAATTCTTGGATAATTAACAGCAAAATCAAGTGAGTTAATACCATAATTTCCTAAAACTAAATAAATTAATACTAATAATCCTAATACTTTAACCACATTAGGTATATCTTTATGCGATTTTTTTAAATCTAATATTTCTTTATAAGCCAATACGCTAACTACGCCAACAACTATAGCAAATGGATAACCTCCGATACAAATAAATGGAATTAATATTGCAAGCACAATCGCTGCACTTAAAACTCTTACTTTCATACATCCTCCATACATTATATTCTAAATAAAGTATACTATTAATTCTTTTAAAGTACAAGAAAAAGTGTAGAAACCTACACTTAGTTATCTAAATCCAATCTCTCTATTTGATCTAATTGTTCTTCTAAAATATTCTTGTATCTTCTCTTATATGAAGCTACTTGTCTTTTTAAGTTATTAGCTTCCATTTCGACTTTTTCAGCCTTTAATAAAGCATTATTTATTATCCGTGAAGCATTTCTTTTAGCGTCTTCTATAATAACTTTAGATTCATCAAATGCTGTTTTTTTAATATTTTGTGATGATTCCTCTGCTATTAAAATTGCTCTATTTAAAGTACTCTCAATATTTTTATAATGCTCTAATTCTTTTTTTAAAGATTCTATTTCTTTATCACGCATCTTTAAATTATTGAGCATACTTTCATATTCAGTTGTAACATTTTTAACAAAAGAATTAACTTCATTTTTATTGTATCCTAGAAAACTATTATTAAATTTTCTCATAAACTCACAACCGTTTCTTTACCACTCTAATTCGTCTTCTGCTCCATTTTTTGATTTATCAGCATCATCAGTTATTTTGCCTTGAACATTAACATTTTTTGGAGTACATAAATAAATTCCTACACCAATTTTTTGCATGTTTCCACCTATAGCATATATACAACCACTTAGAAAATCAATGATTCTTTTTGCTTGTGCAGATGTAACTCTTTTTAAATTTACAACAACACTATTACGAGATTTTAAATGATCTGCAATAGCTTGAGCTTCTGAAAATGAACGTGGTTCTAATAAAATCATTTTATTTCCCACTTTATCAGCTTCTCTTAATGCATCTGCTTCTGATACTGCATAATACTCGTCTTCTGTGCCAATTACTTCAGTATCATCATCGTCTTTAAATAAATTCTTTAATTTACTAAGTGCCATAACTAATCCTCCCTAGATTACTCTTTAATTTTATCAAATAAAACTAACTTTTACAAGACCATTTTACTTTCAATATAGTCCTTTACTTCATCTATGTTAAGTGTTATTTGTTCCATTGTATCTCTGTCTCGAACCGTTACAGTATTATTATTCAATGTATTGTCATCTATAGTTATACAGAAAGGAGTACCAATTACATCTTGTCTTCTATAACGTTTTCCAATGTTTCCTGACTCGTCATAATTCGTCATAAATTGTTTTGATAATTCATTATACACCTTTAAAGCTTTTTCGGAGTGAAATTTCTTAACTAATGGAAGTACTGCTACTTTATAAGGTGCTAAATATGGATGTAAACTTAAAACTTCTCTAGTTGATCCATCTTCCAATGTTTCTTCATGGTATGCATTAAATAACAATGCTAAAATAGTTCTATCAAGTCCATAAGTTGATTCGATAATATAAGGTATATATTTTTCGTTAGTCTCTGGATCTAAATATTCCATACTTCTGCCACTATATTCTTGATGACGGGTTAAGTCAAAATTAGTTCTATTATGAGTACCGTTTATTTCCCCCCATCCAAATGGGAACAAAAATTCTATATCACAGGCAGATTTTGCATAATGTGCTAGTTTTTCATGATCGTGATATCTTAATTTCTCTTCTGGGATTCCTAAAGTCATATAGAATTTTTTACCATATTCTTTAAAATACTCGTATAATTCTTCATCCATACCTTCTTTACAAAACGTTTGATATTCCATTTGTTCAAATTCAATGGTTCTAAATGTAAAATTACCAGGAGTTATTTCATTTCTAAATGCCTTTCCTATTTGTCCAATAGAAAACGGTAATTTAGCTCTCATACTTCTTTGAACATTTAAAAAATTAACATATTCACCTTGCGCATTTTCAGGTCTTAAATAAACAACACTTTTAGCATCTTGCGTAACCCCTCTAAATGTTTCAAACATTAATTTAAATTGTCTTATTTCTGTAAAATTAGTTTTACCACATTTTGGACAAGGGACTTTATTTTCATTAATATAATTTAAAAGTTCTTCATTACTCATAGCATCACCAATGCTACTATTTGAAAAGTCATTTACTAAATTATCTGCTCTATGTCTTGTTTTACACTCACGACAATCAGTTAATGGATCTGCAAAAGAATCAACATGTCCAGATGCTTTCCAAACTTTTGGATGCATTAAAATATCAGCATCTACTTCATAAGCATTAGGTCTTTCTTGTATAAATTTCTTTCTCCATGCATCCTTTACATTATTTTTTAATCTGCTTCCTAAAGGACCATAATCCCAAGTATTAGCAAGTCCATCATATATTTCACTTCCTTGAAATATAAAACCATATTGCTTACAGAAATTAACCATTTTTTCCATTGTAATTTTTTCCATAATATCTCTCCTTCTAATAAAAAAACTTCTAAAAATCATCTAGGGGTGAGCAAATGCCCACGGTTCCACCCTAATTATTCTTAGAAGAATCACTTATATTTATATAGCTCTGGTTTTCCACGCCGTCATCACTTGTATGTCTACAATTATATATTATCTATTTAATTTTATCAACCAAATTTGCTAATTTTTTCGCTTCATCACTACCAATTTTAACATACTTTAAATAGCAATCAGAGCATAAAGCTACATATTCAAATTCCTTGTTAGTGCCATCATCAATCACTATACGCGGACCTTTATCAGTAAAAACATCATTTTCTTTACGAGCGTTAAATGTTGCTTTTTTTCCACACCGACACAAACTGCTACTTCCAATTTCTTCAATATGATCAGCCATAGCAAATATTTGGGCTATTCCATCGCTAAATATATCTCCTCTAAAATTACTTTTTAAACCATAACATATTACCGGAACATTTATTAAATGAGCAATCATCCACAATTCTTTTATTTGGCTTTCATTTAATAGTTCTACTTCATCAACCAAAATAACTTTTGCAGTATAATATTTTTGATAATTTTTTTCTGTTAATAAAGATTCATTATCTTTAAGTAAAATATCAACTTTTCTCCCCATACCATTACGAGATAAAATAGTATCTTCGCCTTTAGTATCCTTAATAGATTTTACTACTATTACTTTGAAATTATTCTCTTCATAACTATAAACTGTTTGCAAAATATTTAATGTTTTACCACCATTCATAGCGCCGTACTTAAACACCATATCTGCCATTACAACACCACCTTATTTATAGTATAATTTAATTTTTTTAAGATAACAATAAACAAACAATTATTTGACAAAAAAACTATTGAAAAAGATCAATAGTTTATAATTGTTGAATTGTTTTTAAAAAGTCCTTGCTCTTCAAATATAATCCAGTGTAATCATCATAATAACTTGTTAAAAACTTATTGATTTCATTAATAACATCCTCTTTAATAGCTAGTTTACTAACACTTTTTATATCCACTAAATAATACATATTTAATGTTTTCACAATGCTTATAGGTACTACTCTTTCCTGTGTATAACAATTTTTACAAATTAAGCCACCTTTTTCACTTGATAAGGTGACAATTTCTTTTTTATTATCACACATAATACAGCTGGTAAGATTAAGCCCAACACCTAAACAATCCAATAATTTTACTTCTAAAATGTTAGTCATAACAATAGGATTTAACCCTTCCTCTATTTTTAAAAGAACGTTTATAAAATCATCATATATTATTTTATCACTTGTTTGTTTTAATACTTGGCCTACCAAATCACACAAATAAGATGCATAACTAATAAGTAAAATATCTTCTTTTATTTTTTTTAAGGGATTAATTATATCAACAGATACCAATGTAGAAAGTTTATCTTTCTTATAATAAATATTAAAAATACCATATGTAAGTTTTTGGGTAACACTTCTAAGTTTACTTTTAATCCCCATTGCCCCCTTACACATAATGCCTATCACACCATATTGTTTGGTATAAACGTTAATTATTTTAGAAGTTTCTCCAAAAGGAGTGACATTTAAAATAATCCCTTCTACATCTGTAATCACTACATCACCAATTCTATTTACATTTTTTATAATTTAAATAATCTTCCACTTTTCCACTATTTTTAAACTTTTCCCAAGCTTCCTTCTTATTCATTAAAATCACCTTCCTATTAATATAATGGGAAGGTGTTAAAATTTTTATTCATAATCAAAGAAACCTAGTTCTTTTAAATATCTTTCTTTATCTTTCCAGTTTTCTACTACTTTAACAAATAATTCTAAATATACTTTTTTGCCTAACATTTCTTCTAAATCTTTACGTGCTAAAGAACCGACTTTTTTTAACATCTCTCCACCAGCACCAATAATTATTTTTTTTAGTCCTGGCTTATCAACAATTATATCTACATTAACATTCACAATATCTTTTTTATTTTCAATATTAGTACAATGACAAGTAATTGAATGTGGTATTTCTTCTTGAGTATTTTGAAGCAATTTTTCTCTTACAAGTTCTCCAACCATAAAAGGCACACTACTACTTGTAATTACATCATCGTTGTAATACTTAATATCATCTTTTAAATATTTTTTAATAACTTCAATTAAATGAGAAACATTATCGTCTTCCAAAGCCGACACTGGTACTATTTCTGCAAATGGATAATCTTTAAATTCATTGATTGCCATTATTAAAGTTTCATTCGATACCATATCAATTTTATTAATAACAAGTATTACAGGGATTTTATTATCCAGTAAAGAGTCCATCAAAAATTTATCGCCTTTACCAATACCAGATTTTATATCTACTACTAGCAAAATCAAATCTACATCTTTAGTTAATGCAATAGCTTGTTTGTTTAAAACTTTTCCTAATTTATTTAATGGCTTAGATATTCCTGGTGTATCCACAAATATTATTTGTGTGTCTTTTTCATGATATATTCCTTCAATTATATTTCTAGTTGTTCCAGAAACATTGGAAGTAATTGCTACTTTACGATCAATTATACTATTTAGCAAAGTACTTTTTCCAACATTTGGTCTACCAACTATACTTACAAACCCACTCTTCATATTTCACCTAAAACAACCCAATAAATAATTCTATAAAATAAGGAATAAAAATAATTAAATTTACAATAGTTGCTAATACACTCATTATTCCTGTTGCGGCACTACCACAATCTTTAGCAATTTTAGCATATTCATTATATTCTTGTGTAACCATATCCACCGTAGCTTCAATCGCAGTATTTATAAGCTCAATAATTAATATAAATGCTAAACTTCCAAATGATATTACCCATTCTAAAAAGGCGATATCAAACAAAATCCCCAAAATTATTACTAAACATGCAATCATAGCTACAAATAAAAAACTTGATTCATTTTTAAAACAATAAGATAAACCTTGTAAGGTATACTTACATTTATTTAGCATGTTTTTCAATAAATTAGTTTCTTTTTGTTCGTTCATCTTCATTTAAAATCACTTCCTGTAATGCAAACATTTCTTTTTCTTCGTCTTCTTCCATGTGATCATATCCAAGCAAATGTAAAAGACCGTGAACCGTTAAAAAAGCAAGTTCTCTTGTTTCACTATGACCATAATCTTTTGCTTGCTCAATCATTCTAGGGATACATATATAAATCTCCCCTAAAAACCTTACATTATTATACACTACTTTAGCATTATCTTCAAATGCAAAAGATATAACATCAGTAATTTTATCAATGTTACGATAATTTTTATTTAAATATTGAATTTTATCATTATCCACAAATACAACACTAAATGTTGCATTCTTAACTTTTTCATGCTTCAAAGTTCTTTCTATAACACTATCTAAGTAACTATAATCTTTTTCATAACCATATTCATTTGTAATACTATAATCATTCATTAAAATATAACTCCCCAATAACCAAATATATATATACCAAATAATAAAATCAATACAATGCAGATAATATTTTTTACTAAATCACTTTTTAAGAAGTCTGGTAATCGCTTACTTATTGCACTTGCACCAATAAATATCAAATAACCTACAATACCGCCAATTACATTTAAAATAATATCATCAATATCAAAAGATCTTCCAATTCTAAGTTGGACAAATTCTACTACGCCACTTGTAATTAATGTTGTAATAATTACCGGCCATATTTTTTTAGGATTAACATACATACCAATTAAATAACCAAATGGAATAAAGATAATCATATTACCTAAAACATTATAATTAAACATTTTTGTCCCAAATTCGTACCGAAGTATTTCTGAAAATGGCGTTAAATTCATTCCAGAAGCACCATTAAGTTCCGTCATCGTCAGTATCTCAAATAATAACCAAATATATACTATCGATATTAAATACCAAAATTCTTTATAAAAACAAAATTTTTCCCGATGATTTTGTAAATAAAAGAATCTTAATAATGCAATAGCTACTATAAATACTACTAACATTGGCCAGATATTGTTAAAAACTTTAAGTATTAGATTCGACACCATTTTCAACTTCCTCTCGAACTACTTGTAACACCCCAATATTCTCTTTTGTTACAATAAATATCTCTAAATATATTTTACTATCATTTACATCTTTTTTCAAAACTTTTTTAAGCAATATTTCTTCATTATCTTCTAAAGTTAAATTAACTTTTTCTAAAGCTTTGTTTATGCCTTTATTATAAGCTTCTTCTTCACTTAAAATTTTCGTTTCAGTAATATATTCTTTTTCTTTAACCAAATTAATTTCAAAATCATTTAATTTATATAAATTTGTCTTCTCTTCTTTCATTTTCATGATTCTACTTCTAAATATTTGATATTTATTATCATCCAATTCAATACTTAAATTATATCTATTCTTTCCAGTGTATTTTACATAACTTTCTTTAAAAGGAATTTCAACTTTTACATTATACCAAACTTCTCCATAAATCTCTCCACTAGCACAAACTGTGTTTTTTATTTCCTCATTATGTATTATATCACCACTTAATATAACCTCACCTTTTAAAACATAATCGTTAATTTCTTTTAAAGGGACTCCCCGATAAATATTTAAACTAGTTATTTTGGCATCAGTACTAGCTACTATATTACATCTTGGATATTCTTCACTATTTTCCGTTTTTGTTTTCTCTGTAACATTAACTATCATAATTAAACCTTCATATTTAACTTCTAGCCATTCTAAATTATCTTTATTATCATCCAATATTTTATTTACAATCAATTCAACTTTCTTATGATTTTTTTTTAATTTCATTTTTCCTAACCCATATTGGTTTAATTCTCTAACAAGCAATTCTTGAATGCCTTTATTAGAACTTTTTACTTCAACTTTAAAAATCATATTATTAGCCAAAAATAAAATAATTATTCCAATAATAATACTTACTACAAACACTTCATATTTTTTTAAAATTCCTAAAGTTTTCTCTAATCCAGAGCTACTATAAATAGATATTTTATAACTAACTAAATACCTTTTTATTCTTTTATAATCGGAATAAGTTGTCTTAATCAAAATGCAATCTTTAATTTTTTCATTATCATATAAAGTAACTCCAATATTATTCAATTTAATTAAAACTTTGTAATAGTTATTAGTTTCAATTTTAATCCATATAATTTTTTCTCTATACATAAGAAAACTCTACTTTCAAAATTTTGCCATTTATCAAAAGTTCCTGTTTAGTCATTTGTTTTATTTTTAAATTCACTCCACTTATTATTACTTTCATTTTATTAAAACTTAAAATTATTTCTGTTTCACTTAAATTGTTTAATTTTTGATAGTTAAAAACATGCAAATGATTTTCATATATAGTTATGAAATCTTCTAAATCAAACAAAAAATTTTTAAAGCTATCTCTAAAATGTAAATTTTTCATCATTAAATTATATTTTAGAATAAATAAAAAAAGACTATTTACTTAGTCTTTCTTTAACAATAGCACTTACTTTTGTCATATCAGCATTTGTTAAATTCTCAGTAACATATTTCATTACTGTACCCATTTCTTTCATGTTTGTAGGGTTCAATTTATTAAATGCATCATCTATAGTTTTATTTATTTGTTCAATTGATGCTTCTTCTGGTAAGTAAGTATTTATAATTTCAATTTCTTTTTTTAATTCTTCTACTGTTTCTAACTTACCTAAGCTTTCATATTCTCTTGCTGAATCATTTCTTTGTTTTACTTGTCTTTTCAAAACTACAAGTACATCACTATCAGTTAAAACTTCTTTTTTATTTTTTTCTTCTAATTGTAAAGCGCTCTTTAACATTCTAAGTACTGACAATTTGAATTTATCACCACTTTTTAAAGCGCTCTTTAAATCTTCATTAATTTTTTCAAACATTTTTTAATCCTCCTTAATTGTGATTTCTTTTGTGAGAATTTTTAATGCCTTCTTCTTTCTTCATTCTTCTTTCAACTCCTGGTTTAGAGTAGAACTTTTTTTTCTTTAGTTCTGAAGGGACACCGCTTCTAGCAACTTTTACTTTAAATTTCTTTAAAGCACCGTCGATATTTCCATTTTGTACTACAACCTTTGTCATAAATTCGACCTCCCTTCGCTTTTAACTGAACATATTATACCACTTGCTTAAAAATTTGACAACAAAAAAGCCAAATGTTTGTAAATTTTAAGTTAACTTAATTTACATTGTTAAATATATACCAAACTTAAAATCTCTATAGATTGGTTATGTGGCCGCAAATAAAAAAATATCAGTTAAAAACTGATATTTTTTTATATCTTACTGTAGCTTACAAGTCTTTTTAGAAAAAGAGCGTCTTAAAGATGAACCAACTAATTGACCCAAATTTAACAATGTTTCCATAAGCCTCGATAAAGAATTAAGAAGTGTTGCTGTAATACCGCCACCTCTTACCTTTATAAGTTCTTCATTATTTAACATATTACCTCCTAACTATTACACTTTCTAGGATTTATTAATCCATCTATAACTCCAATTAAGAACACAATGCCTGCACCTACCAGTCCTAATAATGCTTTATAACTAAATGCTCCTCCTTGCACTTCTATCATTTCTTCATCATTTAATCTTTTCATTCTATTACCTCCTCTACTTAAATAATTCCAAAATATATTCTATGATTTTTTGTTTGTTATAATAAAATTTCACCAATCCAACTTCATTATTTACAAAATTACCATCTATAGTCATATCTACTTCTTGATATATTTCATTATTAATTATTTCATATTCCCCGAATTGTAAAATCTTATAAGTCGTTTTTTGATTATTATATTCAATATATTGATTATTTTTTAAAATATCAGAGAGTTTATTATTTATTTTTATTTTCAATACATTATCATTATAAATTCCGTAAAAACTGCTTATTTGATATACATTTATAAAACAAGAAATGATTATTAAGAAAGTTAGTAAACAGACTATAATTATTACCACAATATAATATTTTATTTGAAATAAATTTTGTAATCTATGATAATTTATTTTATAGCTTTTCATTATCAACTCCCAACTCAATAATATTATTAAAGTTCTTCGTTTGATTTTTATGAGAAATATAAATAATTGTTTTGTCTTTAAAATATTCCTTAATTTTTTTAATTATTTTGCTTTCTAATTTATAATCAACTTCAGATAAAGCTTCATCTAAGATTAATATACTAGCATCCTTAAGCAACCCTCTTGCTAAAATTAATCTTTGTTTTTCACCTCCTGAGATATTTTTAGAAGATGGCTCCACCAGCGCATCAAAACGCATTTCTTTTTTACTAATAATCTCATCAATCTCACATATTTTACATATATCAAAAAACTTTTCTTCGCTTATTTCTCTATCAATTAATATATTTTCCCTAATTGAACCAGTAAATAATTCTTCATTTTGAGAAATATATAAAATACTACTTCTAATAGTACTTAAATTAATATCCTTAAAATTATTATTCCCGACATAAACATCACCGCTGAATTCTTCATTTATTCCATAAATAATTTTACATATTGTACTTTTACCACACCCAGATGGACCATTTAATAAAACATGACTGCCCTCTTTTATTTTAAAATTAATTTTATCCAAGACATACAAGTAATCATTGTAAGAATAACTAACATCTTTAAATATGATATCTCCTTTCATAATACTTTCTTCATCTGAAATTTTTTCCTCTTCAATATTAATAAATTCTGTAATTTTAGAAAACGACGCTTTTATATAATTATACTTTGGTAATAAGTTAACAATATTTTTAACCGGGTCGACACAATAAGAAAGAATTATATTAAAAGTAAATAAATTTACCATCGTTATACTACCATCCAAGACTAACCAAAATCCATATGAATTAATTAAGAAAAAACAAATTTCTAAAATAAAATCTTTAACTAGATTAGCAATATTAAAAAAACTACTAAATTCATAATTATTAAGCAAATATTGAGATAAACTACTTTCTATTTTACTTAATATAATTTTACAAACATTTAAATTTTTAATGCTCTCAAACATATCAATTTTTTCAACTATCATACTATTAAATTCTGTTTGATAGCAAATATTTTTCAAAACTTTTTTATACGTAATTTTACTTATAATTATTCCACATACTATATAAAGTAATAAACATGCAAGTAGAATAAATAATAAGTCTTTATTAATTATAAATAAAATAACTATAGAAATGATAACCATTATAGAATCTAGAAAATATGATACAAAAATATCAGAAAACAAACTCTTAATATTAGAAAGTTCACTAATTCTTGTAATTATTTCCCCAGTTGTTCTACTTTTTACTACTTTTAAAGGAAGGTAAAACAAATGTCTTAAAAACTCTGGATAAATATAAACATCAACTAAATTACTTAAATGATTTTCATAATATTCTCTTACATATAAAACAAATACTTTGAGTCCTGTGAGTAATCCAAAAGAAATAACTGTATACTTTAATATTCCAGCATCTTGCTCTATTAAAATACTACCAACTTTAAGATAATAACTACAAACAATTAATAAAATAGTCCACAAAATACTAGTGACAATTATTTTTGCAATGAGAAGCTTTTCCTTATTTACTATATTTAAAAATAATTCATTTATAGAAAGTTCATGATCCATTTTAATAATTTTTTCTCTAGGCAATGCTTCAATAATATGACCTGTAAATAATTTAGTGAATTTTGTAATATTCGTTTTAGTATGTCCAATACCTGGATCCATAATATATACAGTATTTTTCACAACATATTTAACTACCACAAAATGCTCTAAACCATTATCAAGAACTAAATGTGCAATTAAAGGAAAGTTTAACTTACTGCTATTTATGTCATGCTCCAAAACCCCCGAAGAATCAAATCCCCACTTTTTAAAAGCATTAACAATATGATAAGCGCTTGTACCATTGATATCAGTAAAAGTATCTTCCCTTAATTTTTCTAAAGAGATATAACCATCATAATATTTTATTATCCACTGCATACAACATACACCACAATCTTTCAAATCTCTTTGAATGATAGCCTTTAAATTTTTCATTCTTCCTCCCTTCACTATTAATATTCGTCACTTACAATCCCATTTCCTTTTTTATTTATTATTTTTTATCAAAAAAGTTATTTTTTAAAATAAAATTCATAGTATTTAATAGCTATGAGGAGAGATTTAATGATAAATAAACAAAATTTGTGGTTTATAACTCTATTTTCTTTAATATTAATTTTGGGAATTTACTATGTCAGTATCGATGATGAGGTTGCTCAAGTATTAAAAACTGAAGAAAATAATAATACTAATGAAGTAATTGAAATAACTGAATCAGATATTCTAGTTTCCTTGGAAGTAGAAAAAGATGAAGAAAAACAAACTTTAATGGAGGAATATCAAGATATTCTATTAGATGGCGAAAGTACAATAGAAGAAAAAAATGCGGCTTATGAAAACATGCAAAAATTAAACGATTCTACTGCTAATGAAAATAAAATTAAAGAATTAATTAATGAAAAATTTAAATTAAATGCTTTTGTAAAAATTAAAGATAATACAATTAGTATTGTTGTTGCATCTTCTGATCACAATAATGAAAAAGCGAATTCAATTATTAGAAGCGTTCAAGAATTATATGACAAAGAAATGTATATTACTGTTAAATTTAACAAATAAATCCTTCCAGGATTTTTTTATTTAAATAAAAAAACTATCTAATTGATAGTTTCCATAAAGCTTTTAAATTAGTATCATTTTTATGTTCATTATAAAATTCAGGATTAAGCCATATACATTTAAATTTTCCCCATATACTTTTACCTTTTAATTCTGGAATTTTTAGCACTTTATCAGGGGTATTTAATATTTTTATTTTCTTTGGAGCAAATAATTCTAAAACATAACTACTAAAAGTCAAAAATTCTATTAATATGGTAGGTAATAATAACCAAAAATATAAAGTACTGCTTGAAATATTTAGTAACCACTCTTTAAACTTTAAAGGGACAAATGCTATACTTTTAATATCACTCACTAAAAAAGTAAGTACTACACTCATTGCTAAAATCCAAACTTTTAATTTACCTATAATATTTGATTTAACATTCAATTTCATTATGAATTTAAAAAATAAAACTACAATAATCGCAATTTCAAAAATTATTGGTATTAATGCATGCGGGGTAATTAAATATAAAACTACAAAATTAATTATAGTAAATAATTTGTCTGCTGCCCCATCAAATAAAGCGCCAAAAAAAGTTGATACTTTCCATCGCCTTGCAAGTATTCCATCAATGCTATCTGTTAAATAACAAATTAGAGCTAAAATACTAACATATAAACCACCATAGCTTTTATAAATTGGAATTAAAATGATTGTTCCAATTACTCTAATTAATGTAAGCGCATTTATTAATAATAATTTCCAGGCCATAAAAACCTCCTTAATATTTAATTTTTTCAACTAATCCAATATCAGTAAATTCTAATTTGTAATAGTCTTTTCCAATATATATTTCTATTTTTGTTATATTTTCTGAATCAGTATATACTGATACTTTTTTATTATTTTCTAATAAATAACTATATTTACCGTTTTCTTCATTAAATTCTTTGTTTTTAATACTACTTTTTATCTTCGATACATCTAAATTATCCACATCTAATTTTTCGTAAAGTGTTTCTAATCTATAAAGTGTCTCATCTTTAACCTCATGAATGGCTCCATCTTCTATATAATAATATAAATACGTATCATTATTTAAACGATAACCACTTTCCCTTGTCGATAACCTAGTTCCGACATAATTATATACTTGACCATCAGCATTAATTTCATAATTAAATTTATAATTATCAGTTAATTTATTTAATTTTTCTTCATAAGTTAAAACAGATTCTTTTTGTTCATTACTATTATTCAATACATTATCATTAGTATTATTTTTATTAGTGCCAAAGTTTGCTACGATTATTAATACTGCAATAAAGGTAAGCCATAATCCTAACTTAACTATTGATGTTATTTTATCATTATCTTTTTCTTTCATTTAAATAACTCCTTTTTACCATTTAAATAATTCTTAATTTCCATGGCATTTTTACCAATAGGTTTAATTACATCGAGATAAATTATTCCATCTATAGCACCAATACCCAAACTATCTTTGGTTACATAAAGTTTATTAACTTCACTTTTTTCGTTAGTATAATGGACTTTAATTATTTTTATTTCTTCATTTTTTATTTTAGTTCTAGTTAAAGGCCAGGGACTAAATGCTCTAATCTTATTATTTATATTTATAACTAAATCATTAAAATCTAATTCTTCCATTTTTCTTTCAATCATTGGGGCATAAGTTGCATCTTCGCCATTTTGTTTTATTCTTTTAACATTTCCGGATATTAGATTATCTAAATTTTTTTCTAAAAGTTTTCCGCCAAGTATACTTAATTCATTATGGAGCGTACCAATATCATCAGTATCTTTGATTGTATATTTTACAACATCAATCATATCACCAGTATCCATAAATTCGTCCATATACATAAGCGTTATACCAGTTTCTTTTTCACCATTGATAAGAGCCCATTGAATCGGCGCAGATCCTCTATACTTTGGTAATAATGAAGCATGAATATTTACACATCCATATTTAGGATATTCAATTAATATTTTTGGAATTATTTTTCCATATGCACAAGTTACAATTAAATCTGGCCTAGCGTCAATTATTGGTTGATAATCTTTTTTTATACTTTCCGGTGTAAAAATAGGAATATTGTGTTCTTCTGCTAATTTTTTTACTGGAGATGATGTTAAAACCTTTTTTCTCCCCACTAATGCATCAGGTTTTGATACAACTAAAACAACGTTAGTATTTTTCATTAAAATCTTTAATGGTTCTAAAGAAAAATCCGGTGTCCCCATATATACTACTCTGATATCTTTCATTTTATTTCACCTATAGACATTATAAGACAAATGCAATAAAATAGCAAAACACTTCTTCTTATTATGTATTTTTAAAACATATTATGTATCTGTTTTCAGAAAATGTGAGATTTTACGCCAACTCGATGATATCTTTTAATTTGCCAACTAAAATGCTAACAACACTTGAAAAAAGTAATCTTTCAATGTAATCAAGATTACTTTTTTATTATTTATTTACTTTATCAATTTCTACAAATACTTTAATACCATTAACCGATAATTCATTAGTATCAATTTCTTTTTCTGTAATCTCTAATGCTAAAGTTTCATTTTTAATATAATCACTATACATTCCTATTACTTCCTTAAAGGCATTTCCATAATAATAAATATTAATTCTATCACTTACATCATACTCATTAGTTTTTCTCATATTTTGGATTTTAGAAACAAATTCACGAGCATGACCTTCTAAAATTAAATCATTAGTTAAGTTAGTATTTAAAATAATAAATACATTATCAAGTACTCCAACATTAAACCCTTCTTTAGAAGAGATTTTTATTTCATACATTTCTTTAGTTATTAAAGTATCTTCAAAATAAACTTCTCCACCACTAGTTAATTTATTAATATCTACAGTTTCTAAGAACGTTTGATAATCTTTAAGTTTAGCTCCAAAAACTCTACCAACTTCTTTAAAATTAGGTTTAACTGAAAGGTTCATATACTTAGTTAAATCTTTTTCACTTAAAATATTTTTAACATTCAATTCTTCTTCGATTAATGGAACTAAATCTGCTATTTTTTCATAAACATTACTATCAATAATTGCTTCACTTAAAGGAGTACGCACTTTAATTTTTGTTTCTTCTCTTACACATCTTCCCATAGAAATTAAATTCTTTACTAAAGTCATTTTTTCCTCTAATTTTAAATCAATTAATGATTCATTATATTTCGGAAAGTCTACAGTATGTACTGAATATTCATGTGTTAACTTTGTATAAATTTCTTCACTAACATAAGGTACAATTGGTGCAATCATTTTAGAAAGTCCCACTAATACTTCGTATGTAGTTATATAAACTGCTTTTTTAGAATCATCTAAAGTGCTACCCCAGAAACGATTTCTACATCTTCTTATATACCAGTTAGATAGGTCATCTGAGACAAAGTTTGTAATATTTCTTACCACTTTATTTAAATCATATTCTTCATAACCTTCAGTAACTACTTTTAACAGCGAATTATACCTAGACAATAACCATTTATCTATTTCTTCTCTATCTTCTATTTTTATATTACATTCATCAATATTAATATTATCTGTTGTAGCATACATTGAAAAGAAATTATAAGTATTTCTTAGTGGATTAAAGAATTTAGAATATACTTCTTTTAATCCATCTTCATCAAATTTAAGTGGTGTCCATACTGGTGACACATACGGAAGATACCATCTTACTGTATCTGCACCATATTTTTCCATTATACTAAATGGTTCAATCGCATTACCTTTCGACTTATGCATTTTTTGTCCATTCTTATCTAGTAACAGTTCATTAACCAAAACATTTTTATATGGTGAACACCCTTTTAGAAATGTTGATATTACTAACAATGAATAAAACCATCCTCTTGTTTGGTCAATCCCCTCACAAATAAAATCAGCCGGAAATTGTGAGTTAAATAATTCAACATTTTCAAATGGATAATGATATTGAGCAAAAGGCATTGCTCCTGAATCAAACCAACAATCAATTACATCTTTTACACGAGTCATTTCTTGGCCACAATCAGGACAAGTTATATGAACATCATCTACATATGGTCTATGTAAATCGATGGATTCATCAATATTTTCGATTGCTCTTTCCACAAGTTGAGCGCGTGATCCAATCATTTCATCATGTCCACAAGAACAACGCCATAATGGAAGTGGTGTTCCCCAATAACGACTACGAGATATTGCCCAGTCATTTAAATTTTCTAACCAGTTCCCAAATCTCTTTTCACCAACAAATGCAGGATACCAATTAACTGTTTTATTATTTTCTATAATTTGTTCTTTTAGTTTAGTTACTTCTAAATAAAATGATGGCTTAGAATAATAAATAAGTGGTGATTTACATCTCCAACAATGTGGATAATTATGAACTATTTTTTGTTTTTTAAATAATTTGTCATTAGCTTTTAAATATTTAATAACTTCTAAGTCAGCATCAAATACAAGCATTCCCTTCCAAGGCCCAACATTATAACATCCATCTTCTCCAACAGGATTTAAATACGGCAAATTATAATTTTTTCCTACATTTGCATCATCTGCACCAAAAGCTGGAGCAATATGCACTATACCAGTACCATCTTCCATAGTTACATAAGTATCACATGTAACAAAGAACGCTTTTTTATCTACAGTAAGCTCTGGAATTAATTGTTCATACTCTGTATATTCTAAATCTTTTCCAGTATATGTTTCTAATACTTTATAATCATCGCCTAAAACTTTAGAAGCTAATTTTTCAGCTACTATAAATTTATATCCCATTGACTCGCATAATACATATGACTCATTTGGATTAACACAAATAGCAACGTTAGCTAATAAGGTCCATGGCGTTGTTGTCCAAACTAAGAAATATATATCACTATCTTTTTTCTTCATTGGAACAATTACAGTATCAACTGAAACTTCTTTATAACCTTGGGCTACTTCATGTGATGCAAGCCCTGTACCGCACCTAGGGCAGTATGGTAAAATTTTACTTCCTTCATAAAATAAACCTTCATCAAAAAATTTCTTTAGTATCCACCATTCAGTTTCAATATAACTATTATCATAAGTTATATATCTATTTTCCAAATCAATAAATTGCCCCATTACATTTGTTAAATCACAAAATGCTTTTTCATTTTCCCAAACAGCTTTTCTACATTCTTCGTTAAATTCTTTAATCCCATATTTTTCAATATCACCTTTACCAGAAAAGCCTAATTTTTTTTCAACTTGAACTTCTACTGGTAATCCGTGAGTATCCCATCCTACTTTTCTTAAAACTTTATATCCTTGCATAGTTTTATATTTACAAAAACTATCTTTTAAGAATTTTGCTAACATATGATGTAATCCTGGCATACCATTGGCTGTAGCTGGTCCATCATAGAAAACCCAATAAGGAGCATCTTTTCTGTTTTCGATACATCTATCTAAAATATTATCCTTTAGAAAACGTTCTCTAATAGTATTTTCTACTAGTGCCACTTCTCTATTATCTAGACTTTCAAAATTCTTCATACAATCACCTTCCTATAATAAAAAAAGTTCATAAACATAAGGACGACTTACCGTGGTACCACCTTATTTTATGAACTATTATTTCACCTTAGTATGTTAACGCCATCAACGGATCATTTTACTATCATTTCAAATAATCAACTCCCAAGTGATATAAATTAAACGTCATTTATTAGCATCGCACCAATTCTACTAACTCTCTTTAAATTATTTTAATTTACGTGTCTTGTTCAATGTCTTGAATTACACTTCATATTATATTCAAAAATTTATTTTTAGTCAAATAAAACCATCAATTTTATAAATTATATTTTTATCTTCCTTCTTTTTTGGAATTACTTTGTTCCATAATTTCGATAACATGTGCTAAACTAACAGGATTATTTTTTAAAAATCTGACAATATCAAAAGGTAAACTATCGGTAGATTTAGCTACAGCATCATACAATATACGTTTTTGAGCATTATCCAAATTATAAAAAGTAATTAGAGATTCAACTATTTTTTCATTAGGCTTTCTATTTCCATTTTCTAAATCTCGTAAATAAGTTAGTGACAGATTTAATTCCTCACTAAGACTAGTAAGAGTTAAATTATTACTTGCTCTTAAAGATTTGAATAAAATTGTAAATTCAGTAGTTTGCATATATATTTCTCCTTCTTATAATTTATATTATTTTTTATCACTATCGTTTTTTTGTCTTACTCTTTTTAAGAAAGGCGAAATACCGGTTGAAATTTCTTTGCTTAAATTAAAGTCTATTTGGGATTTAAACCGAATCAATTCTTCTTTTGAAATTCCAGTCATTTTAGAAATAAAATCTAAAGCTTGCTCTTCTGTTATACCGTAGTGTTCATAAATACCAAGCAAATAAAAATTAACTGCCTTAGCAAATGTTGGGCGAGCTATATTTAATTCTTCAACATAAGAAGCCATATTACTTTCAACTAAATTAATATAAGCACTACTATAATCTTGATGATATTCTATTAATTCTTCAGTTGGATAGCTCTCATAACTACGTAATTCTGCTAATGATAAGCCATGTAATACCGTAGATAATATTCTCGCATCACGTATGAGATATTGTCTAAGTAATCCTACTTCAGTATCTTCAGGAATGTTTAAACCTAGAGATTCTTCATATTCTAAAACATTATTTAAGGCATCCTTGTATGTCATATAAATTTTTCCTCCTAAACTATGAGTTAATAATTTTGTGAATATATTACTATTAATCTCTAAAAAAAACAAGATTTACCACAACTTTACTCCTTTCTAGATCTTTTAAACTTTGAATTATTAATATTTTTATTTAGCATTAAAGCAAATAAAAATACATATATTTTATAGATTTTACTTAAACATTTTGTTAAAATTATAATAGTGAGGGATTGACATGAAGGATAAAATATTTAGAGAATATGATATTAGAGGCAAATATCCTGTAGATATAAATGAAGATGTTGCTTATAAAATTGGTTTAGGTTATGGTTCTTTTATTCAAGAATTTTTAAATCAAAATGCATGTGTAATTTCACATGATAACAGATTATCTAGTGAATCATTACACAAGAATTTAATTAAAGGTTTACTAGATACTGGTTTAAAAGTAATAGATTATGGACTTACTACTACTCCAATGCATTATTATGCTCGATACGTTAATAAGTTGTTTGGAATCATGATAACCGCAAGTCATAATCCCAAAGATGATAATGGATTTAAATTTTCTTTTGATGAATATACTAACGCCAGAGGCATCATGGTAAAAGATTTAAAAACATACATTGATAAAGGTATATTTAAAAAAGGAAATGGTACCATAGAACATCAAAATATAAAAGAAGATTATATAAATTATATAGTGAGTCATTTAAAATTTGGTAAAAAAAGAATTAAAGTTGTTTTAGATCCTGCTAACGGCGCAACAACAACAATTGCTAGAGATGTTTTTGAAAAATTAAATATTGATTTGACAATAATAAATGAAGAAAGTGATGGTAGCTTTCCTAATCATCACCCAGACCCATCAGTTGAAAAAAATCTAGAACAATTAAAAAATAAAGTTAAAGAAATTAAAGCTGATATTGGAATCGGCTTTGATGGTGATGGAGATCGAATTGGAATTGTTGATGAACTTGGCAATATAGTTTCAATTGAAAGTTATGCAATTATTATATTAAGAAATATTATAGATAAAGTGGAAAACAAAAAATTCTTATATGATGCTAAATCTTCCGATAATTTTAAAGATGAAGTTTTACGTTTAGGTGGTACACCAGTAATTTGTCGTACAGCCACAAGTTACACCCAAGAAAAAGTATTAAAAGAAAACATTCCGTTGGGTTTTCAATATGTAGGACACATTTCACTTAATGATCGTCTTCGAGATACTGAAAGTGCTATGTATTCTTCTTTGCGGCTTATCGAAATTTTGAGCAAAACTGATAAAACATTATCTGAATTGGTAAATACAATTCCAAAATATTTTAACACTCCAGAACAAAAATTCCCATCAAGTGATGAAAAAAAATATGAAGTTATAGCTAATATTAAAAAATATTGTGATGAAAAAAATTATAAATATATCGAAATAGATGGTTTAAAAGTTTTATTTAAAGACAGCTGGGCATATGTTAGAGCTAGTAACACTGGTCCAAACATAACGCTAAGATGTGAATCTAAAGACGAAAAAAGTTTAAATAATTTGGTTAAAATATTTAGCACTTTAATTGATATTTATAATAAATAAAATAAAAAAAACTGCAAATTTTAAATTTTTGCAGTTTTTTTATTTTATTATGGATTCTAAAGCTAAAGTAATCATTTCGTTTAAACTATTTTGCCTTTGTTCCCCACTTAAAACTATATCACTAAATTTTGAATCTACCGCCGTTAAAATACAAGCAGCTTCTCTGTTAAAATGATTAGCGATATGAAATAGTGCAAAAGCTTCCATTTCTTCACCTATAACATTTAATTCTTTTGGTATTCTTTTTAATACTCTATCGCAATCAATATAAGGTCCAAAAACATCCATTGTTGTTACATCGCCAACATGAAGTTTATAATTTAATTCTCTAGCATTTGCAATAATTTTATCATTTAAATCTCTAGATGGATAAGTAATGTGTTCCTCATAATTATCAAATGTATAAGCAAAATTTGATTCGCTATGAGCACACTTTGCTAAAATTAATTCAGGAACTTGTACTTCTGGACTTACAACCCCACAGGTACCAATTCTAATAATTTTCTTAACATTAAAATAATGAAATAATTCCCAAGAATAAATTCCCATACTAGGCATTCCCATTCCAGAACCTACAACTGATACTTTTGTCCCTTTATATGTCCCGGTAAAACCTAACATATTTCTTAAATTACATATTTCTTTTGCATCTTCTAAAAAGTTTTCTGCAATATATTTGGCTCTTAAAGGATCACCTGGCATTAATACTATTTCTGCTATACTCCCTTTTGCTGCATTTATATGTATCGGATTTTCTCCTATAAACATTTAAATCACTCTCCTATTTTAATTCTAACAAAAAAAAGTATTTACAAATACTTTTTTTATTTTTTTTGACGTATTTTTACATAATAATTTTGTTAGCGTTTGTAAAATCAATACTAGCAGTGTTGACAAAAGTTTCGCTACCGACGATAGTAACCAAATCATTTAAATATTTATTATAATTATCACTATAATCAATAGTTATATTTAAATTTAATCCCAATTCTTTATATATTTGGTTGGCTCTGCTAACTAAATAAGCATTGGTTCCAACATTATCTTTATTAATATATAAAGTATATTCCCCTTGGTAATCTTTAATATCATAAATAATCCTAAGAGTACTTAATATGTCGCCCTCAGTTATTATAATCTTGCCTATTAATGAAGATTGAAAATTATTATTATCTCCAAAAAATTCTAGATAATTTATAATATCATCGCTAGTCACATTTAACCCTAAAGCATTATCGGTGGCAACTAAAATGTTAAACGCTTCTCTTTCTTGGCTAATATATTTTAATAATTTAATATAAAAATCATTGGCCATTAGAAATCACCCCATTTTTTAAATTATTAATGAAGTCTATTGCATCTTCAAATCTATAACTTCCATTTATTTCGTTAAAAAGATTTCTTTGCCAATTATTTATTGAAGTATGGAAAATTCTTCTTACTCCTACTTCTGGAAAAGATTTTATATATTCAATCAACGCCAGTTTAGGCATTTTACTAAGTTCTACGAAATTATCAATAGTCATTACATATGTAGCAGATTCAACTGCAGGATTTTGCGTTTCAGCATTTTCCCAAAACTTTTCTAAAATTACTTTTCCATTAGGATAAACAAAAGCATAGTATCCTGAAAAAGTATCTAAACCCATTATAGGACTAATAATATAACCTGAATTTTCTAATATATCAATTCTCATATTAACTTCTTCAATTAGTTTGCTTTTATCTTTTCTGGTTCTTCCAACAGAAGAACTATTCACCTTAGAAACTTCTCCTCTTTTTATTTTCTCCCCTTTAGGCAAAAATTCCCATGCTGCTGCACCACTAGTTGTAGCTTCTCCAATTTTTCTCATTAAATCTATATTTTTATATTTTTCACTATCAGCAGGTAAGTCTGGTAGAATTACTGGTTTCACTTCAGGATGACGTTCTAATAGATCGCGATAACTTTGTTGAAATTGATATCTAGAGATTAACTCCTTTTGCCCATTAGGATGTCTATAAAAAAGTTTAGGATTATAACGTTTTTCAACTTTTGACGGGTTAGATAAAACTTGATTATAAACATATAAATAATGAAAACTGCCATCCAAATACCCAAATTTTTTTTCTTGTTGTATATTAAATTCATATATTATTTTAGCAAATAACAAATAAAATATATCTAAATCAAATGCCTCAGCCATTTCATGATAATCTACTTCTACATCAAAAAAATCTCCTAATTTAATCATACCATTTTGTAAAGAAACTGTTGCATTATAAATAGTATCAATATATTGGGT
The DNA here is from genome assembly GCA_015059445.1 of Bacillota bacterium. Classification (GTDB taxonomy): domain Bacteria; phylum Bacillota_I; class Bacilli_A; order RF39; family UBA660; genus SIG200. The sequence continues at coordinate 48,152 of SVAK01000003.1, read as the reverse complement.
AAAAGTCATCTGATTGCTATAAGCAACATAATCTTCCATAGCAGCATCAAAATATTCCGATTTAATTTGATTTATTTTCAAATTTCTTAATCTACTGACTTTTTCTTTTAATGCTTCAGAAAACGCCATATTTCTTGTTTCATTATCAGAATCAATCATTTTTGCTAATTCAGCTAACTGTTGTAAATATGCTTCGGAATTTTTTCCTTTCCTATCTAATCTTTGATCTAAAAAATAAATTATATTTTCAAAAAATGTATATTTAGAAAACAAAAGTTTACGCCCTATATTATTTGAATTAGGAACAGAATCCATTCCTATATTAAAATTTAAAATATAGTCCGTATTAAATATACTTTTTAAAGGATTTATATAATATTTTCTTAAGAATGCTTCAAACAAATTCGCGCCATCTTCTACTTTAGATAATTTTCGTAAATTATGAACATCAAAAAACCACATACCACCATAGGCTGGACTTGGATCAAATATAACATCGACACCATTATGTTCTTTAAAGCATTCTGCCACTGTCATCGATTCACCTTCTAACGTAATAATTATAGCATTTTTTATTTTAATATAAAATATTAAAACTCATATTTATAAAAATTAAAAAACCTAATTTTTTTATTAATCTTAACTATTCATTAAATTCATTTTCTCTTTTTTTAAAAAAATTATAATATAATTGAATATTTTTCAAATCAGACCATCTTTTTTTAACAACCGGAGTATTATCCAAATCATAAATTTTGGCATCCTCTAATCCTAGTAAAAATAGAGAATGCGTGGAAATGATAAATTGGCAATTATAAAATCTTACAGATTCTTCAATAAATTTTTTTAGTTTTAATTGATTTTCTGCTGACAAACTCTTCTTCGCTCTATTTCAGTTAAAGAATGCTCCTGATAAGCATCTAGTAATCGAAGAGTTTTTAAACAAATCATAAAACCTCCTATAATATTAAGCACGATAGTTTTTTTCGATTACATCTTCATATATATTCGCTATAAAATTTTTTGTTAATCCTCGGTTATATCTATAATGCGTTTTTTCATAATTTTCATTGTACTCATTAAAAGGTATTAATTTAAAATTACGCATATTTTTATCAAAATAATTAATTGTTAATTCCGTTTTAATATCTTCAAAACTAATTTTTTCACCTTCTATTACCACATTTAAGTTAGAGAGTAATCCCACTTGGTAAGCATTATCAAATTCTTCCTCTCCTTCAGGCGTTCTCGCAATATCATCATCGGCAGAAATAAAATTACCCAAAGAATAATAAACTAAAGTTTTATGTTCTTCTCCAATAATTTCAATTGGCTGGATATTATGTGAATGACTACCAACAATTATATCTACACCTAAGCTATTTAAAAACATAGCCATTTCTTTTTGTTCAGTATTAGGAGAATAAGTAAATTCCCTACCCCAATGCATTAATATAATAACTACATCACTCTTTTCTTTGAGCAGCTTTACTTCTTCTCTAATTTTATCTTTATACTCTTCAGTCCATTCTTTTGTTAACGGGTCTTTATAATAACCAATCAGATCTATATCAGAATTACTTACTTTTTGATTTGTACCGTAAGTATAAGCCAAAAAGCCAAAATTAATATCATTTACATTTAATATTCTTAAATTTGCTCTATCTTCTTTATTTTTATAAGTTCCAACTATAGTAATATCTGTATTAGTTTCAAAAAAATCTATTGTAGAATTAATACCTGCGTTACCCCTATCATACGCATGATTATTTGCGGTTCCCAGCACTTCAAAATCTAAAGTACTAACTAAATGACCAATATATTCAGGAGCGCAAAAATTATATCCAGTACCACTTGATTGTAATGTATCATTGCCAATAACTACCTCCATGTTACCAATTGACAAATCATCATTTTCAAAATAATCTTTGACCAATTTAAAATATTCACTTTTATCATCACCATTACTTATAGCATCATAAAAAGGTTGTTCAAATAATAGATCTCCGACTAAAGTTAATTTAGCAACTTTTCTATCATTTTTATTTTCTGATTCATTATTTAAACTTGTTGCTGGACATTCATACTTGTTCCACTTCAATTTTATTTGTGGTGCACTATAAACAGCACAATTATAGGTGTCAAAAAATATTCCTTTATACTTTTTATCACTCAAATTTTCCAGTTTTTCTTTAATGGCAAAAATAGGTTTATTACTATTATAAATACTTACTAAATCTATTATAGTTAAAAATATAGATATAATTATAATTAAAATTAAAAATTTTGTTATTTTTTTCATAAAAATCACCTAGTTATATTTTACAATCATTTTAACGATAATTCTATCTTATAAAAAACTCTTGTTTAATTCAATAGTTCTTTAAAACAACGGCGAAAAATCTTTCATTGATTCAGCTAATAATTTTTTCCATCCCTTTAATTTTGTTGCTTTTTCAGTAATTAACTCAGAGTTATTCATAGTTTCTAAAAATAATGCTGTTAAACTTTTAACTGCATTGCCCTCTAATTTTATTCCTGTATCTTTCCAATGACCATGCTTAACTTTAACGTTAATATATTCGTCAGCGATATTTATTCCACTAGTAAATCCCACTTTACCATCAACAATAGTTATTTTTCTATGGTCCCTATTATTGTGAATATTAGACATAACAGCAGTAAATTTATTTGAAGGAATACATTTAATGCTTTCTTTATTTAATTGTTTATAATAATTTTCATCTAATGTTGTAATACAACCAAAATCATCATAAGTTACGTATACTTTTACTCCATATTTAACTTTTTCTTTTAATATTTCATGAATTGAATTCCACATTTTCCCTTCTTCAATAATAAAATATTCCATAAAAATATATTCTTTTGCACTTTTCAAAGAATCTATTAAAGCTTCATGATATTCTTCACCAATTTTATAATATGTTACTTTAGTATTTTGATAACTCGGCAATTTTGTTGATTTATAAATATAGCTAGCTTGAAGATAAGCATCATAATTCTCATCTTTTAATTTATCTAAAGTTTTATCCTGATTTAAATATTGTTTAAGATTATCTTATACTATCATATACATTCAGCACATTCCAATTAAATTCTCTTACTTTTAATCCATACCAATCATTTGCTACCACATGTAGAATAATGACTGCTATTATCGCAAAAACTCGCAAATAATCTAAAAAAACAATTCTTTCTTTTTTCATAACTACTCCTTCAAAAATTTTATGCTACATTTTATTGCTATTATTTTTTAATATAACAATGCTTTCTACATGTTCAGTTTCTGGAAACATATCTAATAACTTAAAATTATTTATTTCGTAATTATTTTCTAATAATTTTAAATCCCTAGCTAAGGTGTTTGGATCACAAGATACATAAATAATTTTATTTGGATTAACTTCTATTATTTTATCTAATACATTTCTGACTACACCACTTCTAGGTGGATCTAAAATAATCGTGTCAAATTTATTTGTTATTTTATTTAAAATATCTTTAGTGTCAGCACAAATAAATTCCACATTATTTCTTCCATTAAAATTCTTATTTAAGTTGGCATCAATTATAGCATTTTCTACTATTTCTACTCCTACAACACTACTTGCATTAATACTTGATACAATACTTAATGTTCCAACTCCACAATATAAATCTAATACTTTGTTTGATTCTTTAGTATAAATTTCAATTAATTCAAATAATTTCGAACATATAAAAGGATTAATTTGAAAGAATGAGTTATAACTAACTTTAAATAAATAATTATTAATTTTATCAATAAAATAATTTTCTCCATAAATGGTTTCATCGTTTTTGACTATACCAACTATTTTATAATCATTAATCAACTTATCTATATTTTCTAATTCATCATTTGTAGTTATTGAAAGTAATATATCATCATTATAATTACATCTAATAACTATTTCACCATCGTTTATATTTAATTTCGGTAAATCCATTATTAATTTGTTAATAATCTTTTTGCATAAATAACAGTAATTTATTTCAACTAAAGAATGTGTATCGCTTTGAAAAAAGCCTATTTTTCCTTCTACTACCTTTAATGTAACTTTATCTCTATAATTGTAAGGATTGTCGCTTTTAATTATTTCAGATACTTGATAATCAATTTTATTTTTCTTTAATATATCATTAACCTTATTCAATTTATAATCCAAAGCTTCACTTATAGATATATGCATTAAGTCACAACCACCACATATTTCAAAATAAGGACATACGGGTTTTTGTCTTAATTTAGAAGGGGTAATTATCTCTAATAATCTACCTTCCATGTGATTCTTTTTTTCTAAAGTGATACTTACATTTATAATATCTCCGGGAACAGTTTTAGGTATAAAAATTATTTTGTCATTTAAATAACCAATCCCGCGACCCTGATTGTCAAATTTTACTATCTCTACTCTCATACTTCTTACTATATCATAAAATCTTTGTTAAAAAAAGTTTAAAGAACAAACATATCATAATATTCTTCTAAAGTTAAATTATGTTTTGTTAAAAACTCTGCTTTTTTACCCACATATCTTAAATGCCATGGCTCATAAATATAGCCTGTTACTTCTTCTTTTCCTTTAGGATATCTTATTATAAAACCATATTTATAAGCATTTTCTTCTAACCATTTAAATTCTTCTAAATAATCACTTACATTATATTTTGCATCATACACTCCTTTGTTATAAAAACCTATATCAACTGCTAAACCGCTTTGGTGTTCTGAATACCCCGGACGGGCTAAGCTTTTATAAGCTTCTTTTCCTTTTTCCTTAATTAAATCTTTCAACAAATTTTCTTGATAAAGATATGGTCTATATCCAGAATCAATGACAATTTCTGTTTTAAATTTTTTATTTATATCTTTAATCAACTTTTTTATTTGTTTATACGTTTGTTTTTCTAAATATATTTTTTTACCTCCACCAGTTTTTATTTTTACTTTTACTAAATTTTCTGGTATATAACCTCTCCCTAATCCATTATCTCTGTTGACAAGCAATAAATAATTCATACATTCACCTATAAATATTATATGTTTTAAGGTATGTTTTGGTAAAAGTTGCCAATAATATGATTAGTGATAATTATGAATAAAATTGTAGAAAGAATAAAAAATGAATTTAAAAAAACTCCAGATTTAAAAATCAAAGAAGTGCGAGTTAACTTGTTAAAAAAAATATACGTCATATATATTGAAACTATTTGCGATAGTATTAAAATTAACGATTTTATTTTAAAAAATTTAACTAATTATAATAATACTAATAACTTAAATAGTAATATACCGGGCCCTAATACTATCAATATTACCAAACATGATCAAATTGAATTTTACTTAACTAATGGATTTGCAATCATTATTAGCAATGAAAATATTATCGCCATAGAAGTTAAAGGGGAAATTAACAGAAGTATTGGTACTTCTACTAGAGAGCCTTCAATAGTTGGAGCTGAAGATGCTTTTAATGAAAACATTCAAACAAATTTAGGGCTTATTAAAAGAAGATTAAAAACAAAAACTTTAAAAACTGAAGAATTATTTTTAGGAAGAAAATCTCAAACAAAAATAAGCATCAATTATCTAGAAGATGTAGCAGAAGAAAAAAATATTAAAAAAATTAAAGAAAAACTTAAAGGTATTGATGTAGATGGAGTCATTGATATAGGAACAATTATAAATTATATTGAAGGAGAGAATAAATCAGTTTTTCCTACAATTAGAAGAACAGAACGACCGGATTTAGCCAGTTCTTCTTTACTAGAAGGGAAAATAATAATATTAGTAGATACTTCGCCTTTTGCTATTATTCTTCCATCTTTCTTAATCGATTTTATTAATCCTACTAACGATAATTATATTAAAAGTATTAATGCAGCTTTCTTAAAAATATTAAGAGCTTTTGCTTTCTTTATTTCCATGACTGCACCAGCAATATTTCTAGCAACCATTAATTACAATCAAGAAACTATACCATCAAGTTTACTAATTAATTTTAGTACCCAGCGAGCGGGTGTACCTTTTCCAAGTATTGTAGAACTCTTAATTCTTTTAATTATTTGTGATATTTTAAGAGAAAGTGATTTAAGATTTCCGTCTAATTTTGGATCAGCGGTTTCTATTCTGGGAGCTTTAATTATTGGAGAGGCCGCTGTTAATGCTGGTATAGTATCACCCATTATGATAATTATTGTATCTTTTACTTTTATTTCTAGCTTAATTTTTACTTCTGTTGAAATAGGAAATGCCCTAAGATATTATCGTTACATATTTTTATTCTTTGCAGCAATTTTTGGCTTATATGGTATCTTCTTATGTCTAATGTTATTCTTAATAAATGTTATATCATTAAAATCTTTAGATTCTCCGTATTTTGCTCCAATTGCCCCATTTAATAAAGATTATTTCTTTAAGACTTTCTTAAAAAAACGAGACAAAAATAACACTGAAAGAAGCAACTTAATTACTAAAAAAAATCTAACAAGGGGAAGATTCCAATGAAAAAAATATTAATATTACTTAGTTTTATTTTTTTACTTACTGGATGTTATGACAATATTGAACTTGACGATTTAGCAATTATAACTGGAGTTGGGATTGATTACAAAGATGACAACTTTTATTTAACTTATGAAATATTAAGTGATACCAAAACAGAAGAAAACACAGCACTTTTAAGTTATACGGTTTCTGGTTCTGGCAAATCAATAAGTGAAGCATTTATTAATACTAATTATATGGTTAGCAAAAAAGCTTATTTTGCGCATTTAAAGGTTGTTGTAATTAGTGAACAAATAATTAATGGTCATTTTAATGAAATAACAGACTATATATTAAGAGATACAAATATCAGAAGCGAATTTAAAGTGGTTGTTGCAAATGGAATATCTCCAGAAGAAGTACTTAAAAATAATAGTGAAAATCATCCAGTTGTTAGTGAAGTTATAGTTAATTTAATAGATAACGAAAAATATAATAATAATTTAGTAATTGGCGAAACTTTTAAACAAATAGTAGCCAAATTAATTAGTGATAATTATGACGTTATTTTAAATACTGTTAGTATTAAAGATAAACAAATAGCTATTGATAATTCATATATATTAAAAAAATATAATTACCAAACAACTTTAAGTAAACAAGATTCTGCTCTATTCAACATGTTAACTAAAAATATTACAGCAATGGAATTTGATAAAAAGTATGATAACAAAAATGTCACAATTAGTATTACTAGCAGTGATACTTCAATTGATGTCAATAGTAATAAAATTATTATCAACACCAATCTTGAAGGAAAAGTAATCGAAAATAATGCTAATTTTGATTTAACAAAAAATGATGCTTATCAAAAATTAAATAAAGATTTTGGAATATTAATTGAAAAAGATATTAAAAACTTTGTTGAGTTACTTCAAGCTAATGAAAGTGATATTTTAGGCTTTCAAGAAATTTATTACAAAAAAACTCGGAAAGAAAATAAAGAACTCTGGAAACATGCTGATATTGAAGTCAAAGTTAACTTAAAAGTTAATACAAAAGGATTTATATTCGAGGTGAAAAATGACAAATAAATTAACTTATTTTATTGCCAGGTCATCAATGTTTGGAATAGGATTTTTCTTGATATTTCAAAACGCTGGAAAAGATGCATGGATATCAATTCTACTTGGTACCCTACTCGGTTTAATAATACTTTATATATATAATAAAATAAAACAGCAATTAAATAATAATTCTTTAGAAGATAATTTAAAAAATACCTTTTTAGGAAAAATATATATTATCATTTTAATCTTATTTTACTTATACTTAATGATAATTACCTTAATGTTATTACCTTTGTTTGTAAATTCATTTTATCTAACCACTACTCCTAAAATACTAGTCAATATTCCTTTCTTAATATTAGCCATTTATATTACTTTTAAAGGTAAAAGTAATATAGAAAATCTGAGCAAACTGTTATGTATTTTCAGTTTAATTATTATCTTATTTTTTGCTATATCCTTAACTGGATACTTAGATTTTAATAATTTAATTCCAGTGTTTACTAATGGAACAAATAATATTATTGAGTGCGCATTAATTTATGCATCATTAACAAGTATTCCTCAAATCATCACGATAAACTATTCCAATGATTTTAAAAATACAATAAAAGATTATTTATTATCATCATTAACAATATTTACAATTATTTTCTTTACAGTTATTGCAATGGGAGAGCCATTACTTAAAATATATAGTTTCCCAGAATATACGGTTTTAAGACAAATAAAAATTCTTAATTTTATTGAAAACATTGAAAATATATCAGCTTTCATATGGTATTTTGATTTATTTATTATGTTAGCAACCTTAACAAATAATTTAAAAAATGCTTTGCCAAAAAAATATAATTTAATTTATTTTTACTTATTAATATTTATTATTTTAATAGTATCTTCTTTACTAATTGGAGGCAATTATGTCTATATTATTAATATAGTATATATCTATCCTATATCATTATTTATATTCTTTATAATTTTCCTAAGTTTATTAATATATTTAAAATATAAAAATAAAACCAGCGTTAAAAATTAACACTGGTTTTACTTTTATTAAATCCATTTACTAATATATATTTTTCTAGTTGTATATTCCTCATAATTAGAAAATATTTTTATAATTATATCTACTAAATTACGAATAATATTGTTATCCCTTTTAACTCTTACTGTAACAATTTCTTTTTGTAATGTACTTCTAAACAAATAGTCTGCAATATAATTGCTTAAAGCCCTATCTAATTCTTGAACTTTTTCTATTTCTTCATCACTCTGAATACTAATCGAAAAAACATAACTTTTATATATATTAACTAATTTTTCACTAATTAAATCATTTTCCTGAAAATCAAAATTAACAATATTATAATAATTTGGACAATATTTTAAAATTTCTCTGTTATTACTCATATTATTCACTCTCTATTTAAATAAATAATACTACATAGAATACTTTAGGTCAAGAAAAAAGCGAACAAATCGTAAAAAAAATAACTATTCTGATAAAATAGTTATTCCTAGTTTAAATAACTCATCACATCATTTAAAATTACTCTCCATAATTTTAAATACTAACCAAATATTATCAGTATTTGGTGTGAATCGCTTATCTTTCGAGTTTTCTTTCTCAATAAACAATTGTCTTTACTTAGCGCAGATAAGATTATTATTACATAACTTATTTTACTTTTTAAAATATAACTTTCACACATATCAACATTACTATTTTTTGATAATAACTACTAGATATGACTACTAATTATATTATCATTACTAAGTAACTTAATTATACGCTAACATCATTTTTTTGTCAATATAAAAGAGCTTAATAAATTAAGCTCTTCCAGCATATTTTCCATCTTTAGTTGAAACTAAAATAGTTTCTCCTTCACTTATAAATAATGGAACTTTTATAAGTTTTCCTGTTTCAATTTTAGCATCTTTTTGAGCATTTGTTGCAGTATTACCTTTTACAGCTTCAGTTGTTTCTATTATTTTATATTCAACTTTTTCTGGAAGTGTTATTCCGATAATTTCACCTTCATAGAAATCAATAGTAATTTCAATTCCTTCTTTAATGTAATCTGCATCATCACCTAAAACACTACGTGGAACTTCGATTTGTTCATAAGTTTCATTATTCATAAATACAAAATTATCACCACTAGCATACAAATATTGAACACCATTTTTATCAATATGTGCTCTAGTTATTTTAATGTTAGTATTAAATGTTTGTTCAACTATTGAACCTGTTCTTAAATTCTTTAACTTAATTCTAACAAACGCTGGGCCTTTTCCTGGTTTAACATGTTGAAATTCTTGGATTAAACATAAGTTACCATCAATAATAACAGTCATACCATTTTTGATATCATTTATATTAATATTCATTTATGAATACTCCTTTCTTAAAATTTCTTGCTACTATTATTTTTTTTCTTTTGCTACAACGTTTTTACGACATTTAGAGCAATATTTTTTGATTTCTAAACGTTCAGGATTATTTTTCTTGTTTTTACTAGTTGGACGTAATTCATTACCACATTCAGTACATCTCATATTAACATAATTACGATTTTCATTTTTAGCCATATTAAAATCCTCCTCACCTAATACCACCATATTATATCAAACTTTTATTGATTTTCAAATAGAAAGTTAGTAATATCACGGGAAATATACCTAGTTATGTATACTTTACTATATTCATATTCTTTCGAAACATAAATATTCGGGGATAAAACCACTATACTATATTCTGGTTCATCAAAGGGCGCAAACCCAACAAAAGCAATTGAAGTTGTTTTTGTATCCATTACTCCATCGTTATTTGTATCTATAAAAGTTTCGCTTGTCCCCGTTTTTCCTGCTGGATTATATTTGCTATTTATATAATTCCTAGCTGTACCACTTGTTGTAGCTAAATGCATTGCTTCTTTAATTCTTGTCAAATATTTATCATCTAAATTAACTTTACTAATAATCTTATAATTGTTACTCGCTATTATTTTATCATTGTAATTAATTTCTTTCATTAATTGCGGACTTCTTTTTAACCCACTATTCGCGATGGTATTAACATATTGAAACAACTCAATAGGTGTATATGTATCATACTGACCAATACTTAAATTAAGTAGCAAATCACTTTGTGTTAAACTACCGATTATTCCTGTGGTTTCGTTTGGCAAATCTATTCCTGTAATCATCCCTAAACCATATTCTCTAAATACATTCCTAAATTTTTCAAAATCTGCTTTAGTTGTATCAAGTTTCATATTATATTTATAGTTATTATTTGTTAAACCAATGGCAATTTTAAATTGATAATAATTACTGCTTTTACTAATAGCAGTCAAATCGTTAATTCTACCTAAACTTTTATAACTACATTTAATTGGAACTTGATACAATTTAATACAGCTGTCCGTAACACTGCTGCCTATATCAATTACTCCATATTTATAGCCTGTACTAATAGTCCCCATTTTTACAACTGAACCAACAGTATATGATGTATTAATTAGATTAGTATTAATGTTTTTAAATTTGGATGTTGCTATATCACTTATTAATTTTTGACCACTCATGGCAATTATTTCTCCAGTGTTAGGATCACCAATAATCGCATAAGTTTCACTAAAGTAGTCTGTATTATCTCTTTTTTTTGCTTTAACAATATTTTCTCTAATTACTTCTTCTAACTTAAGTTGAACTTCAATGTCAATTGACAATACTAAATCATTTCCTCTTTTTCCCTCTTCTATCAAAGTTAAAGTATTATCTTTATTAACTTTATATAAATCCTTTTCACCTTTTAAATATTCTTCATATTGAAGTTCTAGATAACTTAATCCTACTATATCATTAAGTTCATAACCTTTTTCTAAGTATTCGCTCTTCTTTTCTTCGGGGATATTTCCTAATGTTCCATAAATATCTTTCAAGGTATCTCCATAATTATAAACTCTATCCCAAGTGAGTTCTGTTGTAACTCCTTTTATATTAGCATCAACTATTTTACTATATTCTTCATCTGATATTTCTTTTACTATAACTTTTTTTTCATAAGAATAACCTTTATTCATAAGTTCATATATAGTAGCACTTTTTTTATCTAAATCATTCAACATCTGAATATGCTCATCAGTTATTCTTCCATACTTTAAATTTTTAAGATCATTATTTGTTAACTTTCTTCTTTCATATAAGTCATATTCTTCTTCTGTTATTAAAGACTTTCCATTATCATTCTTTAAAAGCCAAAAAGTTTTTAAACTACCTTCATTAACTTCAATATCTAGTATATTAGCTAGTTGATATGCTATGTTTATTTCTTCATCTGTACTAATTCCTCCTAATTTACTATAAAATACTGTTTTTACTCCAATGTTATCTACTAAAATTACACCATTTCTATCAAGTATTCTTCCTCTTGGCGCGGTCTCCCCATAAACATAATTATTAACTTTTTTGTCTAATAAAGTTTTATATTTATCGCCATCAATTATATTTAAATAGAACAATCTTATTAAGATGATTATAAAAAACATTCCTAGTATTATACTTTTTTTTGACATAATTCCACCATTATTAGTATGGTATACAAAAAGTTTAGTATTCATTTTATAAATTTATCATACATTATTAATAGGTGATTTTATGTTTAATATAATAGAAAGATATATTTTAAGAATGACTAAAGAAGATATTAATAACTTTGCTATCAGTAAAAATATCCAACTTTCTGAAGGAGAATTAAATTTTACATATGACTTTGTGAAAAAGAATTATAGAACTTTCTTAGGAAATCCTAAACTATTTAATATTGAACGATATCAAAATAATTATTCAAAAGAAAACTTTAGTAAAATAACTAAAGTTTATAATGAATATATTCAAAGATATGCTAATTATTTATAATATTCTCTAATATCTTCTATTAAATTCGGATTAAAAATTCCTTTTTTAATCATTTCTATTTCAAAGTTATAAGGCGGAAAAACTAATTGTTTTTCTCCCTCTTCACGACTAACATAAGGTGTTTCTAATATTTTAGGAATATTTTTTAATTTTTCATGATTTATAATATTTAATAAAGCGGAAAAGCCAATTGTACCAAAGCCAAGATTTTCATGCCTATCTTTATGAGCACCCAAAACATTTTTGCTATCATTTACATGTACGCATTTTATATTATTTATTCCAATTATTTTATCAAATCCTAATAAAAATTCATCAAATTCTGCCATATTATAGCCAGCATCATTTAAATGACATGTATCTATACATACTCCAATATTTTGACTATTAACACCATCCAAAATTAATTTTACTTCTTCTAAAGTTCTTCCACATTCACTGCCTTTGCCTGCCATTGTTTCAAGTAGGATCATACATTTTGTATCATTAGTTATAATAATGTTTAATGCTTCAATTATATTATTAATCCCCTCTTCTTTTGTTAAATTAACACTGCTTCCTGGATGTATAACAATGTACTTTATACCTAGACTTTCACATCTTTTTATTTCATTTTTCAAAAAACTAATAGAAAAATTCCAAGAATCTATTTTTTCTTTATTAGCTAAATTAATTATATAAGGAGCATGACAAATAACATTCTCTATTGAAATATTATTTTCCTCCATAATTTTTTTTGCGTCATTTATATAATCTATTTCTATCGCTTTGCGTACTGTATTTTGAGGCGCACCAGTATATAGCATAAATGCATTGGCACCATAACTGATGGCTTCTCTTGCGGCGCCTAATAATTGTTCTTTCCCAAAATGTACATGACTTCCTAATATCATTTTACTTCACTCCTAAAATAATTATCGCATAAAAAAATAACTAAGTAAACTTAGTTATTTCAACTTAACTGCAACTACAAGTAGATGCAGAGTTATCAGCTGGCCATGTACCTGTTAATGAACCGGTATATTTAGAATAATCTTTACCAGTTCCATCAATTATTGTAAACTCAGTATTTTTCTTTAAATTTAAAGTATATGTCGGATTATTTCCATTATAATTTGTAATTACTACTTTTCCATCAAAGGTATTAGGATCGCCATCGTAAATTCCTAAAGTGATTAATTCATCTACTGTAAGACACATTGTAGTTCCTGAAACACAACTATTAGTAGGAATTGTTACTTGTCCTAAAGTATATAAGTCTTTAGCGCTTTCTGCTGCTTTTACAACATTTGTAGCCTCAACTTTAAAGGCATTTTCTCTTGCGCTACTCATATATGGTAATACTGTTGTTGCTGCAAGTACCATTACTATTGCTAAAACAACGATTACTGCTAATAATTCAATTAATGTAAAACCTTTATTATTTTTCATATTATCTCCTAACATGAACTTTTAAATCCAGCATCCTGACCAGGAGTACCGTCTTTAACATCTGCAGTAGTAATATTGCCAGAACTAGCTTGTAAAATATAATAATTGCTATTTTTCATATGAACAGTATATTTATAAGAATTTCCTTCTTTAAGCGCAGTTACTGTACCTTCATAACTTGTATCATCTTTTTCAAACAATCCTAAGCTTTTTAATTGAGCAATAGTAAAACAATAACCAGTTTTTGTTACTTCGCCTTCTTTTACAGTAACTTTTTTATAATTTTCAGTTTCTCCTGTTTTTTCTGCTATTGAACCAATGCCTATTAGACTAACTGCTTGAGAAGCTGCCTTCTTCACAGTTTCTGCTTCAGTAGCAAAAGCTTGTTTTCTAGCATTAGCCATATATGGTAATACTGTTGTTGCCGCAAGTACCATTACTATTGCTAAAACAACAATTACTGCTAATAATTCAATTAATGTAAAACCTTTATTATTTCTCATATTTATCTCCTAGCTAGATGTACATGTACTTGGAACTTCAGTAGTAGTAGGTTTTGCAGCATCTCCTGTAGTCACATCTTTAACATCAGATGTTGCATTTATACTACCTGCTGTTGTTTGTGACACATAAAATTCACTATTTTTCATTTTTACTAAATAAGTATAATTATTTCCTGACTTCGTCACTTCAACAACTCCAGCATAATTAGCATCATCTTTTTCAAACAATCCTAAATCTTTAAGATTTTGTACAGTAAAACAATACCCGTTTGTTGTCTTTGTGTATTTGCTAGCATCTGTTACTGAACCAATGCCTATTAAACTAACTGCTTGAGAAGCTGCCTTCTTCACAGTTTCTGCTTCAGTAGCAAAAGCTTGTTTTCTAGCATTAGCCATATATGGTAATACTGTTGTTGCTGCAAGTACCATTACTATTGCTAAAACAACGATTACTGCTAATAATTCAATTAATGTAAAACCTTTCTTCTCATTTAAAACTTTCATTAATATTCACCTCTATCCTCTAAAATAATCTTACAATAATTATTATACCTTGTCAATTACAAAGGATACCTTTTTACAATACCAAATAGTATTTTCTTCAAAAAAAGTTGTTAAAAAATCAACAACTTATTGAATATATGATATTTCTAAACTACTTGCACTTATGTTTCCAACATTATCTTTAACACAGATTAAATATGTTCCGTTATCATTTATAGTAAATTTATTACTAGTTTGAAAACTTATAGAAGCACTATTACATAGTTGACCATTATGAAGCTCTAAATAATATCCACTTATTCCTGAACCATTCCTATCACTTGCTACAACATTTACATCTTTACTACTAGTATAAATAAACTTATTTGTAACAGTTATTTGATTTTCATAAATGATAGGGGCTTCATTATCAATTTTCAAATCGATACTAGATTTATATCTTTTTACTTCAGATGAACTATCATCATAAATCGTAATTTGAAAAGTATATTTAGTATTAAGTGTTGCATTTATATTATCTAATTTAATTAGATTGCTGCCTACAATATGAGCTCCACTGCTGCTAGACCAAACACATTTATTAACTTCACAATCAATATCAACACTGTCACTTAAAGCTTGCAAAGTAATTGCACCATCAATATTACCATTTAACCAGTTACTAACATTACTTATAGTCCCTTTAGAATTAGATGCCAAAATATCAATGCTAGCGTTATCTTCTTGAAGTTTGCTTAAATCACATATGCCATTATCATCGTAATTGGTTTTATCAATAAATTGGGCATTATAATACTCACTTGTTTTTTTCATTTCTACTACATAACAATTCATTCTGTCGTTGTTAGTTGGGTCAATAATATTACCTTCTCTGTCATCACTCTCGATATAACCTTCTTCCACCAACTCATCAACAAAAATCAAAGTTTTACCAGTATCAAAAGCATATTTAGAAGCAGCCACTTCTATTCTTTCCACTAAATTTTCCCTTTGGCTTTTTCTAATTGCAGATGAAATACTATTAACTCCTGGAATAGCAATTCCAAATATTAAAGCTAGTACTACAATTGACATCAATAACTCTATTAAAGTAAAACCCTTACTATCCATATTTTCCACCTATTTTAATTTTAACTTATTTAAATATTTAATACAACAAAAATAAAAACAAATAATCACGACGTTAAATGATTATTTGTTTTTATTTTAACCTAATGCAACATCTAACATCATCATAATTACAAAGCCTAGTATTGTAAATAAAGACATTAAATTTTTATGAGGATTTTTTTGACTTTCTGGTATAAGTTCACTCATAGCAACGTAAATCATAGCCCCAGCAGCAAAAGCTAAAAAGAAAGGTAAAATATTTTGAACATATATAACTAGTATACATCCCACCAAACCAGCAATAGGTTCAACAATACCACTTAATGCTCCATAAATAAAAGCTTTTTTTCTACTAAATTTTTCTCTGCGAAGCGGAAGACTAACTGAGGTTCCTTCAGGAAAATTTTGAATTCCTACTCCAACAGCTAACATAAAAGCTGAGGCTAAAGTGGCACCATCAACACCTAGTGCAATTGACCCAAAAGCAACACCAATAGCAAGCCCTTCAGGAATATTATGAAGCGTTATCGAAAAAATTAACATTAAACTTCTCTTCATACTATATGAATTTTTTCTTTTTTTCTTAGTTAATATTTTTTCAAATAAAATGTCACCAAGAATTAAAACTAGGCCTCCTGTAAAAAAACCAATTGATACAATAAGCCAAGAGTTCATTCCTAAAGCATCAGCTTGATTTATTGCTGGATTCAGCAATGACCAAAAAGAAGCTGATATCATAACTCCAGCAGATAAACCCAACATAGCATCTAAAACATTACCATTTACCTTTTTAAAAAAGAAAACAATACTAGCTCCTAATGCGGTTATTCCCCAAGTCAGAAATGTAGCTACTAAAACTTGAACATAAACTGACGAATTAATATAAAAATTTATCATTTAAACACCCTACTATATTTAAATGTTTAATGTTTTGTTTAGTGTAGGCTTTTTAAACACAAAAAAAGAAGATAATACTTCTTCTTTTTAAACGAGATTAACTCTCAAATAATGGATATCACTAATCAACAATTGAACAATTTAAATCAGAGTTTTCAAATGATACACCAAAATCTTTACCAGCAAAATGGTCTTGTTCAGTTGATTTGTTAGTGAATTTCATAGCTGCAGAAACAACTATTTCTCCATTTTCCTCTGTAGTATTACCAGTTCTAGTAAATTCAACTGTATAGTCTTTTGCTTCTAATTCTGTAATATCAATAGCATTAGCAGTATCTAAACCAGCGATTGTAGCATTATTTGCAGTAACATAAAGTTCAGCATCTCCAGCTTCTAATAAAGCAGCATCTCCAGTTTTAGCTACAGTTAATGTATAACTACAAGAATAGTTTGTAGTTGATTCACCACCAGTAATCTTTAATGTAGAAACAGCTACGTTTTCTCTATCTGCTACAAAATTATCATCACCAGCAGTTGCCCAGAAAACTTTACCACTTTCGCCAGCAGTAGCTTGAGTCATGTCATTTTCTAATAAAGTTAAATGCATTTCTTTACCACCAGTAAGTGTAATTGAACCTACAGCTTCTGTAGTTGTTTCGATTACAGTAGTACCAGAAGCATTATTTGAAGCTGTGAAGTATGCAAATGTTGCACCAACTACAGCAACTAATAAAGTAGCTACAGCGATTACTGTTAATAACATTGTGTTTTTCTTATCCATTATTTCCCTCCTCTCAATTTCATATTCCGAAATACTATCTTCTATATTTCTACATTAATTCTACAAAATTAATTTTCAGGTGTCAATCATTTTTATGAAAAATTATGCTATTTTTTTATTATTAATTTTTTACATAAAGCATTTAATTTAATAAACAAGATTATAAATATAAATAAGTTTACAAAAAAGTGATAAGCTCTACTTATCACTTTTATTTTTAAACTGTAATATAATTGGTGTTCCTTGTAAATCAAAAGATTCTCTTATTTTATTTTCTAAATATCTTTCATAAGAGAAATGAACTAATTTTTTATTGTTAACTTGAAAAGTAAACTTAGGTGGTCTACTCTCTGTTTGATTTACAAAATAAATTTTTAATCTTTTGCCTTTATATGATGGTGGCTGATGCAAATTCACAGCATCCACAATCACATCGTTTAAAAGACTAGTTTGTATTTCTTTACAATTATTTTCATAAGCTTTAATTATTTCAGGCATTAAAGTATGAATTCGCTTACGAGTTTTTGCTGAAACAAAAACAAAATTTATATACGGAACAAATTTAAAATATACTTCTAATTCTTGTTTCCATCTTTTAATATCTTCATTAGGATCTTTCATAGTATCCCATTTATTAACAGCTATTACAATACCTTTACCAGCCTCAATAGCATAAGACAGAATATGTTTATCATGCTCAATTATTCCTTGTTCCCCATCAATAACCAAAACACAAACATCACTTCTCTCAATAGCTTTCATACTACGAAGCAAACTATATTTTTCTATTGATTCATATATCCTGCCTTTTTTACGCATTCCCGCAGTATCAATGGCAATGTATTCATTTTTTTCATAAGTAAACCTAGTGTCTATGGCATCTCTTGTTGTACCTGCAACATCACTTACTATTACTCTTTCTTCGTTTAAAAGAGCGTTAATTAAACTACTTTTTCCTACATTTGGTCTTCCAATAAAACAAAATTTAAGAATATCTTCTTCATACTCTTCTACTTCAGAAATGTTTTTTGTTATATATTCCAATAATTCTTTAAAGCCTAAATTATGTTCTGCAGAAACCGGCATTATATTTTCAAATCCCAATTCATAATAAGCATAAGTATTATCTATTCTTTTTTCGTTATCTATTTTATTAACCAATACAATAACTTCTTTACCAGCTTTTTTTAACATATTACGAATTTTCTTATCTGAATCACTAATATTATCTAAACCATCCACAACAAATAAAATAATATCAGCTTCATCTATAGCAAGCTCTGCTTGCAATAATATATCTTTATCAAAATTATCAGCTTCACCATGAATACCACCAGTATCAACAATACTAAACCTCTTATTTTTATATTCTACTGTTCCATATATTCTATCACGTGTAATCCCTGGTTCACTCAAAATAATTGATTTTTTTTCTTTAATCAATCTATTAAATATACTGCTTTTTCCTACATTTGGTTTTCCAATCAAACATACCGTTTTCATAATTATCCCCCTAACTACAACTTAACGAATTTTCTAAATCTACTACTGCATACATTCTTTTACTTCTGTAATATACAATGACTTCATATTTATCTAAATAATTATCTTTATCACTTGGGTCAACTATACAACCCACAGTCCCAGTACTATCTTCATCTAAACAAGCATTGTCATTATCTTTATCTAAATATGTCGGTACTAAATCACTAACAATAAAACTTCTACAAGAATATCCATTATATTTTGTAGAACTGGCAATAATAGATCCTTTAATATCTTGCGCCAATAATATTGCTGCTTCCTCTATTATTTCAGCCTTTTTCTCTAACATATTATTTTTAATACTTTGGGTAATTGCACCAATTGACGGAACTGCAATAACCACAACAACAGCAAGTACAGCAATTGTAATTAATAATTCTACTAATGTAAATCCCTTTTTATCCATAAAACCGCCTTTTCTAAATTTCTTTTGTATAACCATTAATGATATCTAAAACTTCTGCTCTTCCCTTTTTAGTTATAGTAGACCAAGGAATAAAATTTTCATTTTCTTCTAATTTTAAAGTTTCTTTAATTAATTTATCTTGTTTCACTCGGCCATTTTTGGTTATTTTATCATACTTAGTTGCTACAATTGTTATATTAAGATTATAATATTTTAAGAAATTATACATCAAAATATCATCTTCAGTTGGTTTGTGGCGATAATCAACTAACAAAAAAACATGTTTTAAATTATCTCTATTTTTCAAATAATCTTCGATCATTATTCCAAATTTTTTTTGCGTTTCTTTAGATACATTTGCAAAACCATACCCTGGCACATCTACCAAATAGAAATCCTTATTAACTAAATAAAAATTTAACGTTTGCGTTTTACCAGGTTTTGAAGAGGTTCTTGCAAAATTTTTTCTTTCTATTAAAGTGTTAATAAAACTACTTTTGCCAACATTACTTCTCCCTAATAACAAAAATTCTGATTTATTATCTTCTGGATATTGACTAATTCTTATGGCAATAATTGGTTCTTCAACTGATTCAATTTGCATAAATATCACCGCTTTCATTATATATTAAATTTTTATTATTTGCAAATTAGCTATATTTTGAATAGTTTTTATTGTTAAAAATAATTATTTATGTTAAAGTATACATCGCTTAAAAGGTGTGGGGTTATGGCTAAATATAATTGGACAATTGACGATATCCAGGAAAGATTGAATGAATGTATCATGCTTTGGGACAAAGAACAAGATCCCGATTTAAAAGAACTATATTTTAGAACAGGATTGAATCTAAGAAAATTTTTAGAGGAGCAAGAAGATAAAAATAACGAAAAATTATTAAATTTATACACTTCAGAAAAAGATGTTTTAAATAGTGTTATACCTTTCTGGTCATTATATCAAGATTTTAGCCGGGTAAATAACACAAGAATTCAAAATGTTTCCCAGTTAAAACAATGTTCTTTAACACCTAAAGATATTTTAACGTTTACTCACGATTTTTATAAATCTTTGGGATCATTCTTTTTTAATCATTTCATGAAAATTTTTTTGCGGCGTAATGATCATACTATGTTTTTGCCCCCAGATGCAAAAGTATCATATGCTGGAATGACATTATATATCCCACATAATAATGAAGCTTTTATTCAAATTTATAGAGAATATACTATTAATGATATTATTACGTCAATTCATGAATATGCTCATGGAACTAGTTACTCAATTAACTTTTTAAATTTATTTGCTCCTCACTATTTTTATACTGAAATTATTACAGCTTTCTTTGAAATGATCGGTGCAGATTTCTTAAGCTCAACTTTCGGCCAAGAAAATTCTACCATTATAAAAGCCACAAACCATAATACAATGGTCGAAATAGGAAAAGTTACCTCTCATAAAATAGATTTAATTACGGCAGAAAGTTTATTACCTAACGGATATCAAAGAAACAAAGATTTAAAAAAAGTAGCAAATGAACTACTTGAATTGGATTCTGCAAAAACTGAATATTTATTTTCTCAAGAAAATTTAGACGTTGATAATTATATTATGGGATACATAATAGCTATGGAATTGTATTTTATATATTTAGAAGATAGAGATAAGGCTTTATACATTTTAAAGAAAATGTTATTACAAAACGCCAAATCAGAATTAGATTATTTTATCAACATTAAAAAATTAGGAATTATTCCTAATTTTCACACGCTTGAATATAGAAACCAATTGGATCAAAGTGTACAAAAATTAACTAGAAAATCATCATAACAATAACTTCCTAACAAACATGACTTGCAAAGTTTTAATACTCTATAAAAAAAAGTATAATAATTATTTTGGCTTCTACTTTTTTATTTTTCGTATTTATAATAGTTAATATTATAATTAGGTAAATCGGATATACTAATCTCTCCATTTTTCAAAGCTTCAGATACCGTAATTTGAGAACCATCTTTATATTTTACTAATATATATGAACTTTTAATACAGCTAAAATAATAACTGTATTGTTCATCACTATAAAATTCTTCTAAAGATTCCGCACAAACAAAATCCTTAATATTTTTAGTAGTATCTACAATTTCTAAAATTTCCTTATTTTGATTTAATTTATATTTTATAAACCAATTACCATATTTTACCCCTTTATTATTTTTATATGGTTCACTAGGGCTTATGCTTGGATATCTAATTACCTTATAACCCAATCCCCAATAAGTAACCTTATTTCCATTATCATTAACTATTTTTATTGTAAATTTTGGTTCAATTCCATTTCTTACTCTAGCACTATCTATATAACGAAAATATAAACCTAAAACTATTATAATTCCTACAATAATTGATAAAAAAATTATAATCTTTTTATTTTTCATATGAACCTTTGTTTAAAACGGCATTTTCATCTTGCCATTACTCATGTGTTTCATCATTGTTTTCATCATTTCGAATTGTTTTAAAAGTTTATTGACCTCTTCAACACTTCTACCACTCCCTTTAGCAATTCTTTGCTTTCTAGTTGCCTTTAAAATTTCCGGATGTCTTCTTTCGTACGGGGTCATTGAAAGTATTATTGCTTCTACATGTGCCATATCTTTAGGATCTATCGATATATTGTTAATTCCCATATTTCTAGCTCCTGGCAACAGCTTTAAAATATTTTCCAGTGGGCCTAATTTTTTTATTTGTTTCAAAGTGCTTAAAAAGTCTTCTAAATCAAAAGTCCCTTTTTTCATTTTCTCAGCTTGCAATTTAGCATCATCTTCAGAAACTATTCCTTCCACTTTTTCTGCAATTGACAGAATATCGCCCATATCCAAAATACGTTCAGCCATTCTTACTGGATAAAATTCACTCAAGCCATCCATTTTTTCAGAATTACCAATATACTTAATTGGAACATTAGTTAAGTGTCTTAAAGATAAAGCTACTCCACCTTTAGTATCTCCATCCATTTTTGTTAAAACGCAGCCTGTTAAAGATAAACTATCATTAAAACCAGTAATAACATTTATAGCATCTTGCCCCATCATTGCATCAATTACTAAAATAATTTCATTTAATGTTATATTGCTAGCAACGTCTTTTAACTCTTGCATTAGTGTTTCATCTATTTGAAGTCTACCTGCTGTATCGATTATTACATAATCCAAATTATTATCTTTAGCATAAATGATAGCATTGTTAGCAATTTCTAATACTGATTTATTTGTTTCTGTATAAACAGGTATATTCAAAGAAGCTCCAATTTGTTTTAATTGTTCTATTGCTGCTGGTCTATAAATATCACATGCTACCAATAAAGGTTTGCGATTATGTTTTTTTCTAAGTAAATTAGCAAGTTTTCCTGCAGTAGTTGTTTTACCGCTACCTTGAAGACCACATAACATAATTATTTCAAATTTGTCTTCAATATGAAGGGGCACATAATCTCCACCTAATAATTCTACTAGTTCATCTTTAACTATTTTTATAAATAATTCATCTGGTTTTAAGCTTTTAGAAACTTCTGCTCCTAAAGCTTTTTCTTTGACTTTACTTGTAAATTCTTTAACCACATTGTAATTAACATCTGCTTCTAGTAAAGCCATTCTAATTTCTTTCATTGCATCATTTATATTAGATTCAGTAATTTTCCCCATTCCTCTAATATTCTTAATGGCATTAGAAATTCTATCACCCATATACTCAAACATAATTATTCTCCTTTGATTATTTTTTCTATTTCTTCTTTTATTTTTTCTAAATTATTTAATTCTAATATTTCAGTTAATTTATTATTCTTTTGGTATATTCCTAGAGCATTTTCATAATTATCCAGCTTTTTTTCTACGTTTTTGATAATAATACCTACTCTACTTTTTGAAATATTCTTTAAATCGGCAATTTCTTGCATGGATAAATTTTCTCCGTAATATAAATCAAATATTTCTGAAGTTTTATCATTTATCAAATTTTTATAAATTAAATATAATGCATTATAGTATAAAAACTTTTCCATTAAATCATATCCTTAAATAAACCATAAATATAGTTTTCAATATCAAATGGTTTTAAATCAGTCATTTTTTCACCCAAGCCAATAAATTTGACTGGCAAATTAACTTCTTCTTTAATTGCAAGTACTATTCCACCTTTAGCAGTACCATCTAACTTAGTTAATACGATACCAGTTATATTTGTTATTTCTTTAAAAGCCATAGCTTGCATTATCCCATTTTGACCAGTTGATGCATCAATTACTAATAATGTCTCATGAGGAGCACCGTCAATATGTGTCTCAATAACTTTATTAATTTTTTCTAATTCCTTCATTAAATTAATTTTATTCTGAAGTCTTCCTGCCGTATCTACTAAAACAATATCAACATTCTCTTCTTTGGCTTTTAAAAGGCCATCATATATAACGCTTGCTGGATCGTTATCTTCAACTCCATAAAAAGAAGCTCCAGTTCTTTTTGCCCAAATTTCTAATTGCGATACTGCTCCTGCTCTAAAAGTATCTCCAGCAATCATCATAACTTTATTGCCTTCATTAATATATTTATGAGCTAATTTGGCTATAGTTGTTGTCTTCCCAACTCCATTAACTCCTACCATTAGTATAACTGTTGGTCCATTTTTCGCAAAGTTAATTTTATCAGATAGACTTTCACCTTCAACATATATCACTAAAAGTTCATCTACAATTACTTCTTTTAAGTATCCTGTATCAGTAATATTTTCCTCTTTTACTCTGTCTCTTAGTTTATCCATAAATTTCATGACTCTATTAACCCCAATATCAGCCATAATTAAAATACTCTCAAGTTCTTCAAAATACTCTTCAGATACTTTAGTATATTTAATACCTAATATATTTAATTTAGAAATAAAATTATCACGAGTCTTCTTTAAGCCTTCATCATAATTTTTTAGTTCCTCCTGCTCATTTATATTTTTAACTTCTTCTTTTTTTGTTATTAAATTTCTTAATTTACTAAATAATCCCATTATATTCACCCCTTTAATAATAACAGACTTATACATTTTTTAAAACACTTTTTATACTAAATTTATAGACATAAGCGGCTTTTTAAGGTATAATTATTATCAGTTACAAAACTTTTATTTTAAAGAAAGAGGGAAATTATGAAGGAAAACTGTGCAACAAGTATAGTTGCTTTAGGTGGTCTTGGAGAAGTTGGTAAAAACATGTATGTTATTACTCATGATGATGAAATTATAATTATCGATGCAGGAGTTATGTTTCCAGAAATTGGACTTTTAGGAGTTGACTATGTTATTCAAGATGTAACATATTTAAAACAAAATGAAAATAAAATTAAAGCTTTATTTATAACTCACGGACATGAAGACCACATTGGAGGAATACCTTTTTTATTACAACAAATAAATATTCCGGTTATTTATGCTCCTAAAATTGCAAAAGATTTAATTAATAAAAAATTAGAGGAACGTAATATTAATTATAAAAATATTGAAATAATTGATAAAGATTTAGTAGTTAACTTTAAACATATGAATGTTGAATTTGTTAATACTACACACTCTATTCCAGATAGTTTTGCATTAGTTATTCATACACCAAATGGAATTATATTTGAAACTGGAGATTTTAAATTCGACTTAACTCCAATTGGTCCAATGGCTGACATTCACAAAATGGCTCGTTTAGGAGATAAAGGTGTTACATTATTATTAAGTGATTCGACTAATGCTTTATCAACTGGTTTTTCTAATAGCGAATCAGTTGTAGATGAAACTTTAAATGACATCATTGGGCGACACATTGGACGGGTTATAATCGCCACTTTTGCTTCAAATATTTTCCGGGTTAAACACATAGTAGAAACATGTAAAAAATATAATCGCAAAATAATTGTATTCGGAAGAAGTATGGAGGCTTCAATTGAACTAGCTTTAAACAATGGTCTTATTACTGATAAATCAATATTTATTGATAGTAACCAAGCAAAAAGCTTAAAACGAAGTGAAATTTGTATATTATGTACTGGTTCTCAAGGAGAACCTCTAGCAGCACTTTCTCGTATTGCTAATGGAACTCACAAACAAATTTCTCTACTACCAGATGATTTGGTAATATTCTCATCAAGCCCAATTCCAGGAAACTCTGAAAGCATCAATAGAATTATTAATAAGTTATATTTGAAAGGTGTTAGAGTATTTACTAATACTGAATTTAGTGATATTCATACCTCAGGACACGCTAAATTAGAAGAATTAAAATGGATGTTAAGAATTATAAAACCAAAATATTTTATGCCAATGCATGGTGAATTTAGAATGTTAAAACAGCATGCTAATATCGCTACTCTTTGTGACATTCCTGAAGAAAACACCTTTATTTGTGGTAATGGCGATGTTGTAGAACTATTAAATGGCAAAGTATATCGTAACGGAACAATACAAGCGGGAGATGTTTATGTAGATGGTTCCCGTGTAGGAGATGTAGGAAGTGTTGTTATAAAAGATCGTAAGTTAATGAGCCAAGATGGTATATTAATTACTATTTTAAATATTAACACTTTAACTCGTAAATTATTAATCAAACCAAATGTTACCGCTAGAGGTTTTGTTCTAGTAAATGAAAATCAAGAATTAATGAATAAAATTGAACACAAAATAAGTGAAATTGTAAATAATTTCTTAAAAAATTCTTTATATAATTATACTGATTTAAAAAATCAAGTTATCTTAGAATTACTGCCTTATATTAATGAATTAACAGGCAGAAGACCTATTATTTTGCCAGTAATTATGGAAGTAAATAGAAAAGAAGATTAATTACAATCAAAAAAATATTCTTACCAAAGAATATTTTTTTATGTTTTATAATTATGAAATACAAGTTGTAAATGGTGTAATTGTTCTTTTATATTAATGTAGATGTCTTGAATCATACTTTGTTAAACCACTAGCAACAACATAACATACTATTCTTAAATATACTGTAATATCTAAGCATAGGAATTACCACCTATCCTATAACTTTTTTGTTTTTTAAATTTTTTACCAGTAAAAAAGAAGCTTATTTTGCTTCTTCTTGAGCTCTAGTTTCTCTAATAACCGTGATTTTAATGGTTCCTGGATATTGCATTTCGGATTCAATTTTTTCTTTCATTTCTCTTGCTATTTTATAGCTATTTGAATCATCAATTTCATTTGGTTTAACCATAACTCTAATTTCTCTTCCAGCTTGCATTGCATATGCTTTTTCAACGCCTTCAAAAGAATTCCCAATTTCTTCAAGTTGCTCCAAACGCTTAATGTAATTTTCCAATGAATCATTTCTTGCTCCAGGACGAGCCGCAGATAAAGTATCCGCAACACTTACTAATACGGCAATAATTGATTTCGCTGATTTATCGCCATGATGCGATACTATGGCATCGATTACTGTGTCATTTTCATGGTACTTTTTAGCAATTTGTTCACCAACTTCTACATGACTACCTTCAATTTCAAAATCTATTGCTTTACCAATATCATGTAATAAACCAGCTCTTTTTGCTAAAGTAACATTTTCGCCAAGTTCTGCAGCCATCAAGCCACATAAATTAGCTACCTCAATTGAATGTTTTAAAGCATTTTGACCATAACTTGTTCTAAAATTCAATTTACCAACTAGATTAATAAGTTCTGGATCCATTTTTGAGATACCTAAATCGGTAATAGCATTATTACCTATTTCAGTAATTCTGTTAAAGACATCTTTACAAGTTTTATCATAAACCTCTTCAATTCTGCTAGGATGAATTCTTCCATCCTTAATTAATGTCTCTATTGTAATTTTTGCTATTTCTCTTCTTAAAGGATCGAATGAAGAGATTACAATTGTTTCAGGTGTATCATCTATTAATAAATCTACTCCCGTTACAGATTCGAATGTTCTTATATTTCGGCCCTCTCTACCAATCAATCTCCCCTTCATTTCATCATTAGGCAAATCTATAGTTGAAACTGTTTGAACACCAACAACGTCATCTGCATATCTTTCCATACTGCTAACTATTAATTGTTTTGCTTTATCATTAGCTTCAATTTTTGCTTTTGCTTCTTCATCTCTAATATACTCCGCAATTTCTAAAGCCATATCTGATTCAATTTTAGCCATAATTAAATCATGTGCCTTTTCCTTACTTAATCCCGAGATTTTTTCTAATTCTAAAACTTCTTGTTTAAGAAGTTTATCCATCTTATCTTCTTTTTCTTGTAAACTTTGTTGTTTAACTAACAAATTATTTTCTTTTTCATCTAAAGCCATGTCACGTTTTTGTAACATTTCTTCTCTTTTGTCTAAATTGTTTTCGCGACTAATAAGTCTATCTTCACTATCTTTTATCTCTTGTTTTTTTTCTTTTATTTCAGCACTTGTTTGTTGCTTTAATTTATAAGACTCTTCTTTAAGTTCTAAAAGTGTATCCCTTTTATGTTTTTCTGCTTCTCTTTTAGCATCATCTAATAATTTATTAGCTTTATTTTGAGCATTAACTCCTTTTAAAGAGTTTACAATAATCATTGCTACTGCTCCAATTATAATCCCAAGAAATAGAAATAAGATGATAACGGCTATATTATCCATCTTTCCACTCCATTTCTATCTTTTACAGAAAATATATTAAATATAATTATCTATATTTTTATTATAAGCTTAAATATTTCATTTAGCAAGAAAAATAATCTCAAAGAAAAAGAAGACTATTCATCATCTTTTTTCGTCTTCGATTTCTCAAAACCATAATGCTCATAAATTTTTGCTTCGATTTCTAATGCCATCTCTGGATTTCCACGAAGCATAGCTTTAACATTCTCTTTTCCTTGGCCTATCTTTTCACCTTTATAAGCATACCAAGCACCACTTTTATCAATAACTCCAATTTCACTACCAATATCTACTAATTCACCTTCATGAGAAATTCCTTCCCCATACATGATATCTACACAAGCTGTTTTAAATGGTGGTGCAACTTTATTTTTAACGACTTTAATATTTGTTCTATTTCCTAAAATCTGATCGCCTTGTTTTATTTGTTCACCACGACGAATATCTAATCTAACAGTAGAATAAAACTTTAACGCTCTACCTCCCGGAGTGGTTTCCGGATTACCAAATAATACTCCAACTTTTTCTCTTAATTGATTTATAAATATCGCTGTAGTATTTGTCTTATTTAATGTTCCAGATAATTTTCTTAAAGCTTGTGACATAAGCCTTGCTTGAAGTCCAACATGACTATCTCCCATTTCTCCGTCTATTTCTGCCTGAGGTACTAAAGCTGCTACTGAATCTATTACTATTAAGTCAATTGCTTCACTTTTAACAAGTGCATCACATATTTCTAATGCTTGTTCTCCAGTATCAGGTTGACTTAATAATAGCTCATTAATATCAACACCCAAGCTTCTAGCATAAACTGGGTCTAGTGCGTGTTCTGCATCAATAAAAGCTGCTCTTCCACCAGCTTTTTGCGCTTCGGCTATCGCTTGTAGTGCAATTGTTGTTTTACCAGATGATTCTGGACCATAGATTTCAATTATTCTTCCCCTAGGAAATCCCCCGACACCTAGTGCGACATCTAGAGCGATGGACCCTGTGCTTGTTACATCTATTTTAATATGTTCGTCAGCCCCTAATTTCATAATAGCACCAGCACCAAATTGTTTTTCAATATCTTTTAAAACTTGTTCTAATGCTTTATCTGTATTTTTTACATCTTTTGATTTATTCATTTTTTCTCCTTCACTCTCTGATAATTCCATTTTACCTTAAAGTTTTTTTGATGTCAACCTCAAAACGAACTTTTGTTTTATAAACAAAAAATAACTATTCACGATAGTTATTTCCTAATAATTCAATATCATCTGTTAAAAATTTAATTCTTTCAATAATTCTTTTTGCTTTGACTAAATCTTCATTATCCTTTGTTAAACTTAAATGCTTTTCGAGCTCTGGAATAGTTAAATTAGAGGTAAAAAATGTTGGCATTCCACTATTCATTCTAGTTTGAAGAATTGTGCCAAGGATTTCATCTCTTCCCCATCCTGTTACTTTTTCAGCTCCAATGTCGTCTAATAGTAATATTGATACATTTTCCAAATAATATAATTTATCTCCGACCAAACTTAAATTTTCTTTAAGCTTTCTTAATAATTCTGGGACATATACTATTTCAATATTTACCCCAAATTTATTTTTAAGTTCATTTAATAAAGCTGCTATTAGATAAGTTTTACCTGTTCCAAAATTACCATGTAAATATAATCCTTTATTAGTGGTATAAGGATCGAATTTATCATAATAATCTTTAATCCATTTTATTATTTCTGTTCTATTTTTTGTAATTTTTATATCTTTTAATTTGGCGCTATCCAAAATACTTTGGTTAGTTTTTTTTGATTCGGCCATTTTCATAGCTTTCTTCTTATATTTACAAGGTATATAAGAAAAATATAAATTACTTTCTTTTAATTCTGGAAAATAAACATACCCTTTAACTTTATTTTGACATTCATATAAATTACTACAATTTTTACAATGTGAAAGTTCTTCTAAAGAATCAAACAATTTTATAGTATTTTTCTTGGCTTCACTCTCACTAATTTTCAATTTTTTTACTAAAGCTTTATAGTCATCATTATTTAATGCTTCATTATATTCAGCTTCTTGTTTACTTCGGAAATTTTTGCCATCAATTTTTAATTCCATTTTAATTAAACTCCTTTAATAAATCTTTTAATTCTTTTTCTTCTTCCTTAGTTAAATTATCATCAGTAATCTTTTTATCAAACCAAATTGGCGTTTCAACTGATTGCGCCTTTTTAGGAACTTCTTTCTTTTGCAGTTTCTTATGTTCTTTTTCGGCAAAATCCATTGCTTCACTAGCTGTTTTTAACCCCGCGCGTTTCCATTGAGCCGCAATTGTTTCAACATAGGCATCAGTTAAACGATTATTATTCTTTCTTAATACATAATCTATCAAAACGTTCACTACTGCTGGTGATAATTCCAAATCGATTACTAATTTTTCCAATAATTTTAAATCTCTGGCAGTTGGTTTAGCTCCATGGTATTTGTGTCTTAAAAAATCATAAGGAGTTGTATTTTCAAAAACATTAATAATTCTTCCTTTTTTCGAATTATCTCCTAAAGGATTTTTTAAATAATCAGGTTGTGTTCTATATATTAATGTCGGAAGTGTTCCGTTTTTAAATTGATAATCTTTTCTAGCAACAATTCTTAAACCGTTTTTATCAATATTTCCATATTCATTAAGAACACTTCTAATAAGCTCTGTCATTTTTAATGTATCTATATTATAAATAAACGCTAAATCATTTATTAAATCTTTTGTCTTTTTTGTAAATGCTCTTTCGTTAATAATATTTTTAGGAATACTGGAAATGATTTCATCAAAATTAATTCTAGATTCAACCATTATACTATTACTAGTTTTATCTCTTAAATCATTTGATAAAGTAAATTTTGAAGTATCATATACATCATCTAATTTTTTTGTAACATCCGTATATTCTCTTAAATCTGCTCTAGGTGTTTTATACATAGTTTTTAAATTTTCATATTCTCTTTCTCCTACATTGTTATATAAAACAACGTTTAATATTGGATGATTAAAAAATTCTTGAGGAGTTAAGGGAGAATACAACTCATAGACATAGTCATTAATGCTGCCATATTTAACATATGCCTTTAATAAACCAAAAGATTCTAAAGATTCTCTAGCAATTTTAATATTACTAATACCACTTTTAAGCACAACCATTAAATGATGATGAATCAAGTCTCTACTCATTATATTAGTTATCCCTAAATCATTCCAAAGTGTAAAATATAACGATACTGCTAATGATCCAATTAGTGGCTGATATAAATTAATAACAATGGATCTATCAGTATCAGATAAAATACTCTTATTAATTACGACATATCTATCAGCAGGCAGTAAAGTAGTATTTTCCATAAGAATCACCTTTCACGTAATATTATAAGTTAATTCTATTTTATTAACAAGTTATTTTACTTATATAAATTTTATTTTAATATTGCATGTAAAATATTAGTTTTCTATAATGCCATTAGGAATATTTTACTAGCCAGGCGCTTACCATCTTTAATTTATAAAATTAGATTAGAAGTATCTGTGAGTAAGAAAGATTTTATAATCCTATTACTATCCATAATAAATATAATCTTTATTATTTTGGTTAATTAAGAGCAAAAAAAGCACAATCCATTTTAGGGTTGTGCTCAAACTTTTATTTAACAACAATATTAACAATTTTATTTGGTACAACAATTGTTTTTATTACTTCTTTTCCTTCAATATGTTTTTGAACATTTTCTTCATTTAATGCTTTTTCGATAACAGAATCTTTATCTTCATCTTTAACTATTTTAATAGAAGCTCTTAGCTTACCATTAACTTGTACGCCAATTTCAAATGAATCATCTTCGGTTTTAGATTCATCATATTTTGGCCAACATTCATTAGCAATAGTTTCGCTATGACCTAATTTTCCCCAAATTTCTTCTGTCATAAATGGAGCAATTGGATTTAAAAGTTTAATAAAACCTTCGGCATATTCTCTAGGAAATACTTCTTCTTTATAAACCGCATTAATAAATATCATCATTTGACTAATTGCAGTATTAAAATTAAGTGATTCATAATCATTGGTAACTTTTTTTACCGTTTGATGATAAACCATTTCTAAATTCTTGTTATCATTATCACTTATCTTATTATCGTCAACATATAAACGCCATACACGATCTAAAAATTTACGGCTTCCTTCCACACCTTGATTATTCCATGGCTTATCAGCCTCAAGTGGTCCCATAAACATTTCGTAAAACCTTAAAGTATCAGCCCCATATTTATCAACGATATCATTTGGATTAACAGAGTATTCCGGATATCTTTTGCCCATTTTAATACCATTAGCTCCTAGAATCATTCCTTGATGAACCAATTTTTTAAATGGTTCTTTAGTAGGAACCAACCCCTTGTCATATAAATAATTATTCCACATTCTAGAATATAATAAATGGCCAACTGCATGTTCAGGTCCACCAACATATAAATCAACTGGCATCCAATGATCTAGTAATTCTTTTTTAGCAAATTCTTCGGTATTATTTGGATCAATATATCTTAAGAAATACCAACTAGATCCAGCACTTCCTGGCATTGTAGAAGTTTCTCTTTTAACTTTTTCTCCCTTATAAGTAATGTTTTTCCATTCAGATGCTGACTCTAATGGGCTTAATCCTCCTTGCGGAGCATAATTTTCTAATTCTGGTAAAACAAGTGGTAAATCACAATCATCTAAAGCAAAAGTTGTTCCATCTTCTTTATGTACTACTGGAATAGGTTCTCCCCAATATCTTTGACGAGCGAAAATCCATTCTCTTAGACGATAATTTATTTTCTTTTTACCCAAATTTCTTTCTTCTAACCAACCAATCATTTTATCAATTGCGCTTTGTTTATCAAGTCCATTTAAGAAATCAGAGTTAATCATTTTCCCGTCACCAGTATAAGCTTGATCAGTCATTAAGTTTAAGAAAGCAGTTTTGTGTAATTCATCTTTGATTTCAGCTTCTATAACATTTCTATCTACCCATTCAACATCAAAGAAATTCTTTTCATCTTCATCTAAATGTTGTTTTTCACATTTTTTACTCTTTAATTTAAACAACATACCTACACATTCTATTTCATATGCTTGGTTTTTATTATATGCATAATAATGATGATTAATTGGTGCTATTTCTTTAACGAATTCTATATCAGTATAACCAGTTTCTTCAGATATTTCACGAATTGCACAAACCTTAGGACTTTCATTTTCTAAGCGAGTTCCTCCAACAAATAATCTACCACCATTTTCATGCCAATTAATCGTTAAATATTTATCAATTTCTTCATCATATAAAACAGCAACTACACTATTTTTGAATTTCTCATTTTCTCTTTTTTCTCCAGTAATTTGTTCAATAACCGGAATAATAGGAATATTAAATTTTTTAGCGAACTCATAATCTCTTTCATCATGAGCAGGAACTGCCATAATTGCTCCAGTTCCATAACTAGCTAATACATAATCACTTATCCAAATTGGTATTTCCTTATTGTTAACAGGATTAATTGCATAAGCTCCTACAAAAACTCCTGTTTTTTCTTTATTAAGTTCAGTTCTTTCCAAATCCGACTTTTTAGCACATTCTTCTTTATACGCTTCTACTTGTTCACGACATTCTTCACTAGTTATTTCAGAAATTAATTCATGTTCTGGTGATAGCACACAATAAGTAGCACCGAATAGAGTATCACATCTGGTTGTAAATACTGTGAATTTTTTATCAGTATCTTTTATTTTAAAATCAACATGAGCTCCAATACTCTTGCCAATCCAATTTCTTTGAATTTCTTTTGTAGATTCTGGCCAATCAATTTCATCCAACCCCTCAAGTAATCTCTCAGCATATTTTGGCATATCAATTACCCATTGACGCATGTTTTTGCGCACTACTGGATAACCACCACGCTCACTTTTGCCATCTATTACCTCATCATTAGCCAAAACTGTTCCAAGCTCTTCGCACCAATTTACTGGCATTTCTATTTCACGAGCTAAACCATCTTCATATAGTTTTTTAAATATCCATTGAGTCCATTTATAAAACGAAGGATCACTAGTACTTACAACTCTATTCCAATCATATGAAAAACCTAACATTTTTAATTGATTTGTAAAAGTTTCAATGTTTTGCGCTGTAAAAACGCCAGGATGATTACCAGTTTTTATCGCATATTGCTCTGCAGGCAAACCAAATGAGTCAAATCCCATTGGATGTAAAACATTAAACCCTTGCATTTTTTTCATACGACAAACAATATCAGTAGCTGTATACCCTTCTGGATGACCCGCATGAAGCCCTACTCCTGATGGATACGGAAACATATCTAAAGCATAAAATTTAGGCTTTGAAAAGTCTGTTATATCTGTTTTGAATGTCTTATGCTCTTCCCAATATTTTATCCATTTTGTTTCAATTTCTTTACTATTCATTTTTACCATAACCCTTCTTTACTAAATATCTCCCTAATAATTCATAAATTGCATAAATAAGTGCAATTAATAAAATAAATCCTATTAACAGTTGCACAATAATATTAATATTTAAAACAATAATTACTACCGCCACTAATGAAATAATAATAGCATTAATAAATGATATTGATACTAATAAATATGTTAATGGCAATTTGTTTTTATCTAATTTAAATTTTCCCAATAAGTAAGCTATTTCTGTGAGCTCGTTAGTTTTTTTACTTCTACCTTTCTTTTTCTTTCCAGTTAATCTTTTATAATATTTTCTTTTAACAAATAAGTAATCCACTAAAAAGATAATAATTAATAAAACTAAAAATAATATGAGTGCTGCTGTTAATTTTTCCATAATTCCTCCTAAATAAAAAAGATGATACCTAAAGGACGAGTTTTACCCGTGGTACCACCTTAATTTCTTCTTATATAGTTTATATAGGAACAACCCTAAAACATCCAAAAGCAAGTTCATAATATCTGCTTGTCAGTTTACACCTTCCACTAACTCTCTTTTAAGCTTCTACTACTACTACTCTTTCTTCATCTGCTAGCCATATTATATTAAATTTCTTCCATATATTCAAGAAGTTTAAGAAACATTTTAATAAATATTTCATCAAGTCCTGCTTTTTTTAGTTTCTTAACAGCAATTCTTTTTTTATTAATTTGTTTATCACTAAAGATTATTGCTGCTAGTCTCTCTTTTAACAAAGTTTCTATTTTTAAATCACTAATAATTTCATTAATATCTTCATTAAATATTCTTTGCGCATCTATTTCTATATTATTGCCCAAACAGCTTACATCTAATTGTCTTCTTGTATCAACATTTTTTACTTCGACTATAAAATCATTATCATCTGTATAAATAGTATAATTATCAATAATTTTATCATTTATACTCACAATAACCTTTTCAGGCATTCTTGTATTTCTAAATTTAATTTTATAATCTCTTGAATCCGGTATTATTCCTGTCTTTCCTTCTACAGGGTGAATAGATAGGGAATAATTATCACTAGCATAACTAAAATCAATTGCAGTTGTAATATAGTATCCTTCCTCATACAATGAAGATATTCCATCATCTTCATATAATCTATAGACGCTACTATTACCCGGAAATATATCTAATTCCATCTTTTTTGGAGTGGATGTATCATTAATATTTTCATCTAAAACTGTCATTGGAATAATAGCTCCAGCTTTTGCAAAGACTGGATAATCTTCATCTTTAAAAAATGAAATATAGTGTTTGTTACCAATAAATTTTTTCCCGCTTTTAAAATCATACCAGACGCCTTTTGGCAAGAATATTTTTTCAACTGATCTATCCATAATTACATCTTTGGGTTTAGTAATTGGTGCTACTAATAATTCTGAACCAAAATAATATTCATTTCTATACACTGGTTCATCAAATAATTCTGGATAATAATAATATAATGGCTGAATTAATGGTAAACAAGTCTTATGATATTTATAACTCTCAGTATATATATATGGAATTAATCTATGTCTTAATTTACAATAATCTTTAACTATTGTATAAGTTTTCATATCCCAACGCCATGGTTCTCTTTTATAATAGGCTCCTCTTTTAGCGCTAAATCTAAATATTGGGCTGTATGTTGATAATTGAACATATCTTAAATACAACTCACTATCTTCCATACCACTCTTATATCCTCCAACATCGTGACTCCACCAAGAAAGTCCAATATTACTTCCTGTCGAATTAAAGTAAGGCAAATATTTTAAAGTATCCCACCCTACTTTTGTCTCTCCTGAATAATGCGCAGGATATAAATGCGCTGCTTTTCCACCATTTCGAGATAATATCATTCCTCTTTTTTCTTGAAATTTTTTGAAATCATTAAAATGATAATAGTTAAGCACTCTAGTAATTGTTTCGTCTTTTGTATCTAACCAAAAGAAATCCACGCCTAATTTATATAATGGGTCAATTAATGTATGGAAATAACTAACGATGAATTCTTTGTTTAAAACTTTAAAAGGAATGTTCTGATCTGTTGGAAAATTTAATTCTTGACACATTTTCAAATATCCATCATTTATTGGACCAATTCCTTCAGAACCATCTAAATTCACTCCTACTCTTATACCATGTTCATGCATACATTTTGTAAATTCTTCAGGTTTTGGAAATAATTCTTTATTAAATGTATAACCAGTTTTATACAAATTGTAATTATTTTTATCTTTATTATGCCAAAATTCACTCAATAATAAAACCGAGATAGGTATATCATATTTATTAAATGCTTTTATTAACTTTTTAGTATCTTCAAAACTATAAATTTGATCCCTATTCCACCATATACCTAAGGCATACCTTGGAATTAAAGGAGGATAACCTGTTAATGTAAAATAATCTTTTAAACAAAGTCCAAAATCTCTTCTATAAGCAAATAGGTAGAAATCTTGCCTTTTTGTAGGGCTATATATCATAAACCCTTCCGCATCAATTAACATTGAATGAGAATCATCAAGCACTGCAAAGCCATCAGTGGAATATAGTCCCTTAGATAAAGTTGTTTCACTACCGAAATCTTCTATACTAAACGCACTGCCTTTAAAATTTCTTGCTTCTGGGTGATCATAATACCATAATTTATCTGTATTCACTAACTTTACTTTCAAATTTGAATCCGGAGCAAAAGAAGGACCTTTAAATGGTTTTTCTTTTGCGTATTGCAACATAAAATATTTAGTTGTTATAACTAAAAACTTATCATCTTGTTCCGTTTTTATTTTGGGAACACTAAAATTTCTATTATGTACTAGTTCAGTTGCACCATCATAAAATTTTCCGTCTAAAGAATACTCAAAACGAATAAGGCGCTCACTTAAAACGGTGATACGATAGTTTACTCCCTTGAAAACCATTTTTGTATCACTAACTAGATTATCTTGATTAACTTGAAAATGTTTATCTAAACTAGCCATAACCAACCTTCTTCTATTATATAGAATAACAAAATTTATTATTTTTTTCAATCTAAATTACTTATTCTTCTTTACAACTATTATAAATGTTAAATATTGGTTATTTACTAACAAAAAAGGAGTTTATTTTAACTCCTTAATTATTTATTTATTAAATTTTTCTTTCATTTCATCTAAAAATTTACTATTTTCAAAATAATCTATTCCCATCTGTTCTCTAACTCTATTTAAAGTAATGGTGGCTTTTTCATTAGCTTTTTCAGTCCCCTGTTTTAACACATCATATACATAATCTAAATTTTGAAGTAATTCTTCTCTTTTTTCTCTTATTGGCTTAATAACTTCACATAAAATTTTTGCTAAGAATCTTTTTATTACAACATCACCCAAACCACCTTTCGTATAATGTTCCTTTAATTCATCTAAATTTTTATATTCTGGTAAATACGTGTCAAAATGACTATCTTTACAGAAAACATCTAAATAAGTAAACACAACATTCCCTTCTACTTTACCAGGATCACTTACTTTTATATGATCGGGATCTGTATACATCTGCATAACCTTTTTATTTATATCTTCATCACTATCATCCAAATAAATACAATTTCCTAAAGATTTACTCATCTTAGCTTTTCCATCAATACCTGGAAGTCTTTTCTCTTTATTACTTTCTGGTAATAATTCTTTAGGTTCTACTAATATTTCTCCGTAAATCCTATTAAATGAATGCACAATTTCTCTTGTCTGTTCAATCATCGGAAGCTGATCATCCCCTACTGGAATAGTTGTTGCAGCAAAAGCAGTTATATCTGCTGCTTGACTAACTGGATAATTTAAAAACCCAGATGGAATGCTTTCTTCAAACCCTCTTAATTTAACTTCTGATTTAACTGTCGGATTTCGGTGCAATCTCGCTACAGTTACTAAATTCATGTAATAAAAAGTTAATTCTGTTAATGCTGGAACTTGTGATTGAATAAATATATTAGTTTTATTAGGATCTATTCCACACGCTAAATAAAATAAAGCTACTTCTAAAACATTATCTCTGACTTTTCTAGGATTATCAAAATTATCCGTTAAAGCTTGACTATCTGCAATCATCAAATATATTTCATCATATTCGCCACTATTTTGGAGTTTAACTCTATTTTTTAAAGAGCCAACATAATGTCCCAAATGGAGTTTTCCGGTTGGCCTATCTCCAGTTAAAATAATTTTACCCATAAAATCACCTTCATGTCCGTATTATAACATACATTTTTTTACTATTCCATTCTTTAAAATATGTTATACTAATATAGTAAATTATTTATTATTAATAATATAATTTAAAAGGAAGTGAAATTATGATTAAATATGAAACAAATTCAAAATTAGTTAAAAATGGTCAAATCTTTGTTGCTATAGTAGGTAATACGGTAGATGGACATAATTATATTGAAGAAGCAATCAAAAATGGTGCTTCAAAAGTAGTTGGAGAAAAAGATTTAAATTTAGTTATACCTTATGAAAGAGTTGAAGATTCAAAAGAATATTTAAAAAGCGCTTTAGTAAGTGAATATGCTAATGAAATTAATAAATTAAAAATTATTGGTGTAACTGGAACTAATGGAAAAACTACTAGTTGTTATTTAACATATCAAATGTTACAAAAGTTAGGCGTTAAAGCAGCTTACCTAGGAACTATTGGATATTACCAAAATGATAAACATATTGAGCTTAATAATACAACACCAGATATATTAACATTATATAAACTACTAAGGGATGCCGTTAATGATGGTATTGAATATCTAGTTATGGAAGTTTCTAGCCATGCATTGTCTTTTGAAAGAGTTGCAGGCCTAAAATTTAGTTGTGGCGCTTTTACCAATTTAACTGAAGATCATCTAGATTATCATAAAACTATGAAAGCTTATTTAAATGAAAAACTAAAAATAGTGAACTATTTAAATGATGATGCTACTATGATACTTAATAGTGATGATGAAGCATCTGAGCAGTTTAAAATATTTAAAAATTACAAAACTTACGGTATTAAAGGTGATTATAAAATAGAAAACTATGATATATTACCAGACCATACTTACCTAGAATTTAGTTACAATAATAAAAGTTATAAAGTCACAACAAATTTAACTAGCAAATTTAATATTTATAATTATTTGACTTGCTTAGCTATTTTAAATAATGTTGGATTTAATATTGAACAGATATTAAACATAACAAATGAAGTATATCCACCAAAAGGAAGATGTGAAACATATAAAGTTGGTAAAGGCTACGCAGTAGTAGATTATGCTCATACTCCTGACGCTGTCGAGAAAGTTATTATGGCCTATAATGAGCTTAAGAAAAATCGAGTTATAACTGTTATAGGTTGTGGTGGTGATCGAGATCCAATAAAAAGACCTATTATGGGAAATGCAGCCACTAAATTAAGTGATTATGTTATATTTACCAACGATAATCCACGAACCGAAGATCCCCAAAAAATAATGAATGATATAACCAAAGATAATCACAGTTCAAATTATGAAATAATCTATGATAGAAAAGACGCAATTATAAAAGGTATTGAGATGATGGACTATAATGATATATTATTAGTTCTAGGAAAAGGTCATGAAGATTATCAAATTATCGGTAGAGAAAAAATTCATTTTGATGATGCAGAAATAATTAAAAATTATGAACGATAAAAATGCTCAATAAAAGAATTCTTGGTCCATGTATACCTTTAATAAAAAAATAAGATTTGGTAATTCAAATCTTATTTTTTTTCGTCATTTCAAATATTTTTAATTGTTTCTTCTATTCTCTTGCAATTCCATTAACAGATCTCTTACTATTTTTTCCAAATATGCTACTTTATCTTGATCTTTAATTTTATTAACATATATAGGTTTACCAAATTTAATAACGGGACGACACCTAAATTTAAATGTACTATCCATAGCAAATGGAATAATTGGAGCGCCAGTTTTTTCGGCAAAACTGATCACTCCAGGCTTAAATGGCAATAACAAATCTTCCTTGTGATAAGTTCCTTCTGGAAATATTCCTAAAACTTTTTCCGCTTCTAATATTTCAATAGCTTTTGCTTTAGCTTCAGGATTCTTATTTTTTCTATCCACTGGTATTAAATGCATCATCTTAAAGAACCATCCAAAAGAACTTTCAAATAATTCTTTCTTACCTAAAAAATGTATCGGTCTTTTAGTTCCTGCAAATAACAAATAAGCATCCATATCGCTTAAATGGTTACCAGCTAAAATACACCTTCCTTCTTTCGGGATATTTTCTTCGCCAATAACTTTATCACCAAACCATACAAATCCTGCAAATCTAAGTATCCTAGAAACTATATAATAACCTATATAATTATCCTTTTTCTTCATTACTTACTTTCCTCTTCTAATTTAGTGAACGCTACTTTTCCAACTAAAGTTTTTGGTAATTGTTTACGATATTCATATTCTTTGGGAATCGCATATTTACTAATATTTTTATTACATAATTCTTGAATTTCTTTTTTTATTTCCGAAGTTGGTTCAATTCCATCTTTTAACACAATATAAGCTTTAGCAACTTGTCCTCTATATTTATGAGGAATACCAATTACGGTACACGCAAGAACACTAGGATGACTAATAATTATATTTTCTATATATGAAGGATATACGTTATATCCAGAAGATACTATCATTCTCTTTAATCGTTGCTTAAATATTACAGTACCATCTTCCATCATACAACCTATATCACCAGTGTGAAGCCATACTTTTCCATCTTCATGATATCTTAAAACTTGATGAGTTTCTGCATCATTATTTAAATAACCCGTCATGATTGTAGGGCCACTGATACAAATTTCTCCATCTTCATTAATACCAGCTTCTTCATGAGTATCTATTTTTACTATTTTAAAATATGTATCTGGGAGTGGAAATCCAATACATCCTTCAATATTAGTATTTTCTTTAGATAAACAAGTCGCTGCTGTAGCTTCGGTTAAGCCATACCCAACTCGTACCCTAGCGTTAGAACCATGTTCTTTTAAATAATTATCAACTTTTTTCTTTAACTCAGGTGATAAAATATCGCCACCAGAGACAGCAGCTTCCACACATTCCAAATCTTTTTCCCTTAATTTTTGTTTTAATAAAGCTTCATATAAAGTTGGAACCCCAACTATAAAATTAGGTCTATTTTTCTTAATTAATTCGCCAAACTTCTTAGCATCAAATTGTGGAATTAAAATACATTTCATCCCTCTTAATAAAGGTGCATGTATACATACCGCTAATCCAAAACCATGAAATATTGGTAAAAGAGCTAGTACAGAATTACCTGGGATTGCCTGATCAATCATTTCATGGGCTTCTAAAGCCAAAGCATTAAAACACAAATTTGATAACATTATACCTTTTGGTGTACCAGTAGTGCCACCACTATATAAAATAACTGCTAAATCTGCTGCACTTCTAGGCTCATGACAAACACCAACATAATCTGGAGCACTACTTATAAATTTATTCCATGGAACAATATCGTCATCTTTAGGTAATTTAACATTCTTTTTGTAATTAGTTATTTTATATAATTCTCTCATAAGTGGAGGCATAGATGTTCCTGCACTTGCTACAATTATTTTTTGTAACTTAGTATTTCTTTTGATGTTCATAACTTTCTCTAAAGTTATATCTAAAGTTAACATAAACTTAGAATCCGCTTGATTAATATAATTTTCTATTTCTTTCTCGCTTGATAAAGGATGAATCATTGAAGATACTGCACCAATTAAGTTAACTGCGTATACCATACATATCGCTTCTGGTGTTGATGGCATACAAATTGTTACACGATCATCTTTTTCTACGCCATAATTTTTAAGAGCTTTAGCAATATCTTCAATTTGTCGCATAAACACTCTATATGTTACCTTGTTGCCAAAATATTCATATGCATAATATTCTGGATATTTTCTAGATACTTCCATTAAAGCATCAATCATACTTGTATTTGGATATTCTAAATTAGCTCTTTTATCTCCGTATTGACCAAGCCATCTTCTATTATCTTTCTTCTTATTTAATTTCAATTTTTTCATCTGCTCTTGCCTCCAATAATTCTGGGTTACTTAAAATATATTGTAATAAATGTATTGATTTAATAAAATAGAATCCATCTGCTATTCTTTCATCAATCGTAACACCAAATTCACAATAATATTTTGTTACATTTTTCCCGTTTATTTTTTCTATTTGTTCTTTAATTTCACCTATTGTAATAATGCCAGAACAAGTTCCAAAATCTGTAACATTATGATAAATTCCCCCACATTTTAAAGTCCCTATGTTAGATATTAACATACTACTATAATATAAATTATCTTTTACTAAAAATTCCGGTAACCATCCATGTCTGTCCAAAAATTTAAAGATACCTACTATAGGAATTCGAATAAGATTAGGAAGTTTACTTATTATTTGAATAGCATCATTAGCGCCTTCCCCTGTATCACCCTTTTTACGCACCTTATTTACCTTAGAACTAATCTTTTTACTTAAGCTAAAAATATTATCATCTTTTTCTATTGGCATAATAACCATTATTTCTTCAGATTTATCATTAAACCCTACTTTCATAACAAAAGATAATGAAATATCATTATGCTCATAAACATGACGATTACTAACAAATCTGTTTAGAAGAGGTCTATTATATATTACTTTTCCTATTGCCATGGCAAATGCATGAAAGTAAGTTATCTTTTCTTCTTTACTTAATTTTTCTTTATATTCATTTATATATTTCACTAAGTTAGTAACATCCACTTTTTGATTTATATATAACTCACTTAGTGCTCTTTTAGGTTTTAAATCAATGCATATTTGATTCATTCCCATTACATCTCTACATAATTTAGCATCTCTTCTATCACTAAATCGTCTTTTTCCATTACTCATTTTTTTACCTTTTACCTCACTTTTTTATTATTTTCTTTAATTTTTTGTTGAAAAATTAATTTTATATGTTATAATTAATTACGTGATGCAGGTGTAGTTTAATGGTAGAACTATAGCCTTCCAAGCTATTAACGTGGGTTCGAT
Organism: Bacillota bacterium; assembly: GCA_015059445.1. Lineage (GTDB taxonomy): Bacteria > Bacillota_I > Bacilli_A > RF39 > UBA660 > SIG200. The sequence goes on along the minus strand of SVAK01000003.1, from coordinate 4,135 downwards.
TCCCATCACCTGCTCCATTAAGTAATTAGCTAACCAATTGGTTAGTTTTTTTATTATAAATTTTCATTAATTTTTAATAATAATGAATTAAAAAATTCAAATTCTTCTTTAGTCAATAATGACAAGCATTCATTACAGATTTGATTAAGTTTTTTATAGCTTTCTATAAAAACTTTTTTTATTTGATCAGTAAGCTCAATACAACAAAATCTCTTATCTTCTGGTGAAGTTGTTTTTGTTACATATCCTTTATTTATAAATTTATTGATAATTTGAGTCGCTGCTGGTTTTGTAACTTCGGCCAAATCTGCAAATTTTGTTAATGTTGTTGATTTTAATTTATAAATAATATTTAAATAATTTTTTTCTTCTTTTGTAACAGTTTCTAATTTACTTATATTCTCATTAAAGATTTCTGAAAACTTACTTTGTATATCATTAAATATAGTCAAAAAATTATTCATAATTATCCTTTCTATTGTTTATTAAATTAATTAACTTACTTAACTATTTTATAATATATTTTATAGTTAGTCAAATTACTAAAAAAAAGATTGAAATCTAGCTTTCAATCTTTCTCTTTTTTCTTGACAATAGAAATATATTTTTATTGTCACTGTCATCACTATCTAAAACATCCCCACGTCCTATTAAACTAAAATATGCATCAACCAAATCAGTAGCATCGTTGATATTTCATTTTAACCCTTTCAAATCCAAATAAAGCCTTTACCTCTCATCAAAATAGTTTGTTAAACTAACTGCAATTAAATTCTCTAATAATGAAACTCCTTCTATTGTAGCACTTTTTTAACCTTCATCAATAATTAGGTTCATAAAAAAACAATTTTGTTTCGTATAACAAATCGTTTTTTTATTTTCTAAAATTAAGCCACGGATCTTTTTGTTTAATCTTTTTTAATGCTTTTTTTAATGTAATTTCATTTGGCTTAACAATATCTAACTCACTCCAAGCTATAGGAAAAGATACTGGAGCATTTACTCTAGATCTTAAAGAATATGGCGCAATACTTGTAGCTCCTCTAGTATTTCTTGCCCAATCAATAAATATTTTATTTTTTCTTTTTTCTTTTCTAATATTACTGGTATATTTATCTGGCCATTTAGCTTCCATTAATTCTGCAACATTTTTCGCAATCTCCCTAATTCCTTCCCAATCAACATTACTAATAGGTACAACTACATGGTAGCCTTTACCACCACTAGTTTTAAGATATGCTTTTAGTTTAAGTTCATCTAAAATACTTTTCAAATCTCGCACTCCGTTTCTTAAACGTTTTAAACTTAGGTTTTCATCTGGATCTAAATCGAATACCATTATATCTGGTGTTTCTAAATTATTTACTGTACTACCCCAAGTATGAAATTCAATACTATTCATTTGGGCTTCACTAATTAATCCTTCTATACTTGTAATATAATAATAATCTTCCTTTTCTTTATCTTTATTTAGTAAATCTATTCTTGATATTCCTTCTCTTTCATTTTCTAAATGTTTTTTAAAAAAACAAGTTCCATCTACACCATTAGGACATCTAACTGTGCTAATAATTCTATTTTGTAAATACGGTAACATTTTTTTAGCTACCGCTTGATAATATTTAATTACTTCCATCTTAGTTATATCCGGTTTTTCATAAATTAATTTATCAGGATTAGATATTTTTATACTTTCTATCGTATTTTTAGTATTTCTTTTTTTATTTTTTTCACCTTTTTCTATTTCACTCATTGTTCTACCGGTTCTTATACTTGTATCAATGGTTTTGATATCAGTAAACCCTAAAGTATCATCCACTTCTTTAATTAACAACCAATTATCGTCTTTAAAACAGATTAAAGACCAATTCCCTTTTAGTCTTTTACCTTTTAGCTTAAATTTCAAACTGCCCTCTTTTAAACCATTTTTAAAATCGCTAAGTGGTTCATAATATCCTTCATCAAAAAGCATAACGGTACCACCACCATATTCACCTTTAGGAATAGTTCCTTCAAAATTGCGATAACTAAGCGGATGATCTTCAACTAAAACGGCAAGCCTTTTATCTTTTCTGTTATATGAAGGACCTTTTGGTACAGCCCAACTTTTCATTACCCCATTCCATTCTAATCTTAAATCATAATGATCTTTTCTAGCTATATGATGTTGAACAACAAATCTTAATTTCTTCCGACTAGTTTCTTTTTTTCCTTTAGGTTCTTTAGTTTTATTAAAGTTCCTTTTTTTATTATATGTTGTTAAATCTTTTTTCATAAAATACCTCATTATTAATTTGATACTTAAAAATTAAATTATACTCAACAAAAAAGTAATTTTATTAGAAACTACTTTCATCTAATAGAGGAATAATATTTATTACTGGTTCTTCATAAGGATGAACCTCTCTCAATTTTTTTACGACATTTTTTACCTTTTCAACATCGCAATTTATTTCTAATTTTACTTCTTCAACAAATTCTAATTTATTTTTAGTACCAATATATGGATGAGCATCATTAGAGGGTTTAAAAGTACCCTTACATTTTGTATAAATTGAACAATAAGTGTAATTCCCTATAATACCAGCACCTTCTTTACACATGGCATTTCTTAATTCTTTAACTCTTTCAAGCGGTATAGTCACACTTATTTTCACTTTCTTGATTTTTAATTGCATACAATATCCTTTCAATAATAGTATGCTCCAAAAATAAATATCAAAACAAAAACCTAATATTTTTACATTAGGCTTTGATTTTAAACTTTATAACTCTCTAAAATTACCATTTTCAATTATTTTTCTATTTAATTCCATATTTTTAACATCCTCAAATATCTAATTTATCGCACCAAATACATTAGTGCCTAAATTATCTTATAAACTATCAACATTTATATTTTTACCATTTGCACAATGCTTATAAAATTCTTTAACAGAAATGCCATATTTAGGTTTCTCATATTCATATAACATTAAATTATTACTTTCATATGTGTTATTTAATTCTGTTTCAATAAATTTATTTCTAACATCTATAAGTAAATCTTTTAAACAGCTATATTTATGTATTCCTCTATATTTTTCCCAAGAATGTTCAAACCAATAAAAACAACTATTTTTTTCATAAACTAAAAAAGTGTGGGTTGGGCATTTTTCGTTATCATAGTGACATAAAAAATATGTTTTTATTTTATATTCAGTATTATTAAAATAATATCTCTCTAACTCAACTTGATCCCAGCATACTCCGATTTTATTTTTAGCAACTTGTCTTGGAGTTTGTAAAATATAATAATCTGAAAAAAAATTATCTACAAGATTTCTTTTAAAATTATCTTCCCCTAACCACCCATAATTAATACTACTCATAAAACACATTATATCTTTTTCATTATAATATATTTTTATTCCAGATTTATAAACTGGTTTCTCCAAGATTTTTAAACTAAAAATAGTTTTGTTTTTCCTATTTTTCTTAATATCTAAATACTGATAAAATACTATTAAAATGTCTTCATAAACATCTTTTTTATTTCTATTATCAATGATATCTTGAATATCATTGATAAGCAAATTAAATTCAAATGATTGAGTATCTGTATAGCATACATATTTTTTTGCTTTTATTAATTTGGAAACTAATTCTTTTGGATTGATTTTTTTATATAGAAAATCTTCAAATAACTTTTGCATTTGAATCACCTAAGATAATTATACTCTAAATTAAATCTTTAGTCTTCTTTTTAACAAAAAAATCCTAATATTCTATAAAACTATAATATCATTACAATTATAATATTTTAAAATCTAAAATTAATGGTAAATGTTATTTCCATTATGTTATTTGTATAAAATATACCATCCATTTCTATCTTTAATAATTTTTTTGAAATTCTATCTTCAATATAATACATTTTATTATGATAAAATAAAAAAAGACTAACTTTCTATCAGAAAATTAGACCTTTCTATTTTTCAAAACCTTTATGGTTTGATTTTCACATATATGGGGCCATATTCTAATAGGCATATAAATTACATTACTGTCCGACTTTCTATTTATTTTTTTCAAATACACTTACATCGTCATTCAATTTCATTTTTAATTTCAGATATTTATTTGCTAATTTATA
>SVAK01000002.1 GCA_015059445.1 Bacillota bacterium | reverse complement strand
GTAACAAGTGCAGAATGGTCAAGTAAAGAACATTCTCAAAAATTGTATTTGATAAAAGTTAAAATTAAAAATATATTAGAAGGAAAAATAATAAGAAAAAGATCACCAAAAAGAGAAAGAATTGCAAAGGAAATTATTTCGATATATCAATATTTCGATAAGTATACAACAGAAGAAATAAATTGCATGTTAGAGAAATTAAGTGGTGAAGAAAAGACCCTTTTAAAAATTAAATTTGGAGAGAAATATGATTGTTTGGTTAAAAGAGTAAGATGGGGAAAAGAGCAATCTAAAATGTGGGTATCATTAATAATTAAAATCAATAAATTATTACAAGATATTAGAATAATTAAAAAAAGAGAATTAAGAGAAAAAGAAAGATCGAAACAAATGATTACTCTTTACGATTATTTTCCTGGCTATTCTAAAGAGCAAGTCGATATGGCGTTCATGACTTTATCTTCTCAAGAAAAATTTAGTATTCATTTTCGATTTGGTGACGATTTATCAAAACCAGTTGTTCAATTTAATGTTTTTGCTTCTAACTGTGATAGAATCATATATAAAATTAAAAAAAGTTTAGAATCATCATGTTTGGATAAAGCATCTTCTAAAGAAGCTGAATACTTAGATGCTTTACCTTCAAAAGAAGCCGATAGCACAAGAAAATTATTAGAATTAGAAAATAAAAAAATAAATAAAAATCCTAATTTTGAGTTGCTTTTAGCAAATCTTCCAAGAAAAGAATCATTTATATTAGAATTAAGATTTGGTGTATATGAGAAGAGTTATAGTTCTGCGGAAATCGCCAAATTATTTAATGTTTCTGAAACAGAGATAATTAATACAATGAGAAGTTCCTTGTTAAAATGTAAAAATATAATAGGTCCGTTTGTTAGCGAAGTTATAAATGTAATCTGTATGCAAACTAATTTAGAGGATGAAATAAAATTAAAACTTGAAAAACCAGAAAGTGTATAATTTAGGAAGAGTTAATCTTCCTTTTTGCATATAAGAATTATATTTTAATAAAATTAAGTATGAAAAGATATTTTTATGTATTGTTTACTTTTTTTATAGGAGTTTTAGTTTTTTATTCTTTAAAAGTGGAAGCCGTTATGCCACTTACGGGGAGAACGATAATAATTGATCCAGGCCATGGCGCTGAAGATCCAGGTACTAATTACGGTAATATATATGAAAAAGATATTAATTTAAATATTAGTTTGTATTTAGAAGAGTTTTTAGGAAGCTTAGGGGCTTCTGTTTTGGTTACAAGAGATGGCGATTATGATTTATCAATTCCAAATGCTAATTATCGAAAAAAAAGTGATTTTGACAATAGAATTAAAATGATAAATGATAGCAACGCTGATCTTTATTTAAGTATTCATTTAAATTATCTAAGTGATTCTAGTTATTTTGGTCCGCAGGTATTTTATAATAACGACAATAAGGGTTTAGCAGAAGTAATTCAAAAAAGTATGAATGATTATACAGAATGTGATAGAGAAATAAAAAAAATACCCAATGATACTTATATGTACAGTAAACTTAAAGTACCAGGAGTATTAATTGAATGTGGTTTTTTATCAAATGCTAAAGAAAGAAACTTATTAAAAACAGCAAATTATCAAAAAGAAATAGCTAAATCTATTTCTTTAGGAGTGTTGCAATATTTTTCAAATTAATTAACTTGATGGTATCAATAAAATCAGTTACATCTTTTTTGCCATGTAATACTTTATAGGCATCATTATTTAAATTGATATAAATTTTTAAAGAAATATCATATAATTCTGCAAAAGAATAGTTGTATGTTTCTTTAATATTATTTGGGTGATGCCAGATAAATTTATCTTTGTTAAAAATCCTATCATCAAAATTTTTTGTGTAGAATGTATTTTGATGTAATTTAATATCTTTAAAAGGGGTTAGAAAGTCAATAATTTTATAAAGAAAAGTTTTTATGCCAAATCTATCATTAATAAAATATCGGTATATATAATATCCGTTGTTATGTGAGCGATTGAAAACTTTTCCAATATTTTTTTTGTTATGAGCCGTTTCGAAAACATAATTTAATAAGTTAATTAATTCGCTTTTAAATTTCAATTTTGGTATCAATATTTTATAAATAGAATTTTTGTTACTATTTCTCATTTGGCTATCTAACATAAATTCTATTTTAGTATGAGGTACATTTAAATGAGCAACTTGATAATTAATAAATGGATGAATTAAAGTGTCTAATGTATAATGGTTAATAAAACCATAAATCATATTTGTTAATTCACCATTATCTTTTAAGTTGTTATTTTCAATATATTTAAAAATTCCCTCAAAAAATTTATCAATATTTTTTTTATGGGCAAGTATCCCAAAATTCCTATAGTATTTCCATCGAAAATGATAATATAAATTATCAAACCCTTGATTAAACATATTATAATAACTAATATTTTTATTTATTTCTTTTTGAACTTTTTTATTTAATTTTTTCAACACTCTTTGACCAAACTCATAATGAGTATATAATGCAGGCATAATATCACCATAATGATTATATCAAATTTCACCTAATTATCACTAAAATGTTATAATATTTACAATAAAAATAGATATATTTATATTGATTCTTATGATATAATTTTATATAGGTGAATAATATGGGGTCTAAAACATTTAAAAATTTAGATGAACAAATTGAATTATTAAGACAAAAAGGATTAGTAATTGATGATATTGATTACGCTAAAGAAGTGTTGTTAAGAGAAAATTATTTCTTTTTAGGTGGTTATCGCCATTTATTCCTAAAAGAAGATGGGAGCAGAAAGTTTGTTTTTGGTACAAATTTTAGGGAATTATATGGCATGTTTAACTTTGATAGACAATTGAGAAATATTTTATTCAAAAATATTTTGATAGTAGAAAACAACTTAAAAAGTATTTTGTCTTATGTGATGAGTAAAAATCATGGTTTCAAAGAACAACATTATTTAAATGCTGATAGTTTTGTAAAAGATTATAATAAATCAAGGCAAATAAATGATTTGCTTCGTAAGATGAAAAGACAAATTAATGTTAATGGTAAACAACATGCTGCAACTAGCCATTATATTAATAATTATGGTTATATTCCTTTATGGGTAGTAGTTAAAGTTTTATCTTTTGGAATAGTTGGTGAGCTATATTCAGTCCTTCAAAAGGAAGATCAAGAAGAAATCGCAGATGTTTATAAAGTATCAGTAAATAGTCTAGTTAATTATTTGCCGATACTTGCTAATTATCGCAATTTGTGTGCGCATGAAGATTTATGTTTTAATAATAAAACTCATAAAAAGATTGATCATACTAAATATCATGATATTTTGAATATACCTAAAAATGAAGATTATGAATATATTTATGGTGTAAATGATTTGTTTTCGATCATTATAATAATGAAACAGATTTTAAAAGATGAAGATTTTCATTTAATGATGAATGAAATAAGTTATGAATTAGATATTTTAGATGGAAAGTTAGAAACCATAGAAATTAGAAAAGTTTTAGATGCAATGGGATTCCCGGTTAATTACAAAGAAATAGTGAGGGTGAATTAAATGAAACAAAATTCTGATAAAAAAACAAGGATAATTATTTATACAATTTGTATTTTGTTTTTAGGCGTGTTTTTAGCCTACGGCATTATTTATAAGTTTCCAGCTATTTTTCAAGAAACTATTACTAAAATAGAGAAAGATGTTACAGTGACAGATGAAGGAATAGCGGATGCAGTTGAAAAAGTTTATGATTCGGTAGTGGTTGTTTCAACTTATAAAGATAACACATTATATTCATCAGGTAGTGGTTTTATTTATAAAATTGATGGAAAGAAATCATATATAATTACCAATAATCACGTTATTGCAGATGGTGATAATTATAAGGTTACTTATACTGATGGTGAAATTATAGAAGCAAGTTTATTAGGTGGGGATGAATACGCTGATATTGCAGTTTTACAAGTAAAAAGCCGAGAAAATATAAAAGCCGTAGATATTGGTGCTACTGATGCTTTAAGAGTTGGAGATACAACATTTACCGTAGGAGCACCTTTAGATAATGTTTATTCTTGGACTGTGACAAGAGGAATTATATCGGGAAAAGAAAGGCTTGTTGAAGTGTCAGTTGATAGTATGAATGATACTGATTACATTATGAATGTACTTCAAACCGATGCTGCTGTCAATAGTGGTAATAGTGGCGGACCTTTATGTGATTCAAATGGGGAAGTTATCGGTGTTATATCCGCCAAAATAAGTTCAACAGGTGTAGAAGGTATGGGGTTTGCTATACCAATTGAGACTGCTATTGAAAAAGCCGAACAAATTATTAATGGTGAATCTAGTGAATACCCATATATGGGAATATCAATGCTCAATGTTAATGACGCTTACCATTATCCTCAATATTATAGATATTTAAATGATAATGATATTAATAGTGGAGTAATGGTAGTTGATGTTCAAGATAATAGTTCTGCTGCCTCCGCTAAATTACAAACTGGTGATATTATTATTGGAATTAATGGAAAAAAAATAAGTAATGTTGCGTATTTAAGATACGAGTTATACAAATTTAATGTTGGTGATAAAATAAAGGTTACCTTTATACGAGATGGCAAGGAAAAAACAGTTTCTATGAAACTAACATCAAAATTACAAACTAGTTAGGAGATAATTATGAACATTCAGAACAATATTTCAAAACGTTTAATAGCTTATTTATTAGATGCATTTTTTGTATATTTACTAATATATTTAATATCTGGAATTCAGCTTCTTAATCCTACATATAATAAACTTTTAGAAGTAAGTGAAACTTATAACGAGGCAGTAGAAGCTTATAAAAATGAAGAAATTTCAGAAGAAGAATATTTCGAAATAAATAAAACTTATATATATGATGCGACAAGATATAATGTTAGTACCAATATAATTTTTGTTGTAGCGGTATTTGCTTATTATGGTCTTTTTCAAAAATATAATAAAGGTCAAACTTTAGGAAAAAAAATAATGAAAATCAAAGTAACAACCATAGATGATAAAGAGCCAAGTTTAGGCAAATATTGTTTAAGGATTCTTCCTATGTATTATATATTATTGGGAAGCGTTATACCATTTGCTTTAAGCTCTATATTAGTATTTATAATGAGTGCTTCTAATTTCTCTGTTCTTTATTCATTTTTAGTTTATGGATTTGTAATAATTGGAATTATTTCTTTTATTATAATGTATTCAAGGAAAGATAAAAGAGGATTGCATGATTTAATTGCCGGTACTAAAGTTGTAATAGTAGAATAAAAAATCAATAAATTTAAATTTATTGATTTTCTTTTGTTTCTATTTTAATTAATTATGCATGAACAACTAACTTTTTTTCTTCTCCATGACATGCAGATAATGTGAGTACTTTGTCATTGTTTGTGACTAGAGTATTAAAGTTTCTATAGCTTCTATTTTAAATTAAATTTATAAATTCTTCATATTCTGTAGTGCTATAAAATTCTGTTTTTATATAATCTTTAGTAGTTCCAATGATATAAACACTAAATATTTGCCATAAAGTATTAGAATTTTCAGATGACATTTTTATAGTTCGATTTTCTTCAATATTGTACCAATCTTTGGTTAATAAATTATCTAAAGTTCCAAACATTGTTTTATCTTTTCTATTATGAGCATAAATTATTGTATTTTTGCCATATTCATATTTATTGTTTCGGTAGTCCATAAATAACCATCCGGCATCATTTTTGCTCTTATCAAAGGAATGATCTAAATAATAATCGTTATTGTTGGTTTGGACAACTGGATAATTAACATTGGTACCTCCGACATATATTCATGATACTGTATCCGTATTTTTTTCTTTTAAACTTTTAAAATCAACATCAATTAATTTCATTTTGATAAAATTCCAATATGGCGTGTCTGGATGCTCATCACTTTCAATAATTTCAGCACCCTCACTTTCATATTCAGTGATTTGTATATTATTGATAACGTCTGTTGTTATTTGCTTTTTTAATCGCAACTTTTTCTTTTTTTTGCAGATACCATATAATCACCATTAATATTATACTATAATATTTTTAAAAATAATTAACATATTTGTCATATAGGATTATTTTTGATAAAATAGGCTTAGTGGTGAGATTATGAAAAAATTTTATAAAATTTTAGAAAAAAAAGTAAGTATCGCTTTGATAAATGCCGGATATAGAACCGAAGAAGTAGTGGTTAATGAATCAAGTCGCCCCGATTTAGGTGAATATCAATTTAACGGAGTTATGGCTCTTGCTAAAGAGTATCATAAAAATCCTTTAGAAATAGCGAACGCTGTTTTAGAACAATTACAAAAAGATGCTTTTTTCAAGAATGTTAACATTGCAGGTCCGGGATTTATTAATATGACAATTAGTGATGAGGCCTTAATAAGTTTTACTAACGATAATGATTATACTTATACTAAAAATGGCAAATTAATCTTTTTAGATTATGGCGGAGCAAATGTGGCAAAAAGCTTACACGTAGGGCATTTAAGAAGCGCTAACATTGGTGAATCCTTAAAGCGATTATGTAAGTATTTAGGATATGATACAATATCTGACACACACTTGGGAGATTGGGGTAGACCTTTGGGATTAGTAATTTTAGAATTATCTAAAAGACACCCGGATTGGCTATATTTTGATGAAAAATATAATGGAGAATATCCAGAAGTTGAAATTACTAATGCATTGTTAGAAGAAATATATCCTTATGCATCTGCTAAAGCTAAAGAAGATGAAAATTATTTAAAAGAAGCCCAAAAAATGACTACTAAATTACAAAATGGAGTAAGAGGGATTATTTCATTGTGGAATAAAATAATGGAAGTATCTAAAACAGATATTAAAAAAATTTATGATCGTTTGAATACTCATTTTGATTTATATAAAGGCGAAAGTGATGCTGAAACATATGTGCCAGAGATGCTTAGCTATTTAGATACTTTAAATATAGTTGAGGAAAGTGAAGGCGCTAAGGTAATAAATGTTGCTGAAGATAGTGATAAATTGGAAATACCGCCAATGTTACTAATTAAATCTGATGGAGGAATTTTATACAGTACAACTGAATTAGCAACTATATATGATAGGATGAAGAATTTTAATCCCGATGAGATATGGTATATTGTTGATAAAAGACAAGATCTTCATTTTACTCAAGTATTTAGAACTGCCTATAAATCTAAAATAGCAAAGGAAAGTACAAAATTAGTTTTTGCGGGATTTGGAACAATGAATGGCAGTGACGGTAAACCATTTAAAACTCGTGATGGTGGTGTGATGCGTTTAAATGATTTACTTGCATTAGTGAAAGACGAGAGTTTAAAAAGATTAAGTGAAAACATAACAGAAAATCGAGATGAAATTGCAGAAAAAATTGCGATGTCTGCTGTTAAGTACGCTGATTTATTACCGAATAGAGAGTCAGATTATATTTTTGATATAGAAAAGTTTTGTGATTTAGATGGTAAAACTGGGCCATATATTTTATATTCAACAATCAGAATGAAATCATTGTTGAATAAGGCAGAAGAAGCAGGAATCTCTTATAATAAAATTAATGTTATAGATAATGAATTTGATAAAGATGTAATTCTTAATTTAAATAATTTAGATAATGTATTAAATAAATCATTTAATTATAAGAGTTTAAATGATATAACAGAATATATTTATAAATTAACAACTAGTTACAACAGATTTTATACAGAAAATGTTATTCTAAAAGAATCTGATGAATTAAAAAGAGAGTCTTGGTTATACTTAACTAAAACCGTATATGAAGTGAATAAAATATTATTAGATATTTTAGCAATTGAATTGCCAGATAAAATGTAAAAAAAATAACAATCTTAGATTGTTATTTTTTATTAAACTCTTTTTGAATAATACCATTTGTTAATAATATCTCGTAACTTTTTGGTTCAATTATTAAATCAAACTCTCCAATATGTTCTAATACATTCGGTTTAAATCCCAATTTAAATCTATTTAGACCACTATAAGGATTTTCATTTTTAAATTCTCCTACTAAACCATTTATGTCTAAAAAATCAAATTCGTCTTTATAATGTTTAATTAAACTATAATGCAAGAAATAGTTAGGAGCAAACCTTTTATAATTTGTATCATAACTACTAAATATAATACTTGCTACATTGTTATGTTTAATTACTAATGCCCCAGCTAAATATATTTTTTTATTATCTGTTATTCCTTTTGTGGCTTCCATAATATCATTTTTATAAGACAATAATGTTTTATCGCTATGCATTTTATGATTTATTATTTTATCACTACTATTATAAGTTAGTTTTTCATTTATTTTATTATTATGTTCCAATTCTTCATTATAGACGTACTGGCTATTTTGTAAAAAAGAATTATAATCTATTGAAACTAGAAATAAATCAACGCTATTTGTTTTATCAAATACGGTATAAAAGTCTTGATAATAAAATTCGCTATAAGGATTTTTCTTTTGAATTAATTGATAAAAATCATTAATTTGATTTTTAGAAGCTTTTTCAAATGTTAATCCTTTTCTAATTCCTTTTTTAATTTTATTTTTAGTATTTTTATTTAATTCTTTTGAATTAAATAGTTTTAAATTAATTTCTCCAGTAAATCTTGGTAATTGAGATTCAAAATATAGATTGTTTTTTAATTTTTTGTAACCATATTTATTTAGTATGTAAGATAAATCTTTATTTGAATTATAATTTGTTTCAAAATTATTAATGTTTACTTCTCCAATAGGTAAATTAGGATTCAATTTAATAAAAATAACATTTTTTTTATAATAATATTTTTTAATTTCTTTAGTAAATTCACTTACTAAATATTCATTTTGATAATCTATTAAAAATCCTCTAGGAGCATAACCGTAAAAGCATTTGATGCCTATGGGTTTTATTAAGATAAGAGATGCTGCAACAATTCTTTGATTTTCGTCAACCAAACCAATTAAATCATAATCATAACCATTTTCGGCCATTAACATTGCATAGTTTATTGTTTGGTAAAAACTTGATAATGGATGACTTTGTTGAAAACCTGTAAATTCTTCAATTGTTAGTTCTTTTAATTTCATAATTCACCTCTTCTTCAATCATCTATTATACCATATATTTCTTGATTAAGAAAGAATTTATTAGTATAATTTATTTAGGTGATAATATGTTTGAAAAAATTTTTGGTAATGTTAAAGGAATTTTTAATACAATTACAATAATAGATTTAATTGCATCTGTAATTTTTATACTATTAGGTCTTGTATTTTTCACAAATCCTGCAATGAGTAATATTTTTGTTTCGATTGTAACAGGTTTATTTTTAATTGCCAATGGCGCAACTTCTTTGTTAGCTTATTTTAAAAGAGGTGGAATAGTATTATTCGATAACAACTTAATATATGGGATACTATTAATCATAGTAGGGATACTTGCTTTATTTTTAGGGAATGTCTTATCAATAATTTTGGGAATTTATTTGTTGGCAATGGGTGCGCAAAAAGTAAATTATGGAATTTTCTTAAAAAGATTTAATGAATCTTCTTGGCTAATAACTATTGTAGTTGGTGTCCTATTTTTAGTTATGGCTGTAATTACTTTTTTTACCAGTGGAGATGCAGCAATTAAAGTAACGGGTATAATTTTATTTGGATTGGGTTTAATTAACTTTATAAATACTTTATTGCTAAGACGCCGTAGTAAGTATTTTATCGCTTAGTAAATTAGGTTGTAAAACACCTAATTTTTTATTGTTAAATAGTTTACTCTTGGGTATACTAAAATTATAGGTGGTAGTGTAATGAATATAAAAGATATCCATGCAAGAGAAATTCTTGATAGTAGAGGTAATCCTACAATTGAAGTAGAAATGATTCTTGCAAATAATATATGTGCTGTGGCATCGGTTCCTAGTGGGGCTTCAACTGGTTCTAGAGAAGCGCTAGAGCTTCGTGATGGGGATGAATCTAGATTTTTAGGAAAAGGTGTTTTAAAAGCGGTAGAGAATGTTAATACAATTATACGAAATGCTTTAATTGGTCAAAAATTAGATCAAGTAAATGTTGATAAAATTTTATTAAAATTAGATGGTACTCCTAACAAAAGTAATTTAGGAGCTAATGCAATTTTGGCAGTATCTTTAGCATCACTTAAATGCTTGGCTAAATTACAAGAAAAAGAATTATACGAATATGTAACATATGGTAAAGTTAGTTTGCCAATACCAATGATTAATATTATCAATGGTGGGGCTCATGCTGACAATAGGTTAGATATTCAAGAGTTTATGATTGTCCCTATAATGAAAGGCGAATCTAAAAGAATTCAAGCTGCTAGTGAAATATTTCATACATTAAAGAAAATTTTAAAAAACAAAGGATTATCTACAGGAGTAGGAGATGAGGGTGGTTTTGCTCCTAATTTAACTAAAACAACCGAAGCTTTAGATTTGATAATGGATGCTATTAATGATGCCAATTATCGTCCTGGCAAAGAAGTGTTGATCGCTTTAGATGTAGCAGCATCAACTGTATATGATAAAAATAAAAATGTATATAATATTGATGGTTTAACTTTAAATGCTAATGATTTAATAAAATATTATATTGAATTAATTAGAAATTATCCAATAGTTAGTATTGAAGATCCTTTTGAAGAAAATGATTTAGAAAGTTTAGCAGTTTTAACTAAATTAGTTGGTGATAAAGTAATGGTTGTTGGTGATGATCATTTTTGTACTAATTCGACATTATTAGAAGCTGGAACTAAAATAAATGCTGGAAATGCGATTTTGCTTAAAGCAAATCAAATTGGTACAATTTCTGAAATGACAAAAACCATAATGACTGCTAAAAAGAATAACTATAAAACGATTATCAGTCATAGAAGTGGTGAAACAGAAGATACATTTATTGCAGATTTAGCTGTAGGATTTGGAATACCTTTTATCAAAACTGGGTCGGTTAGTAGAGGCGAAAGAGTAGCTAAATATAATCGTTTGATGAAAATTGAAGAATTATTAAATAAGTAATAAAGACTTTAAAATAAAGTCTTTTTATTTTATAATTTATTTAGGTGATTCTTATGAAAAAACAAGTTGATGGAAATGCTGCATGCAGTAAAGTAGCGTATCTATTTAGTGAAATATGTAGTATATATCCAATTACGCCTTCAAGCACTATGGCATCAAATGTGGATTATTTAACAAATACAGGCTTAAAAAATATATTTAATAGTAAACCAAAAGTTATAGAAATGCAAAGTGAAGCGGGAGCAGCGGGGACTATGCATGGAGCATTATTATCGGGCTCTTTAGCTTCTACTTTCACTGCTAGTCAGGGATTACTATTAATGATACCAAATATGCACAAAATGGCTGGAGAATGTTTACCAGGAGTAATTCATGTCGCTAGTAGAACTATAGCAACCCATGCTTTGTCTATTTTTGGTGACCATTCAGATGTTTATAGTGTGCGTAACACTGGTTTCTGTATGTTATCAAGTTCTAATGTTTATGATGCCCAAAATCTAGCCTCTGTAGCACATTTATCTGCTATAAAAGGTAGCTTGCCATTTGTTCATTTTTTTGATGGCTTTAGGACAAGCCATGAATTAAATACTATAGAAGAAATTGATTTTGATAAATTAAAGCAATTAGTGCCTTGGGATGAAGTGAATAATTTTAAAGATAGAGCATTAAACGTTGGATGTGGACATCAATATGGTTTAGCAGAAAATGAAGACATTTATTTTCAATCAGTTGAAGCTCGTAATGAACTTTATAATAAAATGCCAGATATAGTTAATAGTTATATGGAAAGTATTAATGAGATAATGCATACAGATTATAAACCGTTTAATTACTATGGAAGTAACAATGCAGAGAACATTATTATTGCTATGGGAAGTGTAACAGATACTATTAAATTAGTAGTAGATGAAATGAATAAAAACGGAAGTAATATGGGACTTATTAATGTTCATTTATATCGTCCATTTAGTGTTAAATATTTATTAAATGTGTTACCAAATACAGTAAAAAATATTGCAGTACTTGATAGAACTAAAGAAGCTGGAAGTATAGGTGAACCATTATATTTAGACATAGTAAGTGCCTTAAAAGATAAAAACATTAACATTGTTGGAGGCCGTTATGGATTATCTAGTAAAAATACAACTCCAAGACATATTTATAGTGTTTATAAAATGCTAGAAGATAATCTTCAAAATAACTTTATCATTGGAATAAATGATGATGTAACCAATTTAAGTTTGCCAGAATATGATTTTGGAGTAAAACTTAATGCGAGAGAAATAAAAATTTTTGGTTTTGGTTCTGATGGTATGGTGAGCGCTAGTAAAGAATTATTAAAAATTATTGCTAAAGATGATTATTATGTTCAAGGATATTTTGAATATGATTCTAAAAAAAGTGGTGGAGTAACTGTATCAAATTTGAGGTGGAGTAAAAATCTAATAAACGCACCTTTCTATGTTAATGATCCAGAAATAGTAGTAGTAACTAAAGAAGAATATTTTCACAAATTTAATGTTTTGAAAGATATTAAAGAAAATGGAATATTATTAATTAATACTTCTAAAAAGGGAAAAGATTTAAATGAATTTTTGCCGAATGATATTAAAAATATAATTAAAAATAAAAACATTAAAATATATTATATTGATGCTTCTAAAATAGCTATTGAAAATAACATAAATGGTAAAATAAATAAAATAATGGAGGTTATTATTTTAAAATTATTAAATATAGAAAATGGATATAGCAAAGTTAGCGAATTAATAAAAGAAACTTTTGTTACCAAAGGTGAAGATATTATAAATAATAATTTAAATGCTTTAACTTCATCTTTAGATAATTTATGTATTTTAGATAATATTTCTAATAATACTGAACAAGTTAAATTAAAGAAAAATATTTTTGATAAAATTAATGCTCGTATGGGTGATGAATTAAAAGTAAGTGAATTAGTGCCGTTTAGAAATGGGGCATTTCCTTGGAATCTAACTAAATATGAAAAAAGAAAAACTTCATATGAAGTGCCATTATGGGATCCTGCCAAATGTATTGAATGTGGTCAATGTAATATAGTTTGTCCTCACGGAGTTATTAGACCATTGATATTAAAAGAAAAAGTTGGAAAGGAATGTATGGGTAATAAAGAAAACCATTACTATTTAGCAATTAGCGAATATGACTGTACAGGGTGTGGTTTGTGTATTAAGAGTTGTCCAACTAATGCTTTAAGCTTTGGTGAAGGAAATAGCGAAAATAGAGAAATAGTAGAAAAATATTTTGATACATATGAAAATCCGGATATAATGAACAAGTATACTATGAAAGGAGCAAGTCTTAGAAATAATAAATTCAAATTTCATGGAGCTTGTGCAGGGTGTGGAGAAACATCATACATTAAGTTATTAACTCAACTTTATGGGGATGAATTAGTAATTGCTAATGCAACTGGATGTTCATCAATTTATGGTGGTAGTGCTCCAGCGACCCCTTATAGTATACCTTGGGCAAATTCATTATTTGAGGATAATGCTGAGTTTGCTTTAGGTATTCATACATCATATAAACAGAAACGCGAAAGAATAAAAGAAATTATGACTATGAGCCTAGATTCAGTAGATGTTGAAGTAAAAACATTATTTAATGAGTGGTTGGCAAACAGTGAAGACGCCAAAATCACAACGGAAATAAAAAATAATTTAGAAAACAAAAATATTCCAAAAGATTTAAAAGATTTAATTTCTTATATACCATCTCGTGTTGTTTGGGCATTAGGTGGAGATGGTTGGGCATATGATATTGGTTTTGGTGGACTAGACCATGTAATGAGTCAAAATGAAAATGTTAAATGTTTAATTTTAGATACAGAAGTATATTCTAATACAGGTGGTCAAGCTAGTAAGTCAAGTAAAATTGGGGCGGTTGCTGAGTTTGCTGATTTTGGTAAAAAAACTTATAAAAAAGATTTATTTAGAATTGCAATGAGTTATCCAAATTGCTATGTAGCGAGTATTTCTTTAGGAAGCAATATAATGCATACAATAAAGATTTTTAAAGAAGCAATGGAACATAATGGGCCGGCGGTAATTATTGCCTACTCACCTTGTGTAGAGCATGGGATAAAGAATGGTATGTCATGTGCATTAGGCGCTGGAAAATTAGCGATAGATGTAGGTTATCAAATATTAATGCATTATAAACCGGAAGATGAAAAATTATATATTGATAGTAAGGAACCTGACTTTGATAGATATCAAGAATTTTTGGATAATGAAGTTAGATTTAAAGCATTGAAAATTAAGGATAAAGAATTAGCAGATACGCTTTTATCAATGCAAAAAGAAAATGCTGTTAAAAGATATAATTACTATAAAAAACTCATTTAGTAAAAAAAATCACTATTATTCTATATAGTGATTTTTTTGTAATGTAAAATACATTTGATAGACAAGAATATATTTTTAAATATAGAATGAACTCAAGAAAGGAATTTCTTTTATGAAAGTATCAAAAAAAATAATTAATATTAGAAATGAAAATAATTTAACACAAGAAGAATTGGCAGAAACCTTATGTGTATCAAGACAGACTATTTCTAATTGGGAAAATGATAAGTGTTATCCGGATATTGAGACTTTAATAATAATAGGTGACAAATTTAATATATCATTGGATGTATTGTTAAAAGAGGATAAAGAAATGGTTAAAGATATTAGCAAGAAAATTAAATCCAATAAAGAAAAAAAAATAATAATTGTGACCTTAATTCTTATTCTAGTTTTCATGATATGGTTTAGCTATAAAATTTTTTTGTTATGTTATTATGATAATAATTATAATATTGATTTAATGAATAACTACATTGATAATTTAGAAGAAATATTTGTTAAAACTGACACAGGATTAGCAAATCAAAAAATTACAACCATGAATATCTACATACCGGAAGAATTAATATATGATTCCTTCGGAAATTATGATTATGGTTTGATTCGGGCAATTGAGATTAATAAATATTCAACATTATTTACCACACTAATTAACAATCAAGTTTTTTTAAAAGGTATTAATTATGAATCAATTTTTAAAAAGTATAATATTAATAACCCAAATGATATAATTAATTATTTTAAAAATAATTATAAAAACAAAAAAAATATATTTCGGAGCAAAAACAAAATGGAATTACAATTTTTGGCAGAATATTTTGTTGCAACTGAAATAAATACTAGCGGAAATAATCGTAAGCATTATTATTGGAATAATGATACAGAAGGATATATGATGGAAGGACAATATGATTACATAATATGCGTATATAATCAAGATGAAACTTATTCAATTAGGATAAATAAAAATTTTTATAATTTAGATGATGTGATGAATATTTTAAAGTCTATATATTTCGAATAAAAGGTGAAGTCTCTATTCGCCTTTTTTGGTTAAATAAAAAACGAGACCACATTAACTTGTGGTCTCAAAGAATAAAAAGGGGTTGACTAGTGTGATACTAGCACCAATTCAGTATTTCCGAATTGGTGATTACTATCCTAATCGATTTTATTAGTTTTGTCAACCATTTTAAGTTATTTTTTTCAATATTTTTTTTAACAAAATTTCTAGTATTTTTGTATATTAATTTCTTTTAAGAATATCCCTTGCCGCAATTAAACCAGTAGCGGCAGCAGCAACTATATTTCCAGCTTTACCGGCACCATCTCCGATAAAATAAATGTTATGGTTTTCCAATTTCATATTATTGTCAGTTGTAATTTCATTACTGAAAAATTTTATTTCGGGACCATACAATAGTGTTTCACCATTATTAACTCCTGGAATAATTTTATCTAAGGTTTCTAATCCTTCTAAAATATTTTTGATAATACGATGAGGTAATACTAAAGCAAGATCTCCTGCTACAACATCTTTTAGAGTCGGTTCAATAAATCCTTTATTAATTCGTTCTATAGTAGAACGTCTACCAGCTTTTAAATCTTTGAGAGATTGTACAATAGGTTTTCCATTCCCTAAGGTATTAGCTATTTTCGCAATCGATTCACCATATTCTCTAGTGTTGGTTGAAGGGTGAGTTAAATTAACTTTTGAAATAAAGGCAAAGTTCGAATTATTAGATTTAACATCTTTTAGGGCATGTCCATTTACACATATATAACCATAGTAATTTTCTTTAGCTACAAATCCTTCTGGATTAGTACAGAAAGTTCTTATTTGATCATTATAAGTATTTGTTCTGATAAAAATAGTTGGGTCATAAATTACACTACATATTTCTTTTAATATTTCTTTTCTTACTTCAACTCTTACGCCAATTTCAATGCTTTGAGATATATATGGAATGTTATACTTATCTGCCAGTTCTTGTATCCATTTAGCACCAGTTCGACCAGGAGCTACAATAACATATTTAGAATTAACTTCTTTAGTTTGTTTTCCGATTTTATATAATACTTTATAGTTATCATTTTCTTCAATATCTAAAACGTCAGAATTCTCTAAAACTTCAACTCCATGACTTTCTAAATAATCAGTAAAATTATTGATATATTGTGGTAGTTTATCACTACCTAAATGTTTTTGTTTGATAATAAGAAGATTAGCGCCTTCCTTGGCAATTTTTTCTTGGATTTGTTTTGCTTCTTCCATATTTGTTGGATAAACGTTACTATCCATTCCAAACTTATTAAATATAACTTCTGTATCATCAATTAATTTGTTGGCTGCACTAATACTCATATATTTAAATAAATCAGATTTACCAAGTTTAGGGATAAAATTCAATTTACCATCAGAAAATGTTCCAGCTCCACCATAACCAGAAAGTATTCCGCAAGGGTTACAATTAATACACTTATTGTTTTTCTTCATTGGACAAACTCTATTTTTGGCAAATTTCCCTTTATCCATTAATAAAATTTTTAAATTTGGATTGTTTTCTATTAATTCATATGCTGCAAATAATCCCGCAGGTCCCGCTCCTACAATTACTACATCGTACATAACTACCTCCATATTCAGTACACATTAATTGTAACATAGTTATATTAAAATTAATATATTTATATTTTTATGAATTAATTTGTTATAATATTTAAAAGGTGTAATTATGTATAAAAAAGTGTATTTGGAAATAACAAATAATTGTAATTTAAATTGTTCTTTTTGTATTAAAAATAATCGTATAAAAAAATTTATAAGTATTGATGATTATAAACTTATTTTAAATAAATTGAAACCTTATACAAAATATTTATATTTTCATGTATCTGGTGAACCGTTATTACATCCTAATATTAATGAATTAATTAATATAGCTAGCAAAAACTTTTATGTAAATATAACTACTAATGGTTATTTAATAAAAAGAATAAAAGATAATCTTAATATTAGACAAATAAATATATCATTACATAGTTATTCTAATGAATATAATTATACATTAGAAAAATATATGGATAATATATGTGATGTGATTGATAATTTATGTAATAATACATATTTTTCATTAAGATTTTGGGTTAATAATAAATATAATGACGAAATGATTAAATATTTGAGTAGTAGATATAATATAGAAGTGAAATTAGAAATGGGTTTTAAAATTATAAATAATGTTTTTATAAGTATTAATAAAGAGTTTATTTGGCCTGATTTAGAAAATGATTATTATAATGAAGTGGGGACTTGTTATGCATTAAAAGATCATATTGGTATTTTAGTTAATGGCGATATTGTTCCTTGTTGTTTGGATGCTAATGGGATAATTAAGATGGGAAATATTTATGAAGATAATTTAGAAGATGTTATAAAAAGTGGAAGATATAAAAAAATGTTAGAAGGATTTAAAAACAATAAAAAATATGAAGAACTGTGTAAGAAATATAATTTTTTAGAATAGTTAAATTGCTAAAATAAGTAATTGATTGTATAATTTATATTGGATGGTGTTATATGAAAAAAAGTGGAAAATTGTCACTTGTTGGCGGATTAATATTTTTTGGATTAGGATTGATAATTTTCTTAAATCCTGAAACAATTGTAAAGTTCGTATCCTATTGTTTAGGCGGAATTCTCATTTTAGTAGGATTATATAAAATGGTTAATTATTATATTCAAGATAAAAGATTAGGCGTAGTTAATCGTAACGAATTTGCTTTTGGCATTACAGCAGTAGTTCTTGGAATTGTATTTATTTTCTTAGCAGATGCAATTGAACTTTTGTTAAGATTTATTGTTGGAGGATGGTTAGTTGTTGCTGGTCTTGGAAAGATATTTAAAACATTTTATACAACAGCAAGAGATTCTAAATTTTATGCATTAATAGTTGTTGGCTTAATTTTAATAGCTATTGGTTTATATATTATTGTAGTATCAAATTTAGCTTTATCAATCATTGGTTTATTTATGATGATTTATGGTTTAATTGATTTTATAAGTTATTTTGTCTATAAAGAAAAATCAGAAGAAACAATCGAAGAAAAAGTGTTAGTAACTGAAAAGTTCGAAAAAGAAGAAATTATTGAAGAAGTTGAATTTGAAGAAAAAGTGGAAGATGATGAATCTGAAGATAATTCGAAGAAGAATTCTAGTAAGAAAAATAAAAAAAAGAAGGATGTATAATAATCTTCAATTTGAAGATAATATTAATGTAGAGGTTTACTCTACGGAAAAAGGCGTTGATTTATCAATGCCTTTTTAATTAAAATATTTGACTAACGTACAATCGTTTGTTATAGTATTGTTGTTAAATTTATAATTTTTATTATATAGATAGTGGTGATAATATGGATAAAATAGTTATAAGAGGAGCTAGAGAAAATAATTTAAAAAATATAGATTTAGAACTTCCTAAAAATAAATTAATAGTAATGACAGGTGTTTCTGGAAGCGGGAAGAGTAGTTTAGCATTTGATACTATTTACGCTGAAGGTGAAAGAAGATATGTTGAAAGTTTATCTGCATATGCTAGGCAATTTATTGGTAATAGCGAAAAACCAGATGTTGATTCAATTGAGGGATTATCGCCAAGTATTTCTATTGATCAAAAAACAACTAACAAAAACCCTCGTTCAACAGTCGGTACAATTACCGAACTTTACGATTATTTAAGATTATTGTTTTCGAGAATAGGTATTCCATATTGTCCATATCATAAAATACCAATTAAAAGTCAAAGTATTGAAGAAATGACAAACAAAGTATTAGATATGGAAGAAGGAACGAAAATAGAAATTTTTGCTCCTGTTATAAGAGGAGCAAAAGGTACTCATAAAGATTTAATTGATGATTTAAGAAGTAAAGGTTTTACTAAAATT
The DNA here is from genome assembly GCA_015059445.1 of Bacillota bacterium. Lineage (GTDB taxonomy): Bacteria > Bacillota_I > Bacilli_A > RF39 > UBA660 > SIG200. Next base: position 104,782 of record SVAK01000002.1, on the reverse strand, counting down.
AAAATTAATGGGGTTATGTATAGTGGTTCTGATGAAATAAATTTAGCAAAAAATATTAAAGATGATATTTTTGTATTAATAGATAAATTGCCGGTAAAAAGTGAGGAACGCAGTCGAATTTTTGAGGCGATAGAAACCAGTTGCAAAATGGCTAATGGATTAGTCATCATTAGAGTAAACGACGAAGAAGATGTACTAATGAGTGAAAATTATGCCTGTCCTTATTGTAATTTTTCAATTAGTGAGTTAGAACCGAGAATGTTTTCTTTTAATTCACCATATGGTGCTTGTGATGATTGTAAGGGATTAGGAACTAGACTAAAAATAAGTGAAGACTTAATAATTCCGGATAAGAATAAAAGTATTAATAAAGGGGCAATTGTTGCAATAAACTTAGATAATAATATGTATATTAGTAGTTTAAAAACTGTTGCAGAGCATTATAATATTGATTTAGATATTCCCATTAGTGAGATGTCAAGAAAAGATTTGGAAATAATTTTATATGGAACTAATGATATTATGGATTTTCATTATGTAGCTAAAAATGGCAGCACTAGAAATACTAAATCTAGATATGAGGGTATAGTTAACAATTTAGAAAGGCGTTATATTGAGACGAATAGCTCTTGGATACGCGAATGGATTGAAGGATTTATGGTTGAGTCCACCTGTAATCATTGTAAAGGAACTAGATTAAAAGAAGAAATTTTATCGGTTAAAATTAATAATAAAAGTATTTATGACATGACTACTATGGCCATTGATGAGTTATATGAGTTCGTGGATAATTTGAAGTTAAATAATGAAGAAAAAGAAATTAGTAACTTACTATTAAAAGAAATTTTATCTAGGTTAAATTTTTTGAAAAATGTAGGTTTAAACTATTTAACACTTGCAAGGAATGCTGCAACATTATCTGGTGGTGAAGCCCAACGTATTAGGCTGGCTACTCAAATCGGAAGCAGACTTTCTGGTGTGTTATATGTATTAGATGAGCCTTCGATTGGTCTTCATCAAAGAGATAACGAAAAACTAATTAATTCTTTAAAAGAAATGCGGGATCTAGGTAATACTTTAATAGTAGTAGAACATGATACAGATACAATGTTAGAAGCTGACTATTTAGTAGATGTTGGTCCAGGCGCGGGAGATAATGGTGGTTATATTGTAGCTAAAGGTACACCAGAAGAAGTTATGCAAAATGATGCTAGTATAACAGGAAGATATTTAAGTGGAAAAGAAAGAATTGAAATACCTAAGAAACATCGTAATGGGAATGGATTATTCTTAGAAGTTAAGGGCGCTAAAGAAAATAATTTAAATAATATTAATGTTAAATTTCCTTTAAATAAATTTATTGTAGTAACTGGTGTTTCTGGTTCTGGGAAATCAACATTAGTAAATGAAATATTATATAAAACATTGCATAGGGAATTTTATAAATCTAAAGATATTCCAGGTAAATGTAGGGAAATAAAAGGAATAGAAAATGTTGACAAAGTAGTAAATATTTCTCAAGATGCGATTGGAAGAACGCCAAGAAGTAATCCAGCAACTTATGTAGGGGTATTTGATGATATTAGAGATGTATTTGCTAACATGAAAGACTCAAAGATTCGTGGTTATGATAAGAGCAGATTTTCATTTAATGTAAAAGGCGGAAGATGTGAAGCATGTTGGGGAGACGGCGTTAAAAAAATTGAAATGCATTTTTTACCAGATGTTTATGTTCCTTGTGATGTTTGCGGTGGAAAACGTTATAATAGAGAAACTTTAGATGTCAAATTTAAAGAAAAAAGTATTTCTGATGTTTTAGACATGCGTGTTAGCGAAGCTATACCATTCTTTGAAAATATTCCAAAAGTTAGAGATAAATTACAAGTTATGTATGATGTAGGCCTTTCTTATATTACTCTAGGACAAGGGGCTCCAACATTATCTGGTGGCGAAGCTGGAAGAGTTAAATTAGCTAAAGAATTACAAAAGAAAGCAACTGGAAAATCAGTATTTATTTTGGATGAACCTACTACAGGACTTCATTCTGCGGACATTAAAAAGTTATTAGAAGTATTAAATAGAATTGTTGATAATGGTGATACAGTTATTGTTATTGAACATAATTTAGATGTTATTAAACAAGCAGATTACGTTATTGACTTAGGGCCTGAAGGTGGTAAATTTGGAGGTAATGTAATTATAACAGGTACCCCAGAAGACGTTGCTAAGTGTGAAAAATCATATACAGGTCAGTTTCTAAAGAAAATATTCGCTAAAGAAAAATAATTGTAAAAGTAGTAACCTAGTATTCACAGGCTACTCTTTTTGTTTTATAATGATAAAAGGAGAGTGAATAATGGATCCAATTTTATTTAATGTTTTTGGAATAGAGATTAGATGGTATTCATTTCTTTTATTAACTGGCATGATTATATCAATAATTATGTTAATAAAAGAAGGTAAAAGATTTAATATTCCTAAAGATTTTTTGTTTAATTTAGCATTTTGGGTAATTATAGTAGGAATAATATCAGCAAGGCTTTATTATTGTATATTTAATCTTTCATTATATAAAGACAACTTGTTAGATATATTTAAAATTTGGGAAGGCGGCCTTGCGATTCATGGAGGTCTTATTGGTGGATTTATAACTCTTTTGATTTATACGAAAAGATACAATGTTAATACTTATAAAATCACCGATATGGCAGTAGTTCCATTGATTCTAGCTCAAGCAATTGGAAGATGGGGAAATTTCTTTAATAGTGAAGCTCATGGTGCCGCTACTACTTATTATCATTTAAAGGAGTTGCACATTCCGGATTTTATAATAGATGGTATGAAAATAGGAAATAATTATTATCATCCAACATTTTTTTATGAAAGCCTTTATTGTTTAATTGGCTTTATAATTTTGCTTTTTGTAAGACGTTATCGTTATTTAAAAAGAGGACAATTAACATGTATTTATTTAATGTATTATTCAGTAGGAAGATTCTTTATAGAATCATTAAGAACTGATTCGTTAATGTTTGGAGGTTTTAGGGTAGCGCAAATAGTCTCTGTAGCGTTGTTCATAATTGGTATGATTGCTTTTATGATATTAGGTAGAAAAGGTCGTTTTGAAGATTTATACAATGAAGAGCAAAAAGGGCCAATTAGATTTTAGAAAGGAATAATATGTACGATTTGATTGTTATAGGTATGGGTATTGGTGGTATTACTGCTGGTATTTATGCTAAAAGGGGAAATTTAAAAGTTTTATTAATAGATAAGGGCGCTCCAGGTGGCATGCTAAATAATATTGAACGTATTAGTAATTATCCAGGATTAATTAATATTAAGGGGGCAGAATTTTCTAGTCAATTATTTGAACAAGTAAAAGATTTAGAAATTCAATATAAATTTGAGGAAGTTATTGAATTAAAAGTTGAAGACACTTTTAAAAGAGTCATTACTAACAGAGGTGAATATACTGCCAACAATATTATCATTGCTACTGGAAGCAAGCCAAAATATTTAGGGCTTGATAATGAAAAAGATTTACTTGGTAGAGGTGTTAGTACTTGTGCCACTTGTGATGGAGCCTTTTATAGAGATAAAAAAGTTGCCGTGGTAGGCAGCGGTAATAGTGCTTTACAAGAATCTTTATATTTAGCTAATATTTGTAGTAAAGTATATTTATTAAATAGAAAAGCAGGATTTAAAGGTGAAGATATTTTAGTTGAAAAAGTAAAAAATCATCCTAACATAGAAATAATTTATGGGGTAAATATAAAAGAATATGGCGAAATTGATGGTAAAATTGAAAGTGTTATTCTTGATAATGAGACAAAATTGAGTGTTAGTGGAGTATTTATATATATAGGTTATAGACCAAATACCGATATTTTTAATAATTTAAATATTACTAATATGCAAGGTCATATCGTAGTAAATGATAATTTTGAAACTGAAATAGAAGGTGTTTATGCAATTGGGGATGTAATTAAGAAAGATATTTATCAATTAGTTACTGCCGCAAGTGATGCAATACATGCTGTAAGTAATATATCAAAAATAAATTATTAATCCCGTATGGGATTTTTTCTTTTAGCACATTTAAGAAGCGCATCATTGATGTTAGCGATTGGAAAACCTAAAAATAAAATGTAAATCAATATGTGATTTTTCTTTTTTGTAGTATAATAATTTTGTGGGTGAAAATATGTTAGTAAGTAATGATTGGCAAGATTATAAAATTTTAAAAACAAGTAAAGGCATGAAGTTAGAAAGCTGGAAAAATGTTTTATTGCTTAGACCAGATCCAGTTATTACATGGGATTTAGGTGATTTTAGTGATTTTAAGATAAATGCAGTATATCATAGAAGCAATACCGGAGGCGGGCACTGGGAAAATAAAATAAAAACACCAGAATCTTGGGTAGTAAATTATAAAAATTTAAGATTTTTACTTAAAGAAATGGGCTTTAAACATACGGGATTGTTCCCGGAACAGGCGACAAATTGGGATTTTGCAATAAACAAAATTAAAAACGCTAACCGAGATATTAAAGTTTTAAATTTATTTGCGTATACCGGAGCAGCATCAGTAGCATGTTTATCTGCTGGTGCATCAGTAACTCATGTTGATTCCTCTAGAGGAATGACTGATTGGGCTAAAGAAAATGTTAAGCTAAATCATTTAGAAGATAAGCCTATTAGATATCTAGTTGATGATGTAGTGAAATTTGTTAAAAGAGAAATACGGAGAGGTAATAAATACGATGCAATTATCATGGATCCTCCTAGTTATGGAAGAGGAGCTAATGGAGAAATTTGGTCATTAGAAAATGATTTAGAAAGTTTAATTAAATTATGTATCGAAATTTTAAATGATAATTTTTTATTCTTTATTATTAATACATATTCGACCAATTTACCTAGCGTTAGTTTAGAAAACATTTTAAAAATAAATTTTAAAAATAAAAAAGTATTAGTAGATGATTTGTGTTTACCAATTGAAAATACTGACTTATATTTATCTTGTGGTATTACTGGACGAGTTGAAAATGAGTAATTTTAATATGTCCCATGAATTATTAGTTCCAGTAGGAAACTTTGAATCATTAATAGCAGCGATTAATAATGGAGCTGATGCAGTTTATTTAGGTGGCAAAAGATTTGGCGCAAGAGCTTTTGCGAGTAATTTTACTTTAGAAGAATTAGAGAAAGCTACTAAGTTGTGTCATTTATATGATGTTAAAATTTATGTAACAGTTAATACTTTAATTTTTGAAAGAGAAATTAAGGAGGCTTTAGAGTATTGTAAAAATTTGCATAAAATTGGTGTTGATGCAGTAATAATGCAAGATATAGGTTTAATAAATTTAGTTCATCAAGTATTACCTAATTTAGAAATACATGCTTCTACTCAAATGCACAATCATTCTAAAGAATCATTAAATTTTTTAGAAAGCCTAGGAATAAAAAGGGTAGTGTTTGCAAGAGAATTATCTCTTGATTATATTAATAATATAGAGACAAATTTAGAAAAAGAAGTCTTTATTCATGGATCTTTATGCATTTCTTATAGTGGGCAATGTTTATTTTCATCGTGTATTCTAGGAAGAAGTGGTAATCGTGGCGAATGCGCTGGAATGTGTAGGCTTCCATACAAATTGTATGATGATGACAAAGAAATTGATGTTTCTGGAGAATACATTCTTAGCCCGAAAGATATAAGTTCATTAGAACATTTTAAAGAATTAATGGAGAGTAATATTAAATGTTTTAAAATTGAGGGAAGAATGAAATCTCCGGCTTACGTAGGAATTGTTACTAAAATTTATCGTAACTTAATGGACCAATATGATGAAGGAAAAAATTTAAAAATTAATGAAGAAGATTTGTTTTTATTAAAAGCTATTTTTAATAGAGAATATACTAAAGGTTTTTTATTTAAAGATAATAATATTATGAATTTTACAGCTCCTAATCATTTAGGAATTAGCATTGGAAAGGCAACAAGGGTTACCAAAAAGAAAATTAGAATTAAATTAAGTCATTGTTTAAAGCAATTTGAGGGAATAAGATTTAAAAATAGTAATTTGGGTATGACAATTAATTTTATGTATGATATAAACGATAATTTAATTAATCAAGCGCACTCAAATGAAACAATTTATTTAGACAATAATATAGGTTTAAGAGAAATAGATGAAATAATGCTAACTAACCCTTTGGTAAAAGTTGAGAATGAAATTACGAAAAAAATTACAATTTCTATGAAATTTGAGGCCAAATTAAATGAACCTATGATAATATCCGTTTATAATAATGATAAAATTGTATCTTTAAAAGGAAATGTAGTAGAAGAAGCTAAATCTAGTCCAATTACTAAAAATAGAATTGAAGAATGTTTAGTTAAAACGGGTAATACACCATTTGTGACAAATGAAATAAACATAAATATGGATGATAACGTCTTTATTCCAATTGGAAATCTGAATGAGCTTAGAAGACAAGTTTTAGATAAATTAAAAACTATTAGAGAGAACGCAAAAATAGAATATGTAGAAAAAGTATATAAACCATCAGTTAGAAAAAATAAAAAAATTAGTGGAATTAGCGTTTTGGTTAGAACTAAAGAACAGTTAAAAGCCTGTCGCAATTTAAATGTTGAAAACATAATAGTTATTAACAAAGATTTAATGGATAAAGATTTAATATTTAGAGTCCCCAGAGATAGTTTTAATCATAATTATAATTATGAAAAATTATTAGTAACTGATTATGCTAGCTTAGATAAATATCCAAACAATAGAGCAGATTATTATTTAAACATTACTAATCATTACAGTTTGGATTATATAAGTAATTATGCAAATTTAGCAACTTTATCAGTAGAGTGTAATATAGATTCATTAAAAGACATTATGAATAGTTACAATGATAAGCCAAGCGTGGAAGTATTAGTTTATGGAAACATAGAATTAATGTTGATGAAATATTGTCCACTTAACACAATTGTTAATAAAGATAAAATTTGTACTGTTTGTCAAAAAAATAATAAGTATTATTTAAAAGATAGAAATAATAAATTTTATAGATTAGAAAATAATTCACTTACTCATAGTACTACCATCTTAAATTGCAGCAAAACTAATTTAATTAATGATATAAAGAAGTTAAAAGATTTAGGTATAACTAACTATCGGATTGAGTTATTAGATGAATCTTATAAAGAAACAAAAGAATTGATAGAAAGAGTAAAAAAACAATATGAATGATGTAATAATAAATGAATTAAGTAATAGTTTAAATATAAGTATTAAAAGTATTAAAAGTACGTTAGAATTATTAGAAAATGGAAATACAATTCCATTTATTGCTAGATATAGAAAAGAAGTAACTGGTAATTTGAATGAAACGGAAATTAGAGCAATAGAAACTGAATATAATTATCAAGTAAACTTACAAAAGAGAAAAGATGAAATAAAAAGATTAATTGAGGAAAAAGGTTTACTAACTGATGAACTTGTCAATAAAATTGATGGAGCATCTAAATTAGTAGAAATAGAAGATATTTATAGACCATTTAAAGAAAAGAAAAAGACTAAAGCTACAGATGCCATTAATAATGGACTAGAACCTTTAGCCAAAATGATAATGAGTTTTAATGTAGTTGGTAATATATATGATATTGCTAAAAAATATTTAAATGATAGTGTTAAAACAGAAGAAGATGCCATTATCGGTGCTAAATATATTATTGCAGAATGGATAAGTGATAATGCTTACTATCGTAAACAAATCAGATATTTAACTTATATGAATGGTATACTAGCAAGTAAGAAAAAGAAGAATAGTGAAGATGAATTAAAAACTTATGAGATGTATTATGATTTTAATGAGCCAGTAAAAAGTATTAAATTATATCGAGTATTAGCAATTAATCGTGGAGAATCTGAAAATATTTTGTCTGTTAATGTTGATGTAAAAGAAGATATAATACTAGATTTTTTAAAAAGCAAAGTTATAAGAAATGCTAGTAATGAAGAAATAGTAAGTATTGTGGAAGCTGCAATTAAAGATAGTTATAAAAGGTTAATTTCCCCATCTATTGAAAGAGAAATAAGAAGTGAATTAAAAGAAAAAGCAGAAGATGTAGCAATAAATAATTTTAGTGATAATTTAGAAAAATTATTAATGCAACCTCCGATTAAAGAAAAAGTTATTTTAGGCTTTGACCCGGCTTATAGAACTGGCTGTAAATTGGCAGTTATTGATAAAACTGGTAAGCCATTAAGAATTGCAGTTATTTACCCGCATGAACCAAAAAATGAATATGAAAAAAGTAAAGAAATTATTTTAAGGTTAATAGATCAATATAATATTGATGTTATTGCTATTGGTAATGGGACTGCCTCAAGAGAATCTGAAACATTTATTGCAGATGTTATAAAAACATGTCCTAAAAAAGTGGAATATATAATAGTTAATGAAGCAGGAGCGTCAGTTTATTCGGCATCTAAATTAGCTATTGCAGAATTTCCTGATTTACATGTTGAAGAAAGAAGTGCAATTTCCATTGGAAGAAGATTATCAGATCCCCTTTCTGAACTTGTTAAAATAGACCCAGAAAGTATTGGCGTAGGATTGTATCAACACGATGTTACAGATAAAAAATTAAAAGAAAGTTTAAATTTTATTGTTGAAAAAGTAGTTAACCAAGTTGGAGTTAATTTGAATACTGCATCTGCCTCAATTTTAAAATATATTTCTGGGTTAACCAAAAGTACCATTGATAAGATTATTAAGTATCGTGATCAATATGGTATGTTTAAAAGTAGAGAAGAGTTATTAAAAAAGAAAATTCTTAATGATAAGACTTATGAACAAGCTATCGGATTTTTAAGGGTTTTAAATGGTACGAACATTTTGGATATGACTTCTATTCATCCAGAAAGTTATGATACAACCTTAAAATTATTAAATCATTTAGCTTTAAATATGGAAATGATAGGAACAGATGCAATCAGAAATAACTTATTAAATGTTAATGTTGATAAGTTATCAAAAGAATTAAATGTAGATAAATATACATTACAAGATATAATAGACTCTTTAGTTAAGCCTAATAGAGATCCAAGAGATATGTTACCTAAACCTCTTTTGAAAAAGGATGTTTTACATTTGGAAGATTTAAAAGTAGGAATGAAATTACAAGGAACTGTTAGAAATGTCGTAGACTTTGGTGCTTTTGTAGATATTGGAATAAAAAATGATGGTTTAGTACATATATCTAAAATGACTGATAGATTTATAAAACATCCGAGTGAAATTGTAAATGTTGGAGATATTATTGATGTATATGTAGATAGTATTAATATTGAAAAGCAAAAAGTATCATTAAGTATGAAACAAGTTTGTTAAATTAACATGCTCGCTTTTAGCGAGTTTTTCTATGTGAAAATTAACTGAATTATCATAAAATAATAGTGAATAATATTATATATTGTGGTAAAATATGGCTTAAGGAAGTGGATTATGAGAACAAGAACTAGATTTGCACCATCACCTACAGGATTTATGCATATAGGTAATTTAAGAACTGCAATTTTTGAATATTTGGTTGCTAAACATGATGATGGTGATTTTATACTAAGAGTTGAAGATACTGATCAAAATAGAAAAGTTGAAGGGGCTATTGATTTTATTTATAATACTTTAAATTTATGTAAGATGGAAATAAGTGAGGGGCCAAATAATGAAGGGGAATATGGTCCATATATACAAAGTGAAAGAGTTCATTTATATAAACAATATGCTGAAGAATTAGTAAAAATGGGGAAAGCTTATTACTGTTTCTGTAGTGAAGATGTTTTAGGAGAAATGAGAGCTGAAGCTGATAGAAGAAAAAAACCATTTATGTATGACGGAAGATGTTCGCGGTTATCTCAAGAACAAATTGAAGCTAAAATTAATAATGGTGAAAAATATGTTATTAGACAAAAAATGCCTAAAGAAGGGACTAGTGTAGTTCATGATTTAGTATATGGTGATATAAAAGTTGATAATAACGTTTTAGAAGACCAAATATTATTAAAAAGTGATGGTTATCCAACTTATAATTTTGCTAATGTTATTGATGATCATTTAATGAAAATAACTCATGTTATAAGAGGAAATGAATATTTATCACAAACACCAAAATATAATTTATTATATGAAGCATTTGGATGGGAAGCCCCTACATATATTCATGTCCCAATGGTATTAGGTGAAGATGGAAATAAATTATCTAAACGTAATGGAGATGCTTCATTTATGGATTTATATAATGAAGGATATTTACCAGAAGCTGTAGTAAATTATTTAGTATTACTTGGATGGAGTCCAGAAACCAATCAAGAAATATATACTATGGATGAGTTAATAAAAGCTTTTGATGCTAAAAGAATTAGTAAGTCTCCATCAAGTTATGATATAAAAAAATTAAGATGGTTTAATGCCAAATATATAAAAAATTTAAGTGATGAAGATTACCTTAAATTTGTTAAACCTTTTTTAACATATGATGTTAGTGATAAAAGTGAAGAATGGGTAAACAAATTATTACTTATATATAAAGATCATTTATCATATGGGAATGAAATAAATGAATTAGTAGGAATTTTCTTCAATGATGAAATAAATATTAGTAGAGAAAATCAAGAATTTTTAAATAGTGATGAAAATATTCCGTTAGTGATCAGTGCTTATAAGAATGAATTAAGTAATATAACTGAATGGAATGTTGAAAACATTGCGGAAGTTATCAATAAAGTTAAAGAAAAAACTGGAATTAAAGGAAAATTATTGTATATGCCTATGCGTATTAAAATAAGTGGCGTAGAGCATGGCCCAGAACTTCCTGATGAAATATATTTAATTGGGAAAGATAAAGTTATTGATAGACTTAAATAAAGGAGGAGTTATGTATTTATATAATACGAAAACCCGTAAAATAGAAGAATTTATTCCATGGAGTAAAGAAAGGGTAACAATGTATACGTGTGGTCCTACAGTATATCATTATGCTCATATAGGTAATTTAAGGACATATATAATGGAAGATATATTAGAAAAAACTTTAAATTATGTTGGCTTTAATGTAATTCGTTGTATGAATATAACCGATGTCGGTCACTTATCAAGTGATGCTGATACTGGTGATGATAAGATGGTTAAAAGTGCTCAAAAAGAGAAAAAAACTGTTTTAGAAATTGCTAAATATTATACTGATGCTTTTTTTCTTGATTGTAAGGATTTAAATATAGCAAAACCAGAAATTATTAGTCCTGCTACTAGTAATATAGATGAATATATTAAAATAATTGAAAAATTACTTCAAGATGGTTATGCATATGAAGCAGCGGGGAACATTTATTTTGATACTTCAAAATTATCTAATTATTATGCATTAACTAATCAAGCTGAAAATGATTTAATTAGTGGAGTAAGAGATACAGTTGAAGTAGATGATAACAAAAGAAACAAAACTGATTTTGTATTATGGTTTACGAAATCGAAATTTGATGATCAAGAATTAAAATGGGAAAGTCCTTTTGGATTAGGATATCCAGGTTGGCATATTGAATGTTCTGGAATTAGTTTGAAATATTTAGGTCAATATTTAGATATTCATTGTGGGGGAGTGGATAATATTTTTCCACACCATACAAATGAAATTGCTCAAACTGAAAGCTATTTGGGTCATGATTGGTGTAAATATTGGGTTCATGGCGAACATTTAAATGATGCCTCAGGTAAAATGAGTAAAAGTAAAGGTGATACTCTAACTGTAAGCACATTAAAAAATAAAGGTTATAATCCTTTGAGTTATAGATTTATGTGTTTACAAAGTCATTATCGAAAACAATTAACATTTAGTTATAAATCCCTTGATGGGGCAGAAAATGCTTATAAGAAATTAAAAAATAAAGTGTTAAATTTAAAAGATACTGGAGAAGTAGACATTAATATTTATGATGAATTTAACAATAAATTTAAATTATTTCTACAAGATGATTTAAATACTGCAAATGCTTTATCATTAATATATGATGTTTTAAAAAGTGAATGTAATGATACTACTAAGCTTAAAATAATTAGTGATTTTGATAATGTTCTTAGTTTAGATTTAACAAAAAAATGGGAAAATCAAGTAGATGAAAAATTTATTACATCAAAGATAGCTGAAAGAAATGAAGCTAAAAAAAATAAAGATTATGCAACTGCAGATAAAATAAGAGAAGAATTATTAAATATGGGTATATTAATAAAAGATACAAGAGAAGGAACAATATTTGAGGTGATTTAATTGAACGCAATATTATATATATTAATTATTTTAATTCCTGTTATAGCTCAAATTAATATTAGTTCATCTTATGGAAAATATAAAAAAGTCAAAAATAGTACTGGATTATCTGGTTTTGAAGTTGCTAGAAAAATTTTAGATGCGAATGGTTTAGAAGATATTTATGTCGTAGAGACTAATGGCAATTTAACTGATCATTATGACCCGAATAGAAAAGTGATTAAATTATCAAAAGATATTTTTAAAGGGGAAACCATTGCTGCAGCATCAGTAGCAGCTCATGAATGTGGACATGCTATTCAAGATAAAGAAAGTTACACATTTATGCGCATTAGAAGTTTCCTAGTACCTGTGGTAAATTTAGTCTCATCATTTTCATGGGCAGTAATATTTATTGGACTAATTTCTGAAGCATTCAATATATTTATTTTTGGAATTGGATTAATAAGTATTGGTTTGATATTTCAACTTGTTACATTACCAGTAGAATTTGATGCTAGTAAAAGAGCTAAGAAAGAATTAGAAAAATTAAATCTAATAGGCAAAGGTGAGGATGTTGGAGTATCAAAAATGCTTGGAGCGGCAGCTATGACTTATGTAGCATCGGTTTTAACTTCAGTGCTTCAAATAATAAGATTAATAGCAGTTTTTAATGATAGAAGATAAAAAAAGAATTATTGACTAGTCAATAATTCTTTTTAATTTAGTACATAAATACCAATTGTTAAGTAAGTGGCAAATATTAGCCAGATTAAATAAGGGATATTTAAATAACTAGAGATTTTACTTTTTTCATAAAATAAATACAATAAATAAATTACTAGTAGTACCAAAATAATAGTCCACGCAATTGTAAATAATCTCCATTTGAAAACAAAAAATAATATACTCCATAATAAGTTAAATATTAATTGTGAATAATATATAGTGTTTACTAATTTAGTTTCACTAGGATTTTTCTCTTTAAATAAATAATAAGATATTCCCATTAAAAGATATAGTAAAGACCATACTATTGGAAAAATAAATCCAGGTGGAGATAAAAACGGTTTTTCTAATATTCCATAATCAATAAAATTAGATATTATTAAGCCTATTAGTGAGCCACTTAATAAGGGTAAAAATAAATAAAATAACTTTTTCAAAATATCACCTAATAAATTTTATTTTAAAAATTTCTAAATATGAATTATGTTATACTATATTTAGATAGGAGCTATTATGGACAGGAGTGTGGTAAAAACAATTAAAGATTACGAAAACTATTAAAGAAAAAAGCTCTGAAATTATATATTTATGTTGTTAAAGAAGTGTAAAAAATTCCAAGAAAAGAACATGATTATAATATTATTGCTAAAACAGGAGATTATGAAAAGTTATTAAAAAGATAAAAAATTGAAATATATTATTTAGTATGTTATAATACTCAGGCTTTTTAGGAGGGGTATTATGTTAGAAATGCCAGATAATATAGTGGAATTTTTCTTTTGTGAAATTAGAAAAAAGGGAAAATTCGATGTTGTTATTGAAGACAATAGAGCTTTAATTAAACCAAGAGAAGAACAACAGTATTTTAAACCCAGTATTATTGTAAAAGATTTATCTGAATTAGAGCAATCATTAATTCATTTTGTAGAATGCTTAAATGAATTTTATGCAAAAAATAATATATTACAAAGTTATCATGATTTATCTTTTTTCTTTAATAATTTGTTTTTTAATATGACTAGTAATGATGCATTAGATTTAGTTAAATATATAAATGAAAGAAGTTATTATTTTAGTAATGAACATTTTAAAGAATTTGATACTCCTCAATTATTAACAATTGTTGATAACGTTAGTTTTTATGTGCAAAGATATTTAGAAACACCAGGTTTAGAAACACCTTTTATTCTGGCATTTTCAATGATAGTGGATGGCAAATATTATAATTTACCTTTAGTGAGATATACTTTTGATGAAAATAATGTATGTCATTTATTTGCAATTCAATATGGGCGTAATCGCGAAGTTTCTTCCGATATTAATTTTCAAAAAATAGTGAAGCAGGTGAATACAGGGGTTTCTAAATGTCGAAATGTTTCGCCAAGTTTTGTTTTAACCTTTGCACTTTTTTTAAAAGTATTAGATAATTATGAAGTTAATAAATTATTGGTACCAGATTTTTTGTTTGCACGCTATAGAAATTATTATAGGGCTTCTAGCGAGATTAGAAGTGATTTGATTTTAGAAAGAATTTTAAATAATTTTATAAGATTATTACAGAGAATGGAAGTTCAAGTGAATGGATTTGAAATAGAAAATTACCCTAATGAAATAGATAGCTATACGCATATAAATTTGAGTCATCCAAATGTAAATAAAGGTTTATTACAAAGAATTTTAAATAAAAGTACAAATAGTTAAAATATATAAAATAAAAAATACTAATTGGGAGTGATTGATTGTGGAGTTAACTATTAATTATGTGTTATCGCAAATTTTTACTATAATTAATTATATTTTTTTAATGTTGACTTATCAATTAAAAAAATCGTACAAAAATCTTAATTACTAACAATTTCTTATGTGTTGTTAAAAGGGGATTCTGGTGCAGTGATAGCAGTAATTTCAATAATTAGAAATATATTATTTATGTTATTCTACAGCAAATAATTATGTTAAAGAATATAAAACTATTATTCAAGGATATAGTAATAATCCAGAATACTTAACAAATGTTAGTTTAAATGAAGCTCTTAAATTTAGAGATTTTAAAATAGCAGGAGAAGAAGGTATTTTATATTGTAAAATAAAAAGTATTATTATTCCTTTACTTTCTGATCATGTTGTAAGAGAAGCTAATCACTTTATTAGAATGTTAGAAAAAATAAATGTAAGAATGTAAATATAAAAAACAATAAATTTTCGTTTATTGTTTTTTTTGTTTTACTTTTCTTAGAATAATTTATGCATTACAATTAGAACCAATATCGTTTTGCATCTTGTAGGAGGTTTTTAATTTATAGAATATTAAATGACAAATAACAGTAAAAAATTCAATAATTATCATATCAAATATCATAAATCTATGTTAAAATTAATTTAGAAGGAGCGAATAAAAAGTGGAGAATCAAAAAAATAATAAAGGAGTAATAGCGTTACTTGTTGTAATCATTGTTATATTGTCAATATTATGTGTTTTATTTGCTACAGGAACCATAAGTTTTAAATCTTCGAATGTAGAATGTAGTAATAATAATTCAAATAATGCAACTGATGGTGATTCAAATGGTGAAAATAAATTTGAAGATGATGAAGCAATAGCAGAGGAAATTGAATTAAAATCAGAAGTAGATGCAATTAACCATGGTAATAGTTCAGAAGAATTAGTTGAATATAAAACATATATAAAAAATAATAAATTATATGCAAAAAACTTAAAAACAAATGAAGAAAAAATGATTTTTGATAAAGAACCAGTTAAAAATATCGCAACAAGACCTGTATGCTGTGCAGGAAGTGCATATTTATTAATCTTAACTACTGATGGCAACGTGTATATGTCAGAACAAGATATTAATTATCAATTTTCTTTTGAAATTTCATTTGAAAAATTAGAAGCTAAAGATATTGTATCATTTAAACTAATGCCAGTATCCGGCGATTACGTTTCACATGATTTATATGGTATAGATTCAAATGGTAAAGAAACATTGTTACATAAAATTAATTAATAAAAAAGCATAAGTGTGAAAAGCATTTATGCTTTTAAAATTTTACATCAAATGTTTTTATTATTTATTGTTTGATATTATCAAATTTATGCGGTATTGTGTAAAGAAAGTATTACTTTCAGAATATAAACAACTTTTGCAAGATTTTATGGAAATAATGATATTTAATAAGGGTAATAAGAAGAATTAAATTGACAAAAATAATGTTAAAGTATTATAATTTTATTGGAACTCGATTGGAGAGGTATTTATGAACAAAGGCAACTTATTTAATATAGTGATAATAATACGTTAGCGTATGTGTCTATATGGCACATGCGGTTTTGTCGTTAGTGCTATAAGAGATAAGTTGATATACATATAAATAAAACTCGATTAGCACTATATAACTAATCGAGTTTTTTAATTAAGAGAGGATGAATAAAATGAAGTTTAGCAAATTAGATAATAACCCTAACTTTCCAAGGATGCAGGAAGACATGTTGAAGTTTTGGGAAGAAGATAAGACTTTTTTGAAGTCGTTAAAAAACAAGGATAAAAAAGAAATAGTTTTTTATGATGGGCCACCATTCCCAACAGGAAAACCTCATCATGGTACAGTGCTAGTTTCATTCATTAAGGATATGATAGCAAGATATCATACTATGAATGGTCATTCGGTACCTAGAGTTTGGGGATGGGATTGTCATGGATTACCGGTTGAAACTCAAGCAGAAAAACTTTTAGATATCAACGATAAGAAAGAAATCGAATCATCTGTTGGAATTGATAAGTTCAATGATTGTTGCCATAGTATTGTGTCAAACAACAATGATTCTTGGCGTGAATATGTTAGAGAAATGTGCAGATGGGTAGATTATGATAATGCTTATAAAACAATGAATACACCATTTATGGAAAGTGTTATGTGGGCATTCAAAGAGTGCTATAACAAAGGCTTGATTTATCAAGATTACAGAGTTACTCCATATTGCTATAGATGTGAAACTGCACTTTCTATTTCAGATACTAGAGAATCAGATTCTACAAGGCCAAAACAAGATACTTGGTGTATTGCTAAATTTAAAATCAAAGAAACATGCAATAATAAACCGGTATATTTGTTAGCGTGGACAACAACTCCATGGACATTATTCTCAAATATGGCTCTAGCAGTAAATAACGATTTTGAATATGCTTATGTTGAAGTCGAAAATGAAGTTTATATTTTAGGAAGCACTCTATTAGGTAAATATACTAAGATTCTTGGAGATGAACCTAAAGTAGTAAAAACTATTAAAGGTAGTGAATTAGTTGGGATATCTTATGAACCATTGATGAACTACTTTGAGGACAAAAAGAATGATGGTGCTTTCAAAGTAATTTCTGCAGATTTTGTCGAATTAGATGAAGGTGTTGGAATCGTTCACATTGCACCTGCATTTGGTGAAGATGATTATTGGGTATGCAAATCAAACAATATACCTCTTGTTTGTCCTGTTGACGAAAAAGGTAGATACACAGAACAAATTACTGATTTTGTAGGTCAAAACGTTATGGAAGTGAATCAAGATGTGCTTAGATTCCTAAAAGCAAGTGGCAAAGTTATTTTAGAGGGAACTCTCGTACATAATTATCCGCATTGTTGGAGATGTAAGACGCCTTTAATTTATAAAGCAATGGATGCTTGGTATTTTAGTATTGAGAAAATCAAGGATAAGTTAATTGAATGTAATGAAGAAATCAATTGGATTCCTGATAATGTTAAACATGGAAGATTTGGAAAGTGGCTAGAAAATGCAAGAGATTGGAATATCTCAAGAAATAGATATTGGAGTACACCAATTCCAATTTGGGAATGTGATGAATGTCATGAGAGAAAAGTATTAGGAAGTATTGATGAAATCGAAAATGTAAGTGGTGTTATATTAACAGATTTACATAGGCAATTTATGGACAAAGTCGAGTTTGGATGTAGTTGTGGCGGAACTATGAGAAGAGTTCCAGAAGTATTGGATTGCTGGTTTGAATCCGGTTCAGTTCCTTTTGCTCAAAAACATTATCCATTTGAAAATAAGGAATGGTTTGAAAATCATTTCCCATCAGACTTCATAGTTGAATATACTGGACAAATTAGATGTTGGTTCTACTACTTACATGTATTATCTGTAGCATTATTTGATAAACCGGCATATAAAAATTGTGTAGTACATGGAACAATTTTAGCTAAAGATGGAAAGAAACTTTCTAAGTCTTCAAAGAATTATACTGACCCAATGGAACTTATGAAAACTTATGGAACCGATGCCTTTAGATTGTATCTATTTAGGTCGAATGCCATTATTATGAATGATTTATTGTTCGATGAAAAAGGAATTAAGGAACAAGTTCAACAAGTTTTATTGCCATTATATAATTGTGCAAGCTTCTTTAATTCATATGCGATTTTAGATAAATTTGAACCAGATAATGTTAAATTGCCATCATCTGATAATGAATTAGATAAATGGATTTTAGCAAAATTATATCATACAGAAAAAGAAGTTACAAAAAATATGAATAATTATCAAATTGATAATTATGTTGAGCCAATTGTAGAATTAATTGATGGATTTAGTTCTTGGTATTTAAGGAGATCAAGAAGAAGATTCTGGGAATCTGAATTTACAAAAGATAAACAAAATGCATATGAAACAACATACTACGTGTTAGTTAATATTTGTAAATTATTAGCACCAGTTACACCTATTATTTCTGAATATTTATATAAAAATTTAACTAAAGATAATTCTATTCATTTAAGTGATTGGTGTAGTATTAATGTTAAGTTTAAAAATGAGCAAATTTTAAAAGAAACAGAAGTAATTCAAAGAGTAATTTCATTAACAAGAAATCTAAGAGAAAAAGAAAATATCAAAATTAGACAACCGCTTTCAAAAATTGAAGTTGCATTTACAAAAGATTATAGTTCTATTGTAAATAAGTTTAAAGAAACAATTTGTGAAGAAGTAAATATTAAAGATATTTGTATTTTAAATGAAGTTGCAGAAATTGCTAATGTAGAATATTTACCTAATTTTAAAACTCTTGGACCTAAATATGGTAAAAATATGAAAGAAGTTAGTAATTTAATTAAGAATAAAAGTTTTGAAATTTTAGATAAAGGATATAAACTTTCAAATGGTGAAGTTTTTTCATCAGAAGATTTAGTTGTAAGATATACATCAAAATCAGATTGCTCTGTTGCTAATGATAATGAAATTGTAATTAAATTAGATACAATTTTAACAGAAGAGTTAAAAGAAGAGGGATTGGCTCGTGAAATCGTAAGAAATATTCAAGATGGAAGAAAAAGTTTAAATCTTGAAATTAGTGAAAGAATTAAATTAGAAATCAAATCTAATTTAACTGAAAAGATGTTACAATACATTTCTAACGAAACATTAGCTGATTTATGTGAATTAGATAAGTGCGATTTATTATTAAATGTTACTTCTAATGATAATGTAGCAGAAGTAAAAATTCAAAAATATTATTAAATCATAAACACACTAGACTTTCGTTTGAAAAAATAACAAAACTGTGTTAACAAATTAGAAAAAAGCCGAGGTGTTAAGGACCTACATAATTATAAACAAATTGGTGTTGTGAATAATTTTTATACGTAACTTCTTTTACCAAAGTAGCCATTATAAAAAAATAGCACTATCAATAGTACAAAGTATTATTATTGCTATTTTTGAATAATATTTTGATTGTTTTTATAATTAAAAGGTTAATGATATCTATAAATTTATAGAGTTAATAGTCTTTTTATATTTGTATGATATGATTTAATCAAAAAAATTATTTTAATTCAATAGATTTATTAGGTAATAAAGGAGGAAAAATAAAAATGTCAAAATTAATATTAATAACAGGAGCCCAAGCTGTAGGAAAAATGACGGTAGCAGAAGCTATAAAAGAAAAAACAGGAATATCAATGACTATGAATCATGATAGTTTAGACCTTTCTGCAAAAATATTTGGTTGGGGACATCCAGCGCACAAAATATTATCTAAAGATATCAGAATGGCGACATTTAATGCCGCAATAAGTACTAATAGTGATTTAATATTTACTTATGTTTGGGCATTTAGTGAAGAGGAAGATTGGAATTATGTTGAAAATATAAATAAAATATTTGATGGACAACTATATATCGTAGAACTAGTTACAGATTTGCAAACTAGACTTGACAGAAATAAAACACAACATAGATTATATAATAAACCATCTAAGAGAAATACAGAAAGTAGTGATCAAGAATTAATTGATTCTGTTGATAAATATAGATTAATATCAACAGAAGGGGAAGTAGATAAAATATATAAAAACTATATAAAGATAGATAATACAAATCTAACACCACAAGAAACTGCGGATATAATAATAAAAAAATTTAATTTATAAAACATTGAATTTATTTGGGTTACTTTATTTTAAATAAAAAAATGCATAATGAAGTATTAAAATATAAAAAATGTTATCTTTCATAGAAAGATAACATTGTATCTATATATCTTTCAGGCTGCTACCCGAGTTCGATTGAAACACAAAATAAAAACTTACGACACCGTATTGGTTCGTAAGTTGTTTTCAAATGGAGCAAGTGAGGAGAATCGAACTCCCATCTCAACCTTGGCAAGGTTATATATTAACCATTATACTACACCTGCATAAATTTATAATAACAAAAATAATGATATATTGCAATAAAAACTTCATTATATTTATAGTATATGTTATAATTTTTATGAAGTGACGAGGTATTTTATGAATTTTTTAAGTATAATAGAAACAATTGGTAATTCTTATTTAAAAAGTAGAGAAATTTATAATATTATTGGAATTGTATTGGGAATTTTAACTATTTATAAATCCGTTTATTATGCTATAGGATTTTTGTTTACAAGAAAGTTTAAACCAGCCACAAATAAACATAAATATGCAATATTAATTGCAGCAAGAAATGAAAAATTTGTTATAGGTAATTTGCTTGATAGCATTAAAAAGCAAGATTATCCAAGTGATTTATTAACAACATTTGTGGTAGCTGATAATTGTACTGATAACACTGCTGAAATCGCAAGGAAACATGGTGCAATTTGTTATGAAAGATTTGATAATGAACATAAGACAAAAGGTTTTGCTATGCAATACTTGCTTGAACAAATAGAAAAAGATTATGGTCGTATGTCTTTTGAAGGATATTTTATATTTGATGCTGATAATTTATTAAATCAAAATTTTATTACAAAGATGAATGATGCATTTGATTCTGGCGAAAAAATAATAACATCGTATCGTAATACTAAGAATTTTGATGAGAATTGGATTGCATCAACATATGCGCTGCATTGGATAAGATCAATTAGATGTAATCATCGCGCTAGAAGTGTTTTAAGACTTGCAACAAATATTCAAGGAACAGGTTTTTTATTCGCTAGCGAAATTGTTAAAAACGGTTGGAAATATACTTCTTTAACTGAGGATAGAGCATTAACTGCGGATGCAGTTGCACAAGGTTATCAAATAACTTACCAAGATGAAGCAGAATTTTTTGATGAACAACCAACCAGTTTAAGAGTGGCATTACGTCAAAGATTAAGATGGTCAAAAGGACATTTACTAGCATTTGCCGAATCGGGACCTAGTCTGTTTTTGAATATATTTTTCGGAAAACTTTTTGTAAAAGAAAAGTGGAATAACGATAAAAAAGCAAAAAAGCAAAAAACACTAAAAGATTTTTTACTTTCAATATTAGAATCAATTAGACATCGTTTTGCCTCTTTTGATACATTAATGCAGTTAACACCTATAGTGGTAATTAATTTAGTTAGATGGATATTAGTAAGTGTTATAATTTATGCATGTTTTTCTAGTGTTTATGGTTTAGAAAATGTATCAATAATTACTGGAAACACTTGGTTTGCCAAAGCCTTAGTTTTATTATTTGGCAAAAAAAGGCTAACATTAAGCCCTGGAATAACCGCTTTTTTTGTAAGCGCTTTACTTGCAATATTAGCAAGATTTATATATCGTATAGGAACTTATTTAGCAAAATGTTGGGTGGCAGTATATTTATTTATAGTTGAAGGTCATCGTATCAAAAAAATTAGTTTTTGGAAAAAATGTTTATATACTTTGACGTGGCCGACATTTGACATTATAGGAAGATATACTATTTATGCAGCATTATTTGTTAAAGTTACTTGGAAACCAATTCCACATAATAGTCAAATAACAATTGATGATATAGATAAATCTAAAAAGGATAATTAATATGAAAGAATACGTTGAACAAATTTATAATGAAGGTTTAGGGTTAACTATTTATAAACCCATAGAACATAAAATAGAAAAAATAAAAAATAGCGGAATTAAAAAAGTATTGATTTGTTTATGTAAAATTTTCTATTTAATATTTGCTATTGCAATTTCTATTATTTTGTTCTTAGCTACTTATCCTCTTTAGAAAAGTTGATTAAGAAAGTGTTATTTGCTATAATTAATCAAAGAAGAAGGAAAAAATGAAGAAGATTAACAATGTTTTGAAAAAAATTAGTTTGCTTTTATATTCTTATATATATAAAAATAGGTTGTTTTTATCATACGTTATTTTATCATTTGCAGGTTGTTTATTTTTAAGGGGATTTACTATTGGTAACGCATTAAATTTTAAGTCTATGATAACTGAATTAGGATTAATTTTTATCATAGGATCATTTGGATATTTTTGTAAGCCAGATAAACAATTTAGATATTTTTTTAGTTGGTTATGCATTTTTACGCTGATTTTTGTTGTAAATTCAATATACTATACTTTTTATACCAATTTCGCCTCAGTAGGAGAATTGGCAACCTTATCTCAAGCCGAAACAGTTACAGATTCTATTTTTGATGGTTTAAAATTAGTGGATTTTATTTATTTGTTCATACCAATAACCTTCTGTTATATTCATCAAAAACTTAGATATTCACCATATTATAATTACATGCTAAAAATTGAGAAAAGTTTAAAATTGTTTTTATTTACTATGGGTATTGGGATAGCAATAATTGTACTCAGATTAATCGTTTCTACGCCATCTGATTTTAGCCGTCTTGCAAAGTTATGGAATAGAGAAAGTGTTGTTGAAAGATTCGGTATACTACTTTATCAGGGTAATGATATTTTTCAAACCCTTATTCCAAAAATTAATAGCTTATTTGGTTATGAAGAAGCTTATGAATTATTTACTAATTATTTTGAAAGTGAAGAAAGAGAAAAATATAACAAAGAAAATAAATATACTGGAATTTTAGAAGGCTATAATGTAGTCTACGTTCACATGGAAAGTATTCAAAACTTTTTGATGGATTTAGAATTTAATGGTCAAACTGTTACACCCAACTTAAATAAATTAGCTAGTGAAGGACTATTCTTTAGTAATTTTTATCCTCAAATATCTACTGGAACATCATCTGACGCTGAATATATAATGCTTACTGGTTTGATGCCATCATCTAGTGGAACAGTATTTGTAAGTTATTATGACAATACTTTTAATACGATAGCCACAAATTTAAAAAATAAAGGTTATTATACATTTAGCATGCATGGTAATTATTCATCAATGTGGAATAGAAATAA
Source organism: Bacillota bacterium (assembly GCA_015059445.1). Taxonomy (GTDB): domain Bacteria; phylum Bacillota_I; class Bacilli_A; order RF39; family UBA660; genus SIG200. Next base: position 81,062 of record SVAK01000002.1, on the reverse strand, counting down.
TGTTCATCCAAGGCTAGGTTATAGTGAAATGTATTATCGAGAATCATTTGTCTTTGATACAGAAAAAGATTGGATTGGATTAGGTGTAAATGATAAAGTATTCTTTGAGCAGGCAATAGAGAAATTAGAAACTTTTGAAAGTACTTATGAAAATTATTTTGGAACAGTCATTACTTTATCTAACCATTCACCTTTTGATTCACATGAATCATTTGATTTAGACTTAACCGATTATTATACTGACGAAGTTACAGGATTTGATGTTAGTAATTGTTATTTATGTGATAGAGATATTGGAAGATATATTGTTAGTAGTCATTATGCTGATGAAGCTTTAGGAGATTTTTTAACTTATATTAAGGAAAGTGATTATTTTAATAACACAGTGTTTATTTTCTATGGTGATCATGATGCAAAAATAAGCTATAAAGATATGAATTATTTATATAATTACGATTATACAACTGGTAAATTGAAAGATAAAGAAGATGAAAGTTATATAGAGTATGATAGTTATGATCACAATTTAAATAAAAAGACTCCTTTAATTATATGGACTAAAAATAAAACTTTATCCAAAAAATTAAAAGGTGAAGTTGATACAACAATGGGAATGTATGATGCTGCTCCTACTTTATATAATATGTTAGATATTGACAATAAATATGTTTTAGGTCATGATATCTTTAATATCCAAAATAATAATATAGTTGTGTTTCCTAATGGAAATTATTTAACAGATACAATATATTACAATAACTCAACTGGGGAATATAAAATTTTAAAAGAAGGTATAATATTAGATAATGATTATATAACTGATAATGTAGAATATACTGAAACATTGTTAGGAGTAAATAATGCAATTATTACTTATGATTTGTTTAATATGAAGAAAAGAGATGCAACTTTAGAATAGTTGCTTTTTTCATGTATATTTCACATTTATGTTATACTATATAACATAGGTGGTATTCATGAATATTTTAATTGTTGACGATGAAAAATTAATAAGAGAAGTAATTAGAGAATATTTAAATTTAGAAGGTTTTGTTACTTACGAAGCAGAGAATGGTATTGATGCCATTAATGTAATAAAAAGACATAATATAGATTTAGTTATTATGGATATAATGATGCCAAAAATGGACGGTTATACTGCATGTAAAGAAATAAAACATTTGAAGGATATTCCTTTTATTATGCTATCTGCTAGAAGTGAAGAGTATGATAAACTTATTGGATTTGATTTAGGAATAGATGATTATGTAACTAAACCTTTTAGTCCTAAAGAATTAGTGGCAAGAGTTAAAGCGATAACAAAGAGAAATAATAGAGAAGAATGTTTAATATTATCAGGAATTAAAATAGATGATTTAGCACATGAAGTTTATGTAGATGATAAAATAATTGAACTTACTCCTAAAGAATATGATTTGCTTAAATGCCTAATGGAAAATAAAAATATAGCATTATCTAGAGAAAAATTATTATCTGCTATTTGGGGGTATGACTTTTATGGTGATGATAGAACAGTTGATACGCATATCAAAACTTTAAGATCGCGATTAGGTAAATATCGCGATTTAATTAAAACAGTTAGAGGAATGGGTTATAAAATTGAATATAAAGAAAAAAATTAAAGGAATAGAATTTAAAACTTTAATGTTTATTTTGATATTTAATATTGGAATAATTTTATTATTGTGGTTTAGCGAAAATATAATTTTTAGTTTATTATATAGAAATTATCAAATAAACAAAATGAATAATATTATAGAAGAATTTAATTTTTCTAATAAAGATACTTATGTTTTAGCAGAGCAATTAGCATATGAAAATGAAGTATGTATAAAAGTTATTGATAATAATTATGTAGCATTTAATTTTAATACTTTGCAAAAAGGATGTGTTTTAAATAATAATGATAAGATAATAAATAATAAAATTAAAAAGTTTATTTTAAGTGATAAGGCGAGTGATTATTTTAACATAACTAACTATAAAACAGATACTAAGGGAATACTTTATGCATTTAAAACTAATAGTAAAAATGTATTTATATATAGTAATTTGGAAAATGTGTCTAGTTTTATTAAATTGTTTCAAGGACAAAAAATTTATTTTATTTTGTTAATAATTTTATGTTCAGTTTTAATATCTTTTTTCTTAGCAAATAAAATAACCAAACCAATAAGGGAAATAACAAAAAAAGCAAAATCACTTGGCGAAGGAAAGTATGATACGAAGTTTCCTAAAAATGGGGTTTTAGAAATAGAAGAATTATCTAAAACTTTAGAAGAAGTTCAAAAAGAATTAAGTAAAAGTGATGAGTTAAAAAGGGATTTAATGGCTAATGTTTCTCATGATTTAAAAACTCCTCTTACCATGATTAAGGCTTATGCCGAAATGATTAAAGATATATCACATAAAGAACCAAAAAAAATGAATGAACATTTAGATATTATAATGGAAGAAACGGATAGATTAACGATTTTAGTTAATGATATACTAGAACTTTCTAAAGTTCAAAATGATTCTTATATGTATAATTATGAAGAATATGATTTAATAAAGGAAATAAAGGGGATAATTAAAAGATATTCTGTTATGAAAGAGCTTGAAGAATATAAATTTATTTTAGATTTACCTAAGAAAGTAATAGTAAAGGCTGATAAAAACAAAATAAATCAAGTAATGTATAATTTATTGAATAATGCAATAAATTATACAGGAAAAGATAAAATCGTTAAAATAAAAGTTACAAAAGAAAATAAAGATTATTTAGTAGAAATTATAGATACTGGAAAAGGAATAAAAAAAGATGAGTTATCTTATATTTGGGATAAATATTATAAAAATGAAAAGAATCACAGAAGAAATGTTGTGAGTACAGGTTTAGGATTATCTATAGTTAAAGAGATACTTAATAAACATAATTTTGAATATGGTGTTACAAGTGAAATAAATAAAGGTTCAGTATTTTATTTTAAAATAAATATGCTATAATTAAAATAAGGTGTTTAAAATATGCAAGAACTTAAAATGAATGGAACTATAAAGTGGTTTGACAAAACAAAAGGTTATGGGTATATTATCGGAGCTGATGAATCTTTATATTATTTTGAACAATCTAGCGGTGTTAATGCAAAGGAAATATACACAACGGGTGAAACGGTGGAATTTATACCTAATTTTGGCGATTTAGACTATGCATTAAAGGTTGAAAAGAAGGAAAAGACAAGTTTATGAATCCACGAAAATTAAAATTAATGGCTAAGTATCCATTTTTATATAAAAACGAGATAAAAAAATTAGTTAGAGAATTTCAAGATAGTTTGCATTTTGATTCAGTAAAGCTGGTGGAATATTTTCCAGATTTATTAACTGATGCTTTTTTTTCATATATTTATGAAAAATGTAATTTTGAAATAGATGATTTAGATTTAAATAAATTATTGAGAAAATTAGATTATAATAAAAAATTTATAGATTTAATTATAAAATATCAACCATCCCTTTGTTTTAAAATTTCTCCTAAAGCATTAGAAGAAAAACATATTTTATATTTAGAAGAATATTTAACTACCAAACCAATCGAGTATTTAGATTTATCTAGATTACCATCTCGATTGTTTAAACTCCAATCAGTAAAAGATTATATTTTAAATTTATTAAACAGAGGTTCTGTACATTTGTCATTAGCGGTGAGTATATTAGAAAATTACTATGATGATGGGAAATTTTTAAATCAAATAATAGAAAATATGCAGGTTGAATATATACCAGTTAATACTGATTCCATAAAAAATAGTTTTATATGGAATAGTGATGAAATATTAATTAATTTAATGAAAAGTAATTATAGAATAATATTAGCTGTTCCTGCTCATAAAAAGAATTATGCTCTACAAATTATGGCAGAAATGATTCGAGATGGTTCTTTTAGATTTGAAGAAGGTATCTTTTATGGACGAGAATTTAATTTTATTTTTCAATCAAAACTAATTACAGATGCTATAATGTCATTACAGGATTTCAAACAATATTATGATTTTTTAAGAATGTCAACAATAGATAATTTTAGTGAAGAACAAATTAATAAACTTGTAAATGTTTTTGAACAAGAAAGAGAATTTGTTTTTCCTAAGGATTATACAAGCTCTTCAAAGATATTAAAGATTTTTTTACAAAAAAAAGAACTTTTACAGTATTTGCTATATTTTCCCAATGAAAGTTTTACCCAAGAAAATATTGAATATATTTGTTTAAATCTTTCAAGTAACGAAATAAAACGAATTTTAAATAAATTGTCAGATGATAATTATTTTATTCATCGTCTTTTAATAAGATGTAAAAATGATATATTAAATAATAATTATGAAACTATATCTTTATTAAGTATACTAAATCAGATACAATTAAGTAATGAAGAAGATAAAAAACTATTTAGTGAAATTATTAATTTGTATTTTAGACAAAAAGAATATAGGGATTTTAAAACTAATTCATTTATTACTCATAATTATGAATTAGTAGAGTCGTTAATTAAAATATCTACTCTTGAAGATTTTAAATTATTTTTTGCTGAAATCCAAAAAAGTTTTGATTTATCGCTGGCGATGATTGTAATTAAAAATTATAAAAGATGTGGTTTAAATGATGAAAATTTGAATCAACTATGTGAATATTATTTAACTAGAGTTAAAAATTCTTTGGCATTACAATTTAATGATAAGTCGAGTGCATATTTAGTTGTTGAGAAGATGCTAAATGGTACTAGAAATTCTTTCTCATTAAATTATATTAAATCTGATGCGCATTTAAAAGTTGCTGCGCAATTTACAGATATATTATCTAGAAAAGATGCTGAAAAAATTTCGACAGCGCATGGTACACTTTATGAGTTTATAAACAAAAAACATTTAAAGGAAATAATAACATTAATATCAAATCAATTTAATGTTTCTTCATTTCAAGCGTTTGATTTAGCTATTCGTATGTATGGAACGATTGGTTATGTTCATTGTAGGGATTTATTAAGTCCTAATCAAGAAAAAAATTATGGTCCAGTAAATTATGAAAAATTGAACGCTATTTTTTCAAATATTTCTTTAGATAATGTTTTACTAGTGCAACAAGGAAATAATTTTGTCCCAGTTGAAAATCAAAAATTAATGACCTTAATGTTTGGAAATAATTATAAAGATAAAAATGCTGCAATTCATCACTATCTAACAAATTTTAGTGATTTAACTATAGAAATGGAAAAATCTATAGCAAAAATAGAAAACGATAGTAAGCTATCTGCACATCAGAAAAAAGAAAAACAAGAAGAAGTTAGAGCTCAATTTGCATCTCTTAAAGAAAATATTGAAAAATTTATCAATCGCTTTAGTTGGGCTTTTGATAACTGGGAATTAATAGAAGAAGAATATTATAAATTATTAAACGTATCTAAATTACCCACAAAATTGAATATATCATTTATCAATGCAATTGCTAAAAGAGTATTATCAGTTCAAGAAGAAATAACATTAGACTTTAGGGATGAGCCATTAAAAAACAGTCGAGTTTTTGATTATGTTGGTGTTGATACTCAATGGGTTACCAATCCTAGTACGGCCAGAAGGCGAGCTCAAACATTATCTAGACGAATGGAGGATATTAAAACTAAAAAATTTCCTAATGTAACTATTAAAAAAGATAATTACACATTGTTTGTATATGGTCCGCAAGATAGAGATATTTTAAGTGCTGGGCATCGAAGTCATTGTTGCTTCCGGCCAAATGGTAATGCTGATGATCAAGGCAAAGACACATCATTACTTAATTATTGTGTTTCAACTGAATATGGCGGAGGAATTGAAATAAGAGATAATAAAGGTCAAACTATTATGTTCTCGCCTCTTTTGCGAAATGGTAATGTTTTAATGATACATAGTATAGAAACTGAACATCATAATACAGAGTTATTGAAAGTGGTGCACGAAATGTTAATTCAATATGCCGAAAAAACTTTAGCTGAAGCTAAAGCGTCTGGTGATAATTTAGATTTTGTCGCTATTTCTAATCTTGCTTATTTAGATGAAAGTTTTTGCAAGGGAGTATTACCTACTGATAAAAAATTTCATATATATGATGCAAATAATAGTTTTAATGGGATGTATAATAATTTGGGAAGTACTTCTCATCACATACTAGCATTTAATCCTGAAAAAAAAATATCAGATATTTCTTATGGAAGCGCAATGCGTTCATATGACTATCCAACTTTTGAATATAATTTTATATATCAATTTTCTCAAGAGGAATTGATTATGATGAAACAAATTGTTGAAATTAAGAATAATATTTCTGTATTATCCAATAAAAGGTTTGATTTAAGTCCAGGTCTAACTGATTATCAAAAAGAACGTTATAGATTATGGCTGGAAATAAAAGCGTATAAGAAGAAATATTTAGATTTATATAAAAAGTTGATTAGTATGAAACCGGGGACAAATCTTTTAGAACAATATAAAAAAGCAGTATATTTTATTAATAGTATAAACGAAAAACTAAATATTAGTCTTGATGTAGATATGGCAGAGGTATACTTTGGTAAAGATTGGTATGTAATAATTACTCAAGATAATAAGGTAATAACTAATTATTTACCAACCGGTGCTTCTTATGCACGAAGCACTTTAGAAAAATTGTCTAAGTTAAGACCGGAATTATTTCCAAATGGTAGGTCAGAAGATGTTCTAGAAGGATTAAAAATTTAAGATACAAAGGTCTATAAAATTTTCTTCAATTAAACATATAATTATCACAAATAATTACTAACATTTAATTGTAAGGAGATGATATTAACTGTTTAAAGTAAAAAAATAACCTAAAACTCACACTATAAAAAAAGGAACGATTCACCGTTCCTTTTCTATTATTTTAGAAAATTCATTATAGCTGGTAGTATTTGTTTTTTTCGAGAAACAATATTTGCTAAAAAGTCACCTTGTTCTAAAGTTTCAGTAAATGCCAATCGCAAAGTATTTTTAGCACTTTCATTAAATAATATATATGACCCATTTTTAAATATATCAGTAATTATAAAAATCATAATATCATAATTTTGTTTATTACTTTCTTTATTTAAATATTTAATATAACTTGTTTTTTGTTTTAAAATGGCTTTAGAATTAAGAGTGTTTATTTGACTTATAGCTACTACTTTTTTGTCAATATTAAATGTTTTAAAATCCATATATACCACTTCTTTTATTGATTTAGATTTTACTACATCATTAGATTTAAACATTTCTATTGCTAATTTGTCTGCATTTATATTTGTAAGCTTAACTAAATCATGTAATACTTTTTCATCTTCTTTAGTGGCAGTAGGACTTTTTAATAAAAGAGTGTCTGAAATAATGCCGGACAAGAGTAAAGCAGCAATATGTTCTGGAATTTTAACTTTATTTTCTTTAAATAATTGGTATACAATAGTACAAGTACTACCAACAGTCATATTACGGAAATTAATAGGTTGATTGGTCCCTATATTTCCTAATTTATGGTGGTCTACAATTTCAATAATATCTGCTTCATCTAAACCGTCTACACTTTGTGTTGTTTCATTATGATCTACTAAGATAACTTTTTTAGGACGAGTATCTCTTAAATCAGATAATTTAATTAATCCTAAACAAGTATTATCATTGTTTATTACGGGATAATAACTATGTTTAGTTTTATTAATAATATCATTTAAATCACTTATATCTAAACTTTCGTTTACACAAACTAAATCTTTAGTATAGCGATAATTTTCAATATAATTAGCAAATCCTATTTTTAATAAAGTTTCATATGAATCTTTATTCGTATAAATTACATTTACTTTATTTTGTCTTGCTATTTCTATATGCTCATCTTTTATTTTATTATTACCGGTAATAACTATCAGCTTAACTTTTTTATTAACGGCATCTTCAATTATGGAATGGCGATCTCCTACGATTAAAATAGTATCATTATTAAATTGAGAATGATTATAAAATGTAGTACTTCTTAAATCTACATTAGTAATATTACCTAAAATTTCGTCATTAAATTTTAAGACTTCTTGACCTTCTATAACTTCTAATATGTGGATATAATTTGATTTAAGGGTTTTATTATCTCCTAATATTTCTTTTTTTGCAATGTCTTTCATGGCAAAAGCTCCAACAAAATGTTCTTTTTCATCAACTATTGGTATTGTACTCATATTCTCATTTTGCATTTTAAAAAAAGCATTATAAACAGATTCTTTCATACTTATTTTAAAATCTTTATGGTAATTAATGTCACTAACTTGTAATTTAACATCGTTTAAAATTTCTGGGATATTTATTTTGAATTTTTTTAAAACATATTTAGTTTCTTCATTAATACTTGATAAAATTCTTGATTCAGTATTAAAACCTAAAGCGTTCTTTAAATATGATAAACTAATTGCGCTACAAACACTATCGGTATCAGGATTTTTATGTCCAAATATATAAGTTTTATCTTTCATACAACCACCTTTTTAAAAATTATATCACAAAATAAATATATTTTGGTAACAAGAGTTTAAAATTTATAATTAAACATGTAATTTATGTCACAATTAAGCGCTTAACAAATTCTAGCTATAATATTTAAATCAATTCTACTAACTCATCGTTATTAAAAGAAAAGATAAATTGACTAAAATTTAGTTATTTAGATTAAAACTGATATATAAATTGCATATTGGTTTTTATATGACAAATTTTGCATAATTATTCTGATATAGTTATAAAGGTGATATTTATGAAGGTAAAAGTTATAGATGAAGATTGTGAAAAAGATTTGGAAAATAGTATTAATGCATTTTTAAGTAGAGATATAGATGTTATAGATATTAAATATCAAGTAGCCATTGCAATTAATGGTGAAGAACAATTATATTGTTTTACAGCAATGATTATTTATCATTAAAAAACTCAGAACTCTGAGTTTATAACATATACATATTTGAGCTATTATTTGTATCAAAATCTTCTGAAGTCATGATATTATTAGCATTTTCTAATTTTGTTAAACGATAGTCAATTCTGTTGATTTGCCTTTCAATTTTAGCAAGACGACTTTCTATATCATTACCTGTGTTTAATGTGCTATAATTATTAGGCATAGGTCCAGGCATAGGCCCTTGATAGAAATAGTTGCTAGCGGTTTGATAAGGTGCCTGTTGCATTTGCATATTCATAGTAGGGTTGTAGGCTTGATAAGAGCTTTCTGCAAAGAAAGAGTTGCGTGTTTTTTTCATAAATACCTCCTACAACATTATATGAAAAAATAAAGGAAGTGGTTAAAATGCGGATGAGAAACCCTAAATACAAAGATGAAGTTATTAATAATTGTACATTTTTAGTTAGTGATGAAATTAATTTTGAAAAAGATTTACCATTACACATAGAAATTGGGATGGGTAAAGGTAATTTTATATTAAACATGGCAATAAATAATCCAGATATTAATTATATTGGTATTGAAAAATATTCAAGCGTAGCTAGTGTAGCAATAAAAAAAATAATGGAATATGATTTGCCTAATTTAAAAGTTATTATTAGTGATATAGTAGATTTAAGCGATTTGTTAAAAAATAAAGTAGATGTTATATATTTGAATTTTTCTGATCCTTGGCCAAAGGCAAGACATGAAAAAAGAAGATTAACTTCGCCCAATTTTTTAAAACTTTATGATGGTTTATTTAGAGATAAATGTGTAATTATTCAAAAAACGGATAATGATGATTTGTTTGATTACAGTGTGGAGTCTATAAGAAACTATGGTTATGTAATAGAAAATATTAGTTACGATCTACATAGCACAAAAATACCAAATATAAAAACAGAATATGAAGAAAAATTTAGTAATAAAGGTGTAAAAATAAAATATTTGAAAGCAATAAAATAAATTGATATAATGATAACGGAGTAAGATATGAAATTAAAAAAAATATTTTTAATATTAATTATAATTTTTTGTTTATCTGGTTGTGTAAACTTAAATAGTTTAAATTACGATACTATTGTAAATACTTTAAGTCATAGTCCCAAACCTGCTAATACATTTAAAAATGGTCATCAATTTTATGTACCAAAGGGCTTACAAGTAAGTGACTCAGGAACCAATTATGCAATTCTATCTAGTAGTGATGTTTTCTACTATTTATATATTGATTTAGTTAGTTATAATGTTAAGAAAAACTTTAATTATGAAACAAATGATGAAGCAATATATTCAACCAAAATAAATTATAATGGTAAGCGCGGATATGTTGAAATTAAATTATGGGAAAATAATCAATATTTGATTGAAATTATGTATAATTATGCTAAAATAGAAGTGATGGTAGATGAGAGTTTGATAAAAAAAGCTCTAATAAATTCCATTGTGATATTAAACAGCATTAAGTACAATGATACTATTATTGATAATTTACTTAACGATGATAATTTAACTTATACAGAAGAAATTTTTGATATGTTTGAAGAAGTTGAAGAAAATTCTAGTAATCTTGATTTTGAAGTTAACGATGCTGAGGAAGAAGAACAAGTAGAAATTAAGGATACTGATTTTTTAAATTAGGAGGATGAACCTATGGGTTTAGTAAAAAAATTAAAAGATATTTTATTTGAAGAGGAAGAAGAATTTACACAACCGATAAAAGTGCGTGAAGAAACAACTGAAGAAGCACCAAAGGTAGTAAAAATTGAACCTGAAGTTGAAGAAAAAGAAGTTCAAAAAGAGACAACAAGCGAAAGAGAATTATTTAGAAATGAGAATTCTTTCCAATTTCCAGAATTTGATGAAGAAGAATTTTCTAGTATGGCAAGACCTAAACCAAAAGCAAACGTTTTAGAGTATGAAAGAAAGAAAACTGTTGAAAAAAGAACTGATTATGGAAGATATGAAAGGATTGAAACAAGAGAATATACGGAGAAGAAGAAATTCAAACCATCGCCAATTATTTCGCCTGTATATGGAATTTTAAATCAAGATTATAAGGCAGAAGATATTGTTAATAAAAAAGATAGTGCATCTAATATAGATATAGAAGCAGTTAGAAAAAAAGCTTTTGAACCGAAACAAGAAGAAGTTATTGAAACTATCGACGAACCAGTAGTTACATTCTTTGAGGAAAAAGACACTATTAAGATTAAAGAAGTTCCAACCAGAGAAGAATATAGATCTATTGACGATTTACTAGAAGATGCTTCTGATGAAATATCGTTAGAAGATACTTTAGAAATACCTAAAACAAATAATTTAGATGCTATTGAAGAGGAATTAGAAAAATTAGATACTGAAGAGAAAACTGTACATAAGGATTTGGATGATACATTAGATAGTGATTTATTTGAATTAATTGATTCTATGTATGATGAAAGAGAGGAGGGGGAATAATATGGAAGTATTATTACAAGTATTACCAATAATTATTTATTTTTTGTTAATAATAATAATAACAGTTGGTATAGTTTTAGGAATTAAGCTTATAATTACTATAGATAAAGTTGTTAAATTAGTTGATGATGTTAACGAAAAAGTAGAAAAGGTTGCTCCATTATTTGATACTTTAGGTATGGTGTCAGATAAAGTTAGTAGTGTGTTAGGATCAGTGGTATCAACAATTGAAAATTTAATAGTTAAATTATTTTTTAAGAATAAGAATACAGTAGAAATGGAGAGTGAAGAAGATGAGTAAAAAAAGAAATTTTTTAATAGGCGCTGCTGTTGGGTTAGGATTAGGTTTTTTATTCGCGCCTAAAAGTGGTAAGGAAACAAGAGAAGATTTATCTAGATTAATAAAAGACTTAATTGAAAAAGCAAAACAAATTGATGTTGAAGAAGTTAAAAATGCAATTATTGTAAAAACAAAAGAATTGGAAAATACGCTTAAAGATTTAGATAAAGAAACTGCTAAACAATTAATTATTGATAAGACAAATGACGTTAAAATCAAAGCTCAAGAATTAGTGGATTTAGCTATTGAAAAAGGAACTCCTATTGTAGAAAAAACCGCAAAAAAAGTTAAATCAAAAACAGCTGAAATACTAAAGAACACAGCTGAAAAATTAGAAGAACCAAAAAAAACAAATAGAAAAACAAAGAAAAGCTAATTAATATATTATTAATGTTGGTAACTATTATGTTATCAACATTTTTTTATTTTCAAAACATATAATTTCATAGGTGAATTTATGAAAAAATTGTTGTTTATGTTGTTATTTTTAATACCTATAAAAGTGTTTAGCATTAGTGCTTCATCAGCTATAGCGATGGATTTAGATACAGGGAGAGTACTATATGGTTATAATATAGAAGAAAAAAAGTTGATTGCTAGTACCACTAAAATTATGACTGCTATTGTAGCTATTGAAAATAGTGATATATCCCAAGAAATAGAAGTGAGTGATGTTATTTATGAAGCTTATGGTAGTGCTATATATATTGAAGTTGGAGAGAAAATTATTTTAAAAGATTTGCTATATGGACTGATGCTTCGAAGTGGTAATGATGCCTCTTTGGCTATAGCTGAAGCTGTGTCGGGTAGTGAAGAAGAGTTTGTTTATTTGATGAATGAATATGCTGCTAATTTAAATATGAAAAACACAATTTTTTATAATCCTCATGGTTTGGAGGAGTCTAATGGAGATGCTAATAAATCTACTACTTTAGATATGGCTAAACTAACAAAGTATGCGATGCAAAATGATACTTTTAGAGAAATATTTAAAACTCAAAAACATACGGTTAAAACAAATTATAAAACTTATGTCTGGCATAATAAAAATAAGTTATTAAGTTTAGATTATATTACTGGTGGTAAAACCGGTTATACAGAACTTGCAAGAAGAACTTTAGTAACCACTGGTAGTAAAGATAATATAAATTTAGTAGTGGTAACTTTAAATGATCCGAATGATTGGGATGATCACAAAACTATATATGAACAGACATTTCAAAAATATAAGAGTTATGAATTATTTAATCAGAATAATTTTAAAGTAGAAGAAGATGATTATTATAAGGAAGATAAATTGTATATAAAAAATGATTACAATATGACATTAACAAAAGATGAACTAAAAAAAGTATCTTTAAATATTAATTTAATGAAACTAGAAGATTATATTGATGATACTATGGTTGGCTATATAGAAGTTATATTGGATAATCAGATTTTTCATAAAGAACCGATTTATGTAAAAGTTCAAAAAGAAAATTTAGAAAAGTTAAGCTGGTGGCAAAAATTTAAAAGGTGGTTGTTCTAATGGTGGGGTATATATGGGCTTTTTTGATAGGTATTGGAATTATTTATTCGCTTTTGTCTGGTAATATAAGTATTATTAATGAAAGTATTTTAAGTAACGCAAATGATGCTTTAAAATTAATTTTAGATTTACTACCAATAATTGTTTTATGGACAGGGATTTTAAAAATAGCAGAAGTCAGTGGGCTTTTAGATAAATTTGCAAATTTTTTAAATCCTATTTTATGTAGATTATTTCCAGATGTTCCCAAAGATAATAAGGCATTAGGTTATATTTCATCAAATATAGCTGCTAATATGTTAGGTCTTGGAAGTGCTGCTACTCCAGCAGGATTGAAAGCAATGAACGAGCTTCAAAAAATAAATCCTCAAAAAGATACAGCTAGTACTCCAATGATTACATTTTTGGTTCTAAATACAGCTGGTGTTACATTAATACCAACAACAATTCTGGCATTAAGAGTTGCTTATAATTCAGCTAGTCCTGGAGAAATAATTTTGCCTGCAATAATGGCTACAGCTTGTTCTTCCATTGCGGGTGTTACTTTAGATTATTTTATTAGAAAGAGAAAGTGATAATGGAAATAATTTCAAAAATAATACTTCCTTTATTTGTTGTAATAATTGTTTTTTATGGAGTTAAGAAGAAAATTAACGTCTACGATGCTTTTTTAGAGGGAGCTAAAGAAGGGCTTGTTACCACCTTTAGTATTTTTCCTGCAGTTATTGCAATGATTTTTGCTATCAATATTTTTTTAGATAGTAATTTTTTGGGATTTGTCATAAAGTTACTGAGTCCAGTATTAGGAAATGTTAGTTTGCCAATAGAAATTTTTCCAATGGCCATTTTAAGACCGGTTTCTGGGACTGCTTCTTTGGCTATAGTTAATGATATTTTTAAAAGTTTTGGACCAGACTCTTTTGTAGGGAGACTTGCCTCAATTTTGCAAGGGTGTACTGACACTACGGTCTATGTTATAGCCCTTTATTTTGGAACAGTAAAAATAACAAAAATAAAACACTCTTTATGGGTGGGATTATTTGCTGATTTAGTCGGTATAATTATGGCCTTTGTTTTAACGAATCTTTTCTTTTAAGAATTATTTTGTTATACTATTTTTGTAGGTGATTGGGATGGAAAGACTACAAAAGGTTATAGCAAATAGTGGGTATACTTCAAGAAGAAAAGCAGAAGAATTAATAGAGGCTAATCATGTTACTGTTAATGGCGAAATTGTAAATACCTTAGGATTTAAAGTAAGTGATAAAGATATAATATGTATTGATGGCAATATGATTGCCAAAAATAATATTAAAGAATATTATTTATTAAATAAACCGAGAGAAGTTATATGCAGTGTTGAAGATGATAAGGGTCGAAAGACAGTAGTGGATTTAATTTCGACAAACTCAAGAATCTATCCGGTGGGAAGATTAGATTATGATACTACTGGCTTAATTATTTTAACTAATGACGGGGATCTTGCTAATATATTGATGCATCCAAAACGTAGAATTTATAAAACTTATATTGCTAAAATAAATGGAATATTAAATGAAGATGATTTTAAAAAAATGCGTAAAGAAATTTTAATTGATGACAGAAAATTATTAATTGATAATGTTAAAGTAAGAAAAATAGATAAAATAAAAAATACTTCTTTAGTAGAAGTAACAATTCATGAAGGTAGAAACCATATTGTTAGAAAATTATTTGAAAAATTGGGATATGATGTTATGAAACTTACTAGAAGTAAGTTTGCGTTTTTAACAGATGACGGATTAAAAAGCGGAGAATATAGAGAATTAAGTACTAAGGAAGTAAAATTATTATATAGCTTAAAATAAAAAACACCACGAGGTGTTTTTTTACTCTTCACAAGTGCAGTGGCCGCAGTGGCATTCTTCTTTTTCCTCAGAACCAGATTCTTCACCACACCCAGGACAATGGCATTCACCACTATCACATTGACAATCTTCACAAGTACAATTTTCACATTCACAATGCTTTTCTTCTGAAGTGTCTGCTTCAATTTCCTCTTCATAACTAATTGCATTAGTTGGACAAGAAGAAATAGCATTTTGAGCTTCTTCACTTTCCACATTCTCGTTACTGATTACTTCAGATAAACCATCTTCATTAAAATCGAAATGAGCACCATCTATTGCAACACAAGCTCCACATCCGATGCAAGCTTCTTCATTAACACATAATTTTTTCATTTTATTCCTCCTTGTATAATTATAGTAAAAAAAAATTTTAAAAGCAATATAACCATTTAAAAAAAATGTTGTTTATGTTATTATTATGCTAGAGGTGTTACTATGAGTTCACGAATGAATAAGTATTATGATGAACCGGAAGTTACTAATTCGAGATATCATAAAAATGAAGAATTATATAAAGAGATAAGTAAAAATGAATTAAATAGCTTTGATGTAAAAAGTAATGCAACTATTTTAGGAGAAAACAAAAAAAATGAAATTGATGTTGAAAAGATAAAAAAAATATTAGATACGAAATATAACGAAACACCTAAAAGAAGAAGTATTAGATTAGAAGATACAGAAGAATTTGAAGAAGAAAGAGAAATAACTAAAGAATATGATATAAATGTTATTTTAGAAAAAGCTAGAGAACAAAAATGTGATAATTACGAAGAGGAAAGATTAAAAAAATTAAGAGATACGCAATTTGATATTTTAAAAAATCTTAATGTTTATAATAATGAAGAAGCTGAAGAAGAGGATGATTTAGAAGAAGATAATTTAAAAAATCTAATTAACACAATTGCTTTAAATGAAAATCGCAACAATGATGATAGTTCGCCTTTAGATATTTTAAGTGAATTAAAAGGTGGCGATGACACAGAAATTTTAAAGGGATTAAAAGAAGAAGTGGAAAAGAAAGAAATGTCAGAGAAAACTTCTCCTAGTATAACAGATACTCAAATGATTAATTCTTTTTATACTTCATCAAATGCTTTAAAACAAAAAGATTTTGAAGATATCGATGATTTTTCGAAGAGTATTGAATCTAATAATACTTTTATAAAAGTAATAATAGCAATTATTGTTATAATATTCTTAGTTGGAGTAGCACTTCTTGTTAAAACTATATATTTTTCATAAATTGCATATTATTTAATATGAAAAGATTAAGGACTTATAAAAACAAAAACAAAAATACAATAAATAAATTACTATTTTTTGTATTTTTTTGTGTTTTTATGTGCTCTTTTTTGTTATTTAATAGTTATTCTTCTATAGTAACACCTAAAGCATTTGTTTTAATAGATCAAAAATTAGATAAGATTATGTTTCAATTTTTTTCTGATTTGATAACTAATGATGTTATTAATAGAGATAGTGTAAATGATATATTGGAGATTACTAAAAATAGTAAGGGGGAAATATTAACAGTTAATTATGATTTAGAAAAAACATATAAAATACTTACTGATGTATCACAAATTTTAGAAAACGGAATTAATAATTTGGAAAATGGTAAAATAGATGTTACGATTTATGATAAATATTTAAATAGTAGCCAAAATGGTTTAATTCTAAATATTCCATTATTTTTAGGTAGCGAAAATATTTTTTTAAATAATCTTGGTCCTAATATCCCAGTTTTAATTAATTTTAATGAATTTCTTTTGACAAATATAAAAACTAAAGTAACAAATTATGGTTTTAATAATGCATTGTTAGAAATATATATTACAGTAGAAATGCAAAAATTAATTATTACGCCTTTAAAGAAAAATGAAGATAAATTTTATTATGATATATTGATTGGTGCTATGGTAGTTAATGGAAGTGTCCCAGAATTTTATGGTGGCACTTATGAAAATAGTAGTAAAATTTTTGATATTCCCATGAGTTAGAGATTGTGGTATACTTAGAATAGGGTGAGAGTGTGAAATCATTTTTTATTAATGAAGCATTTGATAAAGCGATTAATGATTACCTTATGAGTAAAGAAAAACCAGAAAGTATTCTTTATAATTCTTTTTTAGTTGTTGTAATACGATTGCTTGTTAGCATTTATGGCGAATTGGATATTGTGAACCCTTTTCAAGTAAAAAATGAATTTGCATTTGACGATAATTTGTTGAAGTATGGTGCAACGAAAGAAGACATTGCCAATTTAAAAAGATTGATTGATGGTTTTTATGTAATAGAAAAAAAAAATAAACAGGTGATTCGAAGAGAAGAAAATCCTTATTTCATTGATGTTCAAAAATGTTTAATAGATTTATTTAATTTAAAAAGAGTCAATTTTGGTTTAACAAAAGATGAAAGCCATGAATTTTTTGATTTATTATATACTCCGGGAACTTCAAATGCTCTAAGATTGTCTTATAATTTCTTAAATGCCGAAAATATTTATGAAGTAGCTGAGTATTATAAAAAGGCCATGGCAACAAAAGAAGTGGCAAAAAGTGTCGAAAAGAAAAATTTGTTAGGATTTGATATTTATAAATTTTTTAATGTGAGTATTGCAGATTTAAGTAAAATGACTGAAGATGATGTTAATAATTTAAATAGTAAAATATATAAATCTTTTGATATTTCAGAAAATGCAATTAATAAAAATTATTTATTAGAAGAAAAAATAAGAGAAATAAAAGTGCAAAATAATCCAATTACAACAGGTAATGGATATGTTGACATATTATTAATTATGAGCGTTATTGTAACCACAATAATGGTGATAGTAATATTTAGTACATTGGTATTTTAAGGTGGTTTTATGGAAGTTAAAATAAGAAACAAAAAATATAGAGTTATAAAAGATTATGGCGAAACAATAAATACCATAAATTTAGATGAGTTAGTAACTGATTATTATGATAATTTTGATTATATTGTAGGGGATTGGGCTTATGGTAAGTTACGATTGAAAGGATTTTATAATCATAATAATAAATTTGTTAAAAGTTATAATGATATAGATAAAGTTGAAGACTATATCAATAATAATTGTGCTTATGGTTGTAAACATTTTATCTTAAAAAAGATGGAAAATAAAACAATTGAAAAAGATGCATAGTTTTGTTATAATGTTATAGTAGTGAAAGGGATTGACGTGATGGGAAAGATTAAATTAAATTTAGTGTCTGGGGCAATTGTAGAAAAGCCTTTAATAAACGCCTTTAAAGCAAATAATAATAGTTATGTAGTATTAGATAATGAAATGAATGGATCAATGGGATTACCAATTATTTTAGTTTGTAAATTAGAAAATAACAGATTAATTAAAATAGTTGATCAAGGCGAATGGCAAATCGTTAAAGAATATTTAAAAAATATTATTGCTGGTAATCAAATAGAGTTTGTTAAAGTTGATAGTGAAATTGCTGCAGATGATATTTATTACACACAATTAACATTACCAGTGCCATCATTTGATGCTTTGAAAAATGCATATGATGTGGAAGAGACTAACAATACCGCAGGTATTTTAAATAATAATTTAGAGCCAGAAGTTGAACCAGTTATGCCACAAGTAGAAACACCAATTGCAGCACCACAGCCAGTAGTTCAAGAAGGAGTTGCTCTTAGCGCGCCGGTAATTGATATTCCAGTTCCGGAAACTCCAATAATTGATGTTCCTGTTTCAGAGACACCAATAATCAGTGCTCCAGAAGTTGATGTGGTTGTTCCCGCTATGGATTTAAATACACCAATGCCTACATTTGGAAGTGCTCCAGTAGCCCCAACTCCTGTAGTTGAGCCTGTAATGCCAGAGCCAGTAATTGAACCAACTCAAGTAGTAAATGATGTAACTTCAGGAGCATTAAATGAAGTAGATATGTTTAAGGAACAAAAAGAAGCATTTATGCAAGCTTGTGAAAACATGTTTGATGCTTTAGTTCAAAAATTTCAAAAAGAATTAGAAAATCGCAAGTAAACTGAGTAAAAGCTCAGTTTTTTTCATACAATTTAATGGATATCATATGAAAGAAATTATAAACTATTATTACAATTTTGATATAGATGAAATAGAGGATAATAAAAATTATTCGGCATTTAATTATTATGGCGAAGATTTTTATTTTGTTTTTTTTGATAGAGATGAAGAAGAATTAAAAGATATTATAGACTTGTGTATAGAACTTAAAGTAAAAGGTATAAGAGTTCATGATATAATTTTGAATCGTAATAAAGCTTTAACAACCAAAGTGGGAGATAATTTCTTTATATTACTTAAATTAAATACTCCAAAAACAGATACTATTAATTTTATTAGTGCTTGTGAATTTTTGAGTAAACTTAGACTTAACTCTAAAAATAGTAAATTATATCGTAATAATTGGGGGGAACTTTGGAGCAAGAAAATTGATTATTTTGAATACCAAATTAGAGAAATAGGAAAAGATAAGACAATTATTTTAGATTCATTTAGTTATTATATTGGTTTGGCAGAAAACGCAATAAGCTATGTTAATAAAATCAATAAAGTTATTGGTCTTAGTGAGTATGATAATATTACACTTTCTCATAGGAGAATTTTTTATCCTAATACATCACTTAATTATTTGAATCCTTTAAGTTTTATATTTGATTTAGAAGTTAGAGATATTGCTGAATTCCTAAAAGTAGAATTTTTTAATGGAGAAGATAGTTTACTAGATTTAATAACCTTTTTAAAAATGAAAAGGCTAACATCTTATAGTTATCATATGTTATATGCTAGACTTTTGTATCCTTCTTATTATTTTGATTTATATGAAGATATAATGAATAATAATAGTAATGAGGAAAGGCTAGTTAAAATAATAAGTAGAGTAAATGAATATGAATTATTTTTAAGAAAAGCTTATGATGAAATAAGTAAATATACTCATTTAGAAAAGATAGATTGGTTAATAAAAAAGGAATTATAATGGTATGTTTATAATTCCTTTTATTTCAGGTATTTGTTCTTGAAACATGATAAGTAGTCCATCGTTGATAGTGCTATCTTGAATTAAACAGTTAGCGCAATTGCCACTTAATTTGATATATACATAGTTATCTTCATATTTAACATATTCTACATCGCCACCATCCATGTTAAGATATGGCCTAATTTGTTCAATCATTTCCTTAATTTTTTCTTCCATTTTAATCACTTCTTATATTATATACGACATTTTTTTGTAAGTAAATAATTTTTGTGGTATACTAACTTTAGGTGTTATAATGGCAGAGGAGTATAAAGTAGGAAATATTATTAAAGGTCAAGTTACTGGTATTGAAAAATATGGGATATTTGTCAATATTGATCCTTGGTACAATGGATTAATTCATATATCAGAAGTTTCTGAAGATTATGTAAAAGATATACACGACTATGTTAAAATTGGTGAAACAATTTATTGTCAAGTATTAGAAATAAATGAAAATAGTTTACAATTAAAGTTATCAATAAAAAACATTAATTATAAAGCTACAAATGATAACAGTCCTATACAAGAAACAAGAAAAGGTTTCTTACCTTTAAAAGAAAATCTGAATAAATGGTTAGAAGAAAAATTAGATTTTTATAAAAAGTAATTCTAATATATAAAATAAAAAAGGAATCAAAATTCCTTTTTTATTTTATATTCAACAAAGGTTACCCAATTATTACGACGTAAAACAGGGTAAAAAAACTTTAATCATCAGATAAATTATCAAAATATCCTTGAATAAATACTACTGGTGTTCCTTTATCACCGCTACCACTAGTTAAATCACATAAGGACCCAATTAAATCTGTAAGTCTTCTTGGTGTTGTACCTTGTGATAACATATTTCCTTTTAAATTGTCTTCCTTTTTTCTAATTTCTTTTTTTATTGCTTCTTTTAATTCGTCACCCTTTAAATTGGCATATTTATTATCAGAAATATATTTTAATTTTAATTCATTCGGCGTTCCTTCTAAGCACATGTGTATGCGGGTGATACAACGGGATCAGCTAGTTCCCATATATGTCCAACAGGATCTTTAAAAGCTCCATCTCCATAAACCATTACTTCAATTGTTTTTCCGGTTTTTTCTTTTAATTTCTTTTGAATATCTAATACTAATTTATTACCTGTTTTAGGAAATAACTTTAATCGTTCTTCAGTGGATTTATTAGAACCTAAAAGTCCATATTCTGGATTGTAACCGCTTCCATCAATAGATTCATTCATAACCTCATATAGTCCATAAATTGTTTTAGCTCCAGCGTCGCTTAATATTTTCTTTGTATGATATCTTGTGTGAATATCACATGTAAGTATATCTTTGGTATAGTCTAAAATCACTTTTGGGTTATTCGCAAGAATAAAGTTTGCTTTACAATTTTCGCTTTCTATTAAATCCCTGTAAAAATTCACCATATTAATTCCGGTGAATGGGTGAAGAAATTTACCAAAAGTTTCTTCATATTCACTTTCACTTATAATGCTCGCTAAATCATACTTGCTATTTTCTAAAGTTTCTTCATCAAGAATACCATTACCAACTTCATCTGATGGAAAACTAAGTAATACAGTTATCTCGTCCATTGCTCGCGCAATTCCTTTTAATATCATAGAAAATCTATTACGACTAAGGATAGGATAAACTATTCCGATTTTTCTTGATGGGAATTTATTTTTAACATCTGTAGCTATATTATCAACGCTCACATAATTTCCTTCACTTATTCCTACAACAGCCTCTGTA
This sequence comes from Bacillota bacterium, assembly GCA_015059445.1. Lineage (GTDB taxonomy): Bacteria > Bacillota_I > Bacilli_A > RF39 > UBA660 > SIG200. The sequence goes on along the minus strand of SVAK01000002.1, from coordinate 59,037 downwards.
ATTGCAACAATATCTTTGTCTCTAAATTCAAACTTTTCATTTACTTGTGCATTTAAAAGAGAATCAACTACAATATTTGTTAAATCATCATTTTCCTTTATTATTGGTGTTCTAATACCTCTAACAACTGTTCCTACACATCTCATTTTACTCCTACTTTCTTAACTAAAGTATAGCATTATTATTGATTGTTAGCAATTTATATTATTTTCAAAAATTTATTTTTTTTTTATAATAATTTCATCATATGCTGATTGAAGATTAACTAGATATACCATATTTTTATAAATTTAGAATCATTTACACAATAAAAAACTCCAATAATATGGAGTTTTATTTATCTTCTGGTGGCTCCAGCGGGAATTGAACCAGCGACACAAGGATTTTCAGTCCTCTGCTCTACCGACTGAGCTATGAAGCCAAATGGCGGTTCGTACGGGATTCGAACCCGTGGTCTCCTGCGTGACAGGCAGGCGTCATAGGCCTCTAGACTAACGAACCAAATGGTTGCGGGAGAAGGATTTGAACCTTCGACCTTCGGGTTATGAGCCCGACGAGCTACCAAACTGCTACCATCCCGCGATAATATATATCTTTAAAAAATGGCGGAGGAAAAGGGATTCGAACCCCTGCGCCGGTTACCCGACCTTCCGGTTTTCAAGACCGGTCCCTTCAACCAGACTTGGGTATTCCTCCATTTCCAAAGGACAAATTGATTATAACATACAGGAAATTACTATGTCAACAGTAAATATTGAAAAAAATATTGAAAAAAGTATTGAAATTATTTAAAAAACAAGTTATAATTTTAATTGTCTTAGTAATTAAGACCGTGCCTGCCCAAGTGGCGGAATAGGTAGACGCACAGGACTTAAAATCCTGCGAGATTTAAACCTCGTGCCGGTTCAAGTCCGGCCTTGGGCACCATCTTGATTTCATCGAACTGTAATAGTTCGTTTTTTTTGTGTTATAATATTTATATTAGAAGGTGATTATAGTGACTAAAGTTGGACTTGTATTAGAAGGTGGCGCAATGCGCGGAATGTACACTGCAGGTGTGTTAGATACTTTTATGGATAACAACATCAAAATTGACGGTATAGTTGGAGTATCAGCTGGGGCCTTATTTGGAGTTAATTATTTTTCTAAGCAAAAGGGTAGAGTAATAAGATATAGTAAGAAATATTGCCGTGATTTAAGATACATGAGTTTGCCATCTTTAATATTCACAGGTAATATAGTTAATAAACATTTTGCTTTTTATAAAGTTAGTCAAAAATTAGATATATTTGATAACGAAACTTATGTTAAAAATAAAAAGGAATTTTATGCAGTTGTAACTAATATCGAAAATGGAAAAGCAGAATATTTAAAAATAGATAATTGTATTGAACAATTAGAAGCTTTACGAGCATCTTCAGCTATGCCAATGGCTTCAAAAGTAGTAGAAATAAATAACAAGAAATATCTTGATGGTGGTATTTCTGATAGCATTCCAATAGATAAATGTTTAGAACTTGGGTATGACAAAATAATTGTTGTGTTAACAAGGCCTTTAAATTATCGTAAGAAACCGTTGTCTGAAAAAGTAGTAAAGACTTTAAAAAGAAAATTTAGAAATTATCCTAATTTAGTTGATACTATGGAAAAAAGGCATAAAACCTATAATGAAGTGGTAGAGAAAATAATTGATTTAGAAAATAAAAAAGAAATATTTGTAATTAGACCAACAGAAGATATTAATGTAAATATTATTGAAAGAAGCAAAGATAAACTTCAAAAGGTATATGATTTAGGAGTTCAAGATTGTAAAAAACAATTAGAACATTTAAAAAAATATCTAAATTAGCACTTTGTTGTGCCACGACAAAGTGTACACTTTTTGTCAATTACTATGTTAAGCCATAAAAGCGCTTTACAACTTTTTTTCGACATATTATAATCATAATAGAAAGAATATTATAATAAACAATAGGAAAATTAATACATGTATGTTTAATTAGTAGAGTTGAGAGAGGCAGTTTAATGGCTAGTATAGGTACTAAAATCAAAAAAACACCAAAAAAGAAAAAAACCTGTTTATTTGGAATAATAAGTTTTTTTGCCGTTACATTAATCTTTGGAATACAAGCTGTTTATGCTTATTATAATGATACAAAGCCTTTAAATCTGTTAGCTGGTCTTATTGGTGATTTTGACACCGGTGACGGGGACGTAAATATGATGATTTATAAGGAAACAGGTCAAAATACAAATGTTTATACTAGAAGTTATGTTGTACCATCAGTAGGCTATGTATTTAATGATACTCTTACAACTTGTACTAAACCATGTGATGATGATGAAACTGAAAATTGTAAAGCCACTTGTGGAAAAGATGGTTCTTCAAGTTGCTATTACGATTATGATGATGTGACAAAATCTTTTGAATTAACAAGCGCACATAAAGTAACTTGTAAATTTTATTTTAATGCTCCATATGATAGTGACATAAAAGTATACATTATGAAAGAAGATCTTGACGGAGAGAAAAACTATAACAATAAAAAATATACCTTAATTGAAAACATTCCAGCGTATGGATATACTTATGCAGGTTATGAATGTGATAACGATGGCGTAGTAAATTATATTTCAGCAACAAAAGAATTTAATGTTTCAACACAAACCAAAGATACATGTTATGCATATTTTAATGATACAAAAACAGCTGATATAATGGCTAATATTTATGTTCAAGTTAAAGTTAGCGGCACTACATATCAAAAAGTAGATTCAATCCCAACTAATAGAATATATGAGTTGTCTGAGCATAAAAATAGTTATTGCTATGATTCGACTGGTAATGATATGGGAGCAACTATAAATTATACAGATGGTTCAGTTAGCATTACGGCTTCTGGTAAGCAAACTTGTGATGTATATTTAGATTTAGTTGCAAATGAGTAATCAGTAATTTCCTTTAATTGTTTTGTGTGATATAATCTAATAGGAATTGCTGATTTAGTTTAGTGGTAGAACAAATGCATGGTAAGCATTAGAGAACTGTTCAATTCAGTTATTCAGCACCATAGGGAAATTAGTCGAACTAATCGACTTTAAATATATGAAAGGTTAATTTCGGTTAACCTTTTTTATATGCTTGAAAGGAGTTGATTAGTATGCATTTAATAAAGGAAAAATTAGATATTGAAGAGAGTTTAGAAAAAAAGATTAAAAGCACTTTAAAATTTCTAAATATCAAATCTAAAATTATAAAAGGAAATATTATAAGTATTAAAAATACTAATCTTGCTTATATAGAACCACATAAGTTAGTAATTGGTAATACAACCTATTTATTCTTTAATGAATGTGAAACCGTTTATATTAATTCATTAGAAAACTATATACCATTAAAAAATTTACAAGACCATATTAAAAACTATAGGTCTTTATAACCCGTTACTAAATTTAAAATTAATTTATATAATATATAACCAAATAAATTGCTTTTAAAACTTAAAAAGGAGGTTCAAATATTGAAGAAAAGTGCAGCAATATATTGTAGAGTGTCAACTGAAGATCAAGCCAGAGAGGGCTATTCTTTGGGTGAACAATTAGAAAAATTAAAAGATTTATGTAAGTATAGAGATTATAATATTTATAATGTATATGAAGATGCTGGTATAAGTGCTAAAGATATGGACCATAGACCTGCATTTAAAAGAATGCTTGAAGATGTAAGAAATAATAATGTTAATGTAATAGTTTCGTATAAACTTGATAGATTAACTAGAAGTGTAAGAGATTTAGAAATATTGATAAGTGAACTTGAAAAATATGATTGTACATTAGAATGTGCTATGGATGATATAAATACATCTACTGCTAATGGCAGATTCTTTGTTAGAATGTTAACTGTCTTATCACAACTTGAAATAGAAAGGGTTTCTGAAAGAACCAAATTTGGTATGGTCGGTGCTATTAAAGATGGACATATACCTGTTAGAAAAACACTGGGATTTATGAGAGATAATAAAAAACTTGTTATTAATCCAGCTGAAAGTGAAATAGTTGAAAGAATATTTGATTTGTATTTAAAAGGAAATAGTTATCAAAAAATTGCTAATATTCTAAATAAAGATAATGTATTAAATAAGAAATGGTTAGATACTACTATATTAAAAATATTATCTAATCCACTTTATAAAGGGGATTTTATAAGTGGTGCTAGAGTTGGTAATCCTGTTCTTTATGAAAATGTTGTTGAACCAATTGTTAGTAAAAAATTATGGGAAAAATGCCAAGTTCAAGCTAGAAAGAATACTAGAAATTATACAAGAAGAAATGATTATATATTCTTTCAAAAAATTGTGTGTCCTAATTGTAAAAATATTATGGCTTGTAAAGCACCAGGCGGAAGTAAAAAGAAATATATTTATTATCAATGCAATAAATGTAAAACATATATTAGAGAAGATAAATTAATTGAATTATTAACTGAAGAAATTAATCCAATCATAGAATATGATCTAACTGTTAAAAAGTATTTTGCACCACTACTTAAACACAAAGTAGAAAAAACTAATGAATTATTAGTTAAAGAATTAAATAAATTAAAAGATAAACAAACTAGATTAAAAGAAGCATATTTAAATAAAGTAATTGAAATTGATGAATTTAATGAAGATAAAAATTATTTAAATAATAGAATAAAAGATATAGAAAATAAAATTAAAGAAGAACAAGAATTAGAACAATACAATTTTACTTTTGAAGATATAATGTTAAAAAGAGATTTAGAAAGTATTAAAGAACTAAATAGTCCTTATTATAGAAATATATTTAAAATTAAATGGAATGAATTATCAACAAAACAAAAGCAAGATTTAATGATGAGTTATATTGATACAATAGAAGTTATAAAAACTAATAAAGATATAAAAATTAAGAACATTAATTTTAGAAAAACATTCATTGAAGAATATGCTAATTTATTTAATAATGGTGGTATAAATAGATATCAAGAAATTGAAGTTAATGGTGAAATTAGACAAGTAGAAATATCTAAACCTATGACCAGAACAGAAATAATAAATTATATAAAGAAATTACAAATTAAATTTCCTGCAATTGATTATCAAGAAATACAAAAAGAAAAATATAATGATAGTAAATTTTATTTGAGATATGAGAGAGAAAATATTTTAAATGAACCATTAAAATTAATACCTATATTAAATAAAAAAGGAATTAATGATATAACACATTATGGTATTATTGAGGTGCCTGTATTACCATCAACAATTATAAAAATATAATAAAAAAATGTACCAATGTTGTGGCCTTATAATTTGAAAAATATTAATATTTAGGACACAGGTTTGGTACTTTTTTGCCTTTTTTGTTATAACAGATGTTAGTACAAATGTTATAACGATTGTTATACTTTTGGCTATTTTTTAATAAAAATGACATAAATTCACTTATGAATTGTTAGTACAAAAGTAAGACAAATTTAAAATTGTATGACATTAATATATCTTATAAACCCTTTAAATACTGAGATAAACTACCCACTGGGTAGCTGTTGTCTGACACATTATCCTGCTGAAAATGAATACACGAGTTGGGCCATAAAATGATAAAAATCATAATATAAATATGGTACATAAATTTGTTTGAACTATTAACAAAAAATGTATCATTTTATAAAATATATGTTATAATATTTATCACATATTTGGGCAAAGTATATTCTAAAATTTTAGAGAATATGATATAATGAATATAATAATGGAGGTGTTAATATGAACAAGACTAATGTTTTTGATTATACTAAATGGTTTTTAGAAAACAATTTAGATACTCCTAGAAATACATTTAAAGGTAATATGAAATTGCAAAAATTATTGTTTTTTGCTCAGTTAATAAGTTTAGCAAAGAATAACAAATTGTTATTTGATGATCAATTTTGTGCATTTGAAAATGGCATGGTTATGGAAAATGTAAGACTTAAATACAAGAATAATTTAGATGAATTGCTAAACTATAGAAGAAATAAATTAACAGATGAAGAATTAGAAATTTTAGAATTAACAAAAAATATATATGGTTCTGAAAATGCTGATACTTTATCTAATATGACACATCAATTTGAATATTGGAAAAAGTATTTACAAATTTCAAATAATAAATTTGATTTTAAAGATAAAAATAAATCACTTGTTCCAAATGAGGAATTAGAGAAAGAACTTGATAACATTAGGGATGTTTTGGATGCTTATAATATTATGAATTCAGAAGAATTCAAATCAATGGAAGAACTAGATTATTAATGATTGAAGAAGGTATGTTTTTATATTTTGTACCACCATACTTTGCAAGTGGTATAAAAAATATAGAATGCAAAAAAAGATTAATGTTAGTAGTAAATAAAAACACTTTAGATAATACTCTAACATTAATAAATATATCTAAAGTTGATGGCAAACCTAATTGTTTTACTTATCCTTTTAATGTATTAATAAGAAAGTATAATCCACCATTACCAAGATTATCATTTGCCAAAATAAATGATAATTATGTAATAGAAAACTTTGTTGGATTAGAAAAATATTTATATAAAAGTGGTTATAAAATTGAGAAAACCGAATACGACAATATTATTAATAGATATAATAAATATATCGTGAACAACAAAGTTGAAAGAATCTCATTTACAAAAGATGAATTTTTAGAAACTAACATATAAAAAACATAATTACGTATTCAATGTATGAATTATAATTATGTTTTTTGTTTTGTCTAATTTTCCTTTTTTATTTTTATATAGTGATTTGTTTTCTTGAATCTATTTAAAATTAATGTTTTTTCTTTATCATTAACATCTTGCATAGTTTCTGCTAAATTCCATGTTCTTTGAAGCGAATTCCAGTCCATTGCTTTATTATAGAAATCACTAAATCCGTATGATGAAACTGGTAATCTAGTTTCAATACCATAGTCTAATGCTAAATCTCTTCTTATACTTTCTCCATTACTAAAAAAATTAAAAGTGCCATCATTCAAACAACCATATCCGCCTAATTGAAAAGCTAGCTTTACCATAGGACCATCATCTTCATATTTATCACCACATGCAAATACATTATAGTCTTCATATGATAATCCATGTTCAATATTATACATATTTAAGAATTTTTGCATTAATTCTTCTTTTGTTGAACCAGTACCTTTAGTAGTTATAAAAGTTATGTTACTCATAATATTATCTATTTCTTTTTTTGTTTGTTCGGATAACAATGTAAAACTTTTAGAGTATTCATCGGGTAATTTTGATATAAATTTATCATAATCATATTCACATTTTTCAAATAACTCTGATAATTTAACTATTTCTAGATTACCTATATATGTAATATGTGGCCCAAAATAAATTTTATAAATAAGTAGAAAAAATAAAATGATATTTCTTTGTGTTTCAACGTTATCTGTTGATATAAAAACTGTTTTATATGGGCCTATTTTTGATGAATATCTTATGGTGTTTGGGGAAAACATAGGTTTAAATTTTCCAGTAGGAAGATCTAACTTGTATTTAGCATCTTCTAAATTTTCTGGAAAGTTGTAAAATATACATTCTCTTTCATTTGTTGATATTCTATAAGTATCCATATTAAATGATTGACCGGTACTCTTTTCTAGCAAGTTTCCCAATGCTATAATATCTCTGATATACAATGGTTGTGAATCACCAGCTCGTCCTAATAATCCTTTATTACCATGACCCCCACTATGATATAAAGTATTTTTTATATCTAGAAAAAATATACTATGGGGTTCACTTTGATGATAACCATCATTTCTAATTACTTGGCGAAATCCATGTTTTATATTTTCATAATAAATTAATGTATCTATTTGTTCTTCTGTTAACCCCATATTTATATAATCTTTTATTGTTGGATAAAATTCTTTTCGCATAACACGCCTCCTTTTTTGATAGTTATTATACCACAAAATAAAAAAATATGTTATACTATATATAGAAATTAACTTGAATACCGATTTCCAAATGTGCTATTCTTACGCACCAGATTGATAAAAAACTCGAACAATTAAGTTCGAGTTTTAAAATGTAAAAAGATTGCAGCTAAAAATTAAATTAGTAGATATGAATGCTTTAACTTATTTATAAGTATTCTTAGAGTTAAAGAGAAAAGCGGATAATTTCCAAAAGCGGAACTTATCAAGATTTTTTGTGAAGAAAAAATTTTTTTAATAAACTATATAAACATAGTTTTTTGAAATATTCATATGGTTATATTGGAGGATTTTAAATGTATCGATTACCTGTATTACCATATTCTTTTGAAGATTTAGACCCTTTTATTGATACTCATACTTTGGGATTGCATTATCATAAACATGAGCAAAATTATCTAAATAAATTAAATAAGTTATTATGGAAAATGATTATGATTTTAGATATAGTCTAAATGAAATTTGATTGTGATTGTTGCAAAAAGGCTGAAGATCTATGTATGAAAGATATCGGAATATTATCGTCTTTGGATCCGATTGCTTTAGATCAGGCTTGTTTAGATTTAGTGTACAATTCAAATGATTCTGGGAAAAGTCACTTAATTGAAAGGATTGAATCAAGAAATGGAATACATACCATAGATGCCGCTAATGAATTAGGATTTGGTACCAAAGAATATGAGTTAATAGAAATAAATGACAACTAGTTTTTGGTAGAAGGTATATAAATTTGGATAAAAGTGTGATATAATTAAAAAGTCGTTAATATAATATTGATGATTAGGTAAGAGGATTTTTAATGAAATTAAATAAAGAATATAAAGAGATAACTGGTGAAATCTTAGAAAGTGAAAATTTTGCTATACTTAAAAATGATGTTCATCATGGTTCAAATAAATACGATCATTGCAAAAGAGTTTCATATTTAAGTTATTTAATGGCGAAATTATTTAATGGGAATTGTAGAGAAGTAGCTAGAGCAGGTTTATTGCATGATTTTTTCTTTGGAAGTAGAACTTCTAAAGTGGAGAATGGTTATTTAAAACATCCTAAAACTAGTGTGGAAAATGCAAAAAAATATTTTGATATAGACGAAAATGAAGCGAGTATAATTGAATCTCATATGTATCATCATGCTTTGCTTAAAAGATTAACGCCTTTTATGAAAGAAGATGATAAGAAATATTTTAAAGAACATAAACCTAAAAATAAAGATAGTGTTATTGTTTGCGTTTCAGATTTATTAGTATCAATTTTTGAAGTCTGCGCTTATAAGATTCGTTATAATTTTTATTTATATATGATTTTTATATTAAATATAGCTCGTTATTAAGATGACTCAAGTCATCTTTTAATTTGTTTAAATATAAGTTATAATTATTAAAGAAAGGTGTTTATAATAATATATTAAGGTGATTTCATGAATAATATACCAAATCATGTTGCCATTATAATGGATGGTAATGGAAGATGGGCGCAAGAAAAAGGGAAGAAACGTAGTGAAGGTCATAAAGAAGGCGGTAAAACGTTAGAAAAACTAGCGTTATATGCAAAAAAACTAGGCATTAAAGTTTTATCAGTTTATGCTTTTTCTACTGATAATTTTAAAAGAAGTAAAGAAGAAGTAGATTTTTTAATGGATTTAGTAATACATTATTTTAATAATAAGCTAAATAAAGTTTGTGATGAGGGAATAAAAATAATTTTTAGTGGTAGAAGAGAACCACTAAGAGATGATGTTTTAGAGGCGATGGATAAAATCGTTGAAAAAACAAAAAATAATACTAATTGCATATTAAATATTTGTATAAATTATGGTGGTCAGGAAGAAATTGTGGATGCTTCAATAAAAGTTGCAAATGATTTAAGAATTGGAAAGATAAAAGAAAATGATTTAAATCGTGAAACGTTTTTAAAATATTTATATCAAGATTTGCCCCCAATTGATTTGCTTATAAGAACCGGCAAAGAACATCGGCTAAGTAACTTTATGTTGTATCAATCTTTTTATGCAGAAATTTATTTTGTAGATACCTATTTTCCAGATTTTTTAGAAAATGATTTCGATATCGCTATAGAATATTATATTAGTCGAAATAGAACTTTTGGGAATGTTAAAACTAATTGAAAATTAAAAATAAATAATTTATAATTTAAATAGGATGTGAAATGATATGAATAGAAGAACTTTAGTTGAATTTATAACAGCATGGTTTTTAGTATTAGCAGGTGGAATAATGACAATTTTACCAATATTTAACGTTAATAATGTTAAGGCAGTATTTATTGTTATAATTGCTATATATGGTATTATTCATTTAATTAAAAATTTCTTTATTTTAGCTGCTAAAGATTATTCTGGATTTAGCACTTCGTTGTCGTGTATAGTAGCGCTTGTTCTTATGCTATTTTTAGATGTTAATGATTCCCCATGGAATCTAGCTTTAATTTTATTTATTTGGGTAATTTTAATATCACTAATAAAATTAAAAGAAAGCGATTATTATCATGATAGGAAAAGTAAATTATGGGAACTTAATATTGTTAATTTAATAATATTTATTTTAACTGGGGTGCTTGCTTCCATAAATTTATATTATACTGGTGATATTCAAATATTGGTTTTAGGATTTTTCTTTTTAATAAATGGTATTTTAGAATTAATGGATCCTTTAGTGGGCTATATAATGGAGAAGAAATAATTCTTCTTTTTTTGTGAATTTTTAATAATATATTTCATATATTTAAATTGTAAAAGAAAGGAATGTATTATGGAAATTTTAAAAGTATCTAGTAAATCTAATCCTAGTAAAGTTGCCGGCGCAATAGCTAACATTTATCGCGAAAAAGGTAGTGTAGAACTGCAGACTATAGGAGCTGGATCACTAAATCAAGCAGTTAAAGCAATAGCAATATGTCGAGGGTTTGTGGCACCAACTGGTGATAATTTAGTAGTTATTCCAGCCTTTAATGATATAGTTATTAATGGGGAACAAAAAACTGCGATTAAATTAATCGTTGAAGCAAAATAATTTCAAAAAATAAAATCATAAGCATTTAACTTATGATTTTATTTTTTTCTAATTAATAATGATTCACCTAAGCCATCATATCTAATGGTATCTTGAGGTGACCAATTATATTTCTCTAAAATAGCTTTAGGTAATTGAATTCGTCTTTGAGCATCTACTTTAGTTAAGTGAGTTAAAGATAAACTAATGTCTTCAATTTTTTTTGTATATTTTTGTTCTTCTTCCAAAGAAGTGGCAGTATCTCTTAGCCGTCTATACCTTTCAATCATATTTAAATATTCACTATATGCAATAAGCTTTAATGCTGCTTCATCGCCATAAGTATCTTTTTGAATAAGAATTTTATCATCTTTTTCTGGTTTTGTAAAACTAGGTAAAAAAATTCGCCCTTTGTCACTTATTTTTCCTTCGCTATGACCAATTATTAAATTTTTTCCAAACATAAAAACCCCTCTTTTATGGGGTTTATATTAACATAATTCTATACTGTTGTCAAATTTAGGCATTAACCATAAAGAAAGCAATATATAAACATGTTGCAACGATTGCAGTTATAATTAATATTAAAGTTGTAAACCCAGCTTTTTCAAAAGCTACTAAATTACTTTCTTCTTCAATTGGAGCAAATTTAGGATTTATTCGGACTAATTTTTGGTGATTGCCTTTTCCTTGCTCAATTTCTTCGCTATGTAAATTCATAATATTTTGAATTGCTATGCTAGTGGGTGTGTTTTCAAATTGTGGATCATAAGATAAATAAATAGGAATTTGAAAACCACTTAATTTTTTCTTTAATTCAAATAAAGCTTCATTATTATGAGGATTATTTGAATGTTCTAGGGCACTATCATTATATTGTAAATATCGATTTACATAGTTAATAATAAATTCTTCATCAAAATTATTTAATTGTGGTTTAGGTAAGAGTTCTAGCATATAAAGGATATGAAATATTTCGTTAGGATCCATTAAAAATAAATTTTCATTTAAATTTGCTAAATATACGTTTTCGAAAGGTATTGTAAAAGTTCCTTGATAATTCAAGACTAATAAACCGTTTTGAATACTAAAATATTGTAATGATTCATATTTATATTTCATTTGCGCTAGAAATATCTCATTGCTCATACACTATCACCTATTATAATAATTTTAGCAAAGGAACAACTAAATTACAATTGTTTTTGTAAGAGAATTATTGTATTATTTAAAAGGGGGATGAACGAATTGAATAAAACATTAAATATTGAATTTATAAAATGGTTATCTAGTAAGAAACAAGAAGACGAATTTATGTTAAATTTTCGCATCAATTCGTTCTTAAAATTTCAAGAATTAGAAAATCCGAATTTTGGTCCTAAAATAGATATTGATTTTAATAAAATAAATTATTATAAAAGTGACGTACTTAAAACAGAAGATAAATGGGAAAAAGTAAATTGTAAAATTAAAAATACTTTTAATGAACTAGGAGTAATTAAAGCTGAAGAAAATTATTTAGATGGCGTATCTAACCAATATGAAAGTGAAGTAATATATCATAAAAACAAAACAGATAAAGATATTATCTTTATGAGTACAGATGAAGCTTTAAAAAAACATCCAGAGTTATTGAAAAAATACTTCAATAATCTTGTTAAATATGATGAAAATAAATATACAGCATTGAATGGCGCTTTATGGAGTGGAGGTTCTTTCATTTACATTCCTCCACATACGCATTTAGATCGTCCTCTTCAAAGTTATTTTCGTATTGAAAGTGAATCTTTAGGACAATTTGAAAGAACTATTATTATTGTAGATGATTATAGTAGTTTAGATTATATTGAAGGATGTACGGCTAAAAGTTATTCATCTTCAAGCCTGCATGCGGGCGTTGTAGAAATATATGTTGGAAAACACGCTAGATGTAGATATTCTACTATTCAAAATTGGTCAACAGATGTTTATAATTTAGTAACTAAAAGAGCTATTGTAGATGAAGGCGGAACTATGGAATGGGTTGATGGTAATATTGGTAGTGCTGTTACAATGAAATATCCTAGTTGTATTTTAAAAGGGGATAATTCTGTAGGTAATAGTTTATCCATTGCTTATGCTAAGAGTGGACAAACATTAGATGCTGGAGCTAAAATGATTCATATAGGTAAGAATACTAAAAGTAATATTATTAGTAAGAGTATAGCAGAAAATACAGGAATTAGTAATTATAGAGGTTTAGTTAAAATTACTAAAGATGCTATAAATAGTAGCGCTAAAATCAAATGTGATACCTTAATATTAGATTCTAAATCTAGTAGTAATACTTATCCCAAAAATGTAGTATTAAATGATTCTAGTGTTATAGAACACGAAGCAACGATTTCCAAGGTTAGTGAAGAAAAATTATGCTATTTAATGGGAAAAGGATTATCTGAAGATAAAGCTAAAGAATTATTAGTATTAGGTTTTATTGCAGATTTTAAAAAAGAATTACCTATGGAATATGCTGTTGAATTAAATAGATTAATAAAAGATTAAAAGTTACCAAAATGTTATATTTGGTAACTTTTTTATATCTAATTTCTTACAAAAATTAGGTCTTAATTTATACGCGAATTTCTAAAGAATTCGCAATTAGAAGATTCTCAAAATATATGTTATTTTTAGAACGAAAGGAGGTTTTATGTTGAATAATGTTATTTTAGTTGGGCGTTTAACTGCTAATCCTGAAATTGTTGAAATTGAAGGAGCTAAGAAAGTCACTACAGTAATTTTAGCAGTCAATCGTAATTTCAAAAATGCTGATGGATTATACGATATTGATTTCATTAGATGTATTCTTTGGAATAGTGTAGCTTCAACAACAACAGAATATTGTCATGCAGGTGATGTTATCGGAGTAAAAGGAAGGCTTCAAACATCTAAATACGAAGATGAAAATAAAAAAACTCATTATATAACTGATGTCATAGCTGAGCGAGTCACATTTCTATCAACTAATAAAAAACATGAAGAAGTAAATGAAAAGAGTAGTAATGATAAGAAAGGTGAATAGCCTTTCTTTGTAATTTAATGCAAATAGCTTAAAGTTTTAATCGAAACTAATAAGTATGAAGATGAATATTATTTCTTATTTTAAATTTTAACGCAGGCCGTTTTTAATCAGGATTTTTCAAATAATTTTAAATACCAAAGATGGATATTTTTGTTAAGAATAATCAGTAATATTTTTTTTGTCTTTAATTATAATTTAATAAAGGTGATTTATGAAAAATCTTTTTAAATATATAGGACTTACAGCAGTACTTTTATTTAGTTTCTATTATACTGAAAAGATGAGTAATATTGTTATAAATAATAGTAGTTTAGTAACAGAGATAAATGAAAATAGCAATAGATATAAAGTTGAAGCAGTGAGTGCAATTATTGAAGATGATTATATTGTTCCCGGGCTAAATGGATATTCAGTAAATGTATTAAAAAGCTATGATAATATGAGACATTTAGATACCTTTAATTCTTATTATTTAGCATATGATAAAGTTAGCCCAAATGTATCATTAGAAAACAATAAAGATAAAATTATTAAATATGGTAATAAAAAGAAAAATGCGGTTGCAATAATAATAAAAGATAATATGGATATTATTAATTATTCTAAAGAAAAGAAAATTGAAATTACTAGATTAGTAGATACAGATACTTATGATAAAAATGCTTATTATGAACAAATAAATAATGATTTAGAGGAATATAAAAAAGTAGAAAAAATGCTTAACAATAGTAATATAAATAAAAACATTTGTGTTATTAATAATAATATAATTGATATATGCCGTGATAACAAAAAATATTTAGTTGAAGCTAGTACTATTTTGAATAATTATAATTTAGCTACTATAAAAGATAGTATATCAAGTGGCTATATATTTTATATTAATGATAATGTTTCAGTAACAGATTATAAAATATTAATAAGACAAATATATTATCAAGATTTAAATATTGTCAGTTTAAGTAGTCTTATTACTGAAGAAAGAGATTGATTTAAATCTCTTTTTTTGATATAATTTTAAGTAGCAAAAGAACTTTTTAGAAAGAGTGATTAAATTGAGTAAAATTAAAATTTTTGGTTTGGGTGGACTGGCCGAAAATGGAAAAAATTCCTACGTTGTTGAAATAGATGACGATATTTTTGTATTTGATTGTGGTTTAAAATATGCTAATTCTAATCTTTTAGGTATAGATTACATAATGCCCGATTTTAGCTATTTAGTGAAAAACAAAAAGAAAATAAAAGGTATATTTATAACACATGGTCATAGTGAAAATATGGGAAGTATTGCAGACTTAGCCAAAGATTTACCTAATGTTAAAATTTATGCAACAAAATTTACTAAGTTTGTTTTAGAAGAATATGGGATTGAAGATAAAAATATTATAGAAATAAAGCCTCATAAAAAGCTAAATTTTGATAATAATATTTCTATTTTTCCACTTTCAGTTTCTCATAGTATTCCTGATGCTGTTATGTATGTTATCAATTCTAAAGATGGCGCAATATGTTATACTGGAGACTTTGTAATTGATCCAACTATGCTTGGGGCATATGATATGGATTTGGGTAAAATTGCATATATTGGCAAACAAGGTGTATTATGTATGTTGTGTGAATCGACTTTCTCAGAAAGAAAAGGGCATACTTCACCAAATCATAGATTAGAAGAATATTTTAAGGATATTATTAAACATAATGAAAAAAGAATAATATTTTCATTACTCCCATACCATTTATATACAATTAATGATATTTTTAATGCAGCTAGAAATACGCATCGTAAAATAGTAATTATGGGTAAAAAGTTACAAAATGTAGTTAATTTTGCTGTTAAAGAAAAATATTTAGAAATAGAGCCAGGAATTATTGGTGATTTATCCAATATTAACGATGATACTTCAATTTTATTAATTAGTGATGAAAGAGCTAATCCATATGCTAATGTAAGTAAAATACTTCATGGATATGATAAATATATTACTCAAAAGAATACAGATACAATAGTATTTGCAGAGCCAAGATATGATAGTAATGAAAAAACTTTAGTTAAATTAGAAAATGAACTAGCAAAATTTGGCTGTAATATTATTAATTTACCTAATGATAAAATAATTTTACATCATCCATCTAGTGAAGATTTAATGCTGATGATTAAATTAATTCAACCTAAGTATTATATGCCAGTTAAAGGTGAATATCGTTATATGGTAAATAATGCAAACTTAGCTAGTCGATTAGGTATAAAAGCTGATAATATTATATTAAAACAAAATGGAGAAGTAGTAACTTTTGAAAATGGTAAATTGGTGGAAAATCATGCAAAAATTAAAGTCAATGATGTTTTAATTGATGGGAAGTCTTCAGAAGATGTTGGAGAACTGGTTATAAAGGACAGAGAAATGCTTTCTGAAAATGGTATCGTTTTAATTAGCGCTACAATCAGCAAAAAAGATAAAGTTCTATTAGTAGGACCAGAAGTTACAACTAGAGGATTTATTTATGTAAAAGATTCTAAAGACTTAATTGAAGAAATTAAAAGTATTTGTGAAAATATTATTATAAGAAATATAACACCAACATTTGTTGACTATAATAAAATTAAAGTTGAAATAAGAGAAGAATTAAGCAATTATCTATATTCTGAGACTGAATGTAAACCAATGATAATTGCAGTAGTTCAAGAAGTATAAAAAAATAAAAATCACTCATAATATGATTAGGGTGATTTTTTTATGAAAAAGAATATGAGTGAAGAAGTAGAATTTTTACAGTTTATTTATAAAAATGCTGAAATGGGTATTATAGGTATTAATAATATTATTACAAAAGTGCAAGATGAAAAATTTGAAAAAGTTTTAAATGAACAAAGAGAAGATTATAAAAGTATTTGTACTGAAGCAGAAGATATTTTAAAAAAATATGGTAAACAAAATGAAGAAGTAGGAACTATGGCTAAAGTTGGTACTAAAGTAATGAGTGAAATGACTTTGCTAAAAGAAAATACTACTCAATCAATTGCTAAGATGATGGTTGAAGGTACTAATAAAGGGATTGTTGAAATAACAGAAAAAATCAATGCATATAATAATAGTGATGCAGAAATAGTAGTACTCGCTAACAGGTTAAAAAGTATGTTAGAAAAAAATATTGAAGAATTAAAAAAATATTTATAATATAAATTTTTCTAATGGTATAATATCCATTTTTTGTCAGTTTTTTGTTGACAATTATAAAGCTTGTGTATTATACTATTGGAGTAATGCCCGATTAGCTCAGTCGGTAGAGCGCACGGCTGTTAACCGTTAGGTCGCAGGTTCGAGTCCTGCATCGGGCGCCATTATGAATTTTTAAAAACCCTTGAAAGTACGGGCTTTCAAAGGTTTTTTTCTTTATATAAATATTTTTTTTAAAAGCGTAAAGTGTTATAAAATATTACAAAAATACACTAAATATTACCATTTTGGGCACTTTTTTTGGCACTCGTTTTTCGGCACTCGAAAACCTCGCAAATGCCCTGTTTATAAGGGTTTGAGCCTGATGATAATAAAAAAATGGTGCTTTTTTTCGGCACCAAATATCAAAAATTGACACAATTTGACACAAAATATCACGATTTTTTGAAAAAATGTTAAAAAAAGTGATAAAAATGCTAAAAAATGTGCGATTTTCATAAAAATTAAGTATTTTTTACATAGAAATTAAAAAATTTCGTTTAAATGTGACAGAACATAGCCATCTTTTTTAGATGGCTTTTTAGAAAGGAGGAAAGAATGTCAAAATGCAAAGTTATTGCTATATCAAATCAAAAAGGTGGAGTGGGTAAAACTACTACAACATTTAATTTAGGGGTAGCACTTGCAAGTAATGGGAAACAAGTGTTATTAGTAGATGCAGATCCTCAAGGAGATTTAACTACTTATATGGGATGGCATAATAATGATGAGATTCCGATTACAATAGCTACATTAATGTTATCTAATATTAATGAGGTTAATATTAATAATTATGATGCTATACTACATCATAGTGAAGGAGTAGACCTTATTCCTGCTAATATTGAATTATCTGCGTTAGAAATAGTTTTGCCTACTACAAAAGACAGAGAGTGTGTTTTAAAAAATTCCTTAAATAATTTCAAAAATAATTATGATTATATTTTGATTGATTGTATGCCTAGTTTGGGAATGATAACAGTTAATGCTTTAGCAAGTGCTGATGAAGTTATAATTCCAGTTCAATCACACTTTTTGGCTACAAAGGGAATGGGAAATTTACTTAATACTGTTTTAAAAGTAAGAAAGCAAATAAATCCAAATTTATCTGTAGGTGGTATTTTATTAACTTTAGTAGATGAAAGAACTAATTTAGCTAAAAATATCCGAAGTGAATTAAAAGAAACTTATGGTGCAGTATTTAAATTATTTGATACTCAAATTCCTAGAGCTATAAAAGCAGCAGAATCTACTTCTCAAGGTGAAAGTATTTTTATGTTTGATAAAAATAGTAAGGTTTCTATTGCATATGCTGACTTTGCAAAGGAAGTAATAGAAAATGGAACAAAAGAGAAATATTGCGATACCAAAATTCAATGTAGATGATTATTTTACTACTCAAGAAGAAAGAGATGATGCTATTAAAGAAAAAGTCGATAATTTAGATATTTCTATATTAAAATCTTTTAAAAATCATCCTTTTAAAGTTTTAAATAATGATGAATTAAAAAAACTAGTAATTAGCATAAAAGATAATGGAATACTAGAACCGGTAATTGTTCGTCCAAGTGGAGAATCTTATGAAATTATTTCTGGGCATAGAAGAAAAAAAGCAAGTGAGATACTAGGTTTAAAATCAATCCCTTGTATTATTAGAGATATGAGCGATGATGAAGCCACTATTTATATGGTGGATAGTAATATGCATAGAGAACAATTGCTTCCGAGTGAGAAAGCATTTGCTTTTAAAATGAAACTTAACGCATTAAAACATCAAGGAGATAGAACAGATTTAACTTCATCGCCACTGGCGACAAAGTTGGATTCAGCTTCTCAAATTGGTTTAGAAAGTGGAGAAAGTAGAGATAATGTTTATAGATATATTAGGCTTACTTATTTAATACCAGAACTTTTAGAAATGGTAGATAATTCAGTTGTTAAGGATAAAAATAAATTTGAGATAGCATTGAGACCAGCAGTAGAATTGTCATATTTAAATGAAGGTCAGCAAAAACATCTTTTAAATATTATTGAATCAACTGTTTGTACACCATCTCACGACCAAGCAATAAGAATAAAAAAATTAACAGAATCGGGAAAATTTAGTGTTGCTGCAATTTCTAATATAATGAATGAAGAAAAGCCAAACCAGATTACAAAAATAAAAATACAAGAAAATAAAATAAGAGATATTATTCCTAAAAGTGTAAAAGTTGAAAATATGGAAACTTTTATTATCAAATCAGTTGAACATTATGTTAAATATTTAAAAGATAGGAATCGTGATGAAAGATAATCTTTTGAAGAAAGAAGGTGATTGATAATAACGGTTTTTAAAGTTGAAAAAACAAAAGATTTTACAGTGATGAGTAATTTTCATTTGAGAGATAGAAGACTCTCATTGAAAGCCAAAGGGTTATTATCTTTTATGTTAAGTCTTCCTGAAGATTGGGATTATTCTTTGAATGGATTAGCAGCAATATGTAAAGAAAATATTAAAGCAATAAGAAGTGCAATACATGAATTAGAAATGTATGGGTATGTTGCGAGAGAAAGAAAACACGGTGAAAAGGGAAGATTTGATTATGATTATATAATCAAAGAAATTCCTGGGAATGAACCATATACCCAAAAAGGGCATGCGGTTGAAGGGCATGCCGTAAATGGCACACAAATAAATACTAAAGAACTAAATGATAATATAGATAATACTTCTTGCGAAGAAATACATCATAATATTTTAACATTAGAATTATTAAAATGTGGTTATCTTAAAGAAGATGATTTTTTAAGTAATTATGATAATTTGTTTCAATTATATTTGTCTGAAGGATATACCTATTCGCAATTATATAGTTCAATTCATTATGTGATTGCTCGTTTAAAAACTAGAAATTATAAAGATGAATATGGAAATGATATAACAAATAAGTTTGGATATTTAAAAACCGCATTACAAGTAAATTTTGAAAAATTCTCTCAAAAAGAAAGTGGTTTATGGGATGATTTAGATAGATAAGAACAATTGAAATTAATTTTGTTTTATGATACTTATATTCTCGAAAGGAAAATATGTTATGAAATTAAAACTAAGTTTAACAATTCTATTAGTTGTTATTTGTATTTCTATATCATTTTTATTTATTTCAAAAAATTATCAATATACTAGTTATACAATTACTAAGAAAGAGAATCATTATATTGAAACAGAAAATATAGAAACAAATAATATTCATCAAGAAAATATTTCAGAAACTCTAAAAGAAAAAGATTCTATTAAAGACACTGCTAACAAAGAAAATAAGAAAACAGAAGAATCGAAAAAAGAAAACACTTTTATCAAAGAAGAAAAAAAAGAATCACAAGAGCCACCAGTTGATAGCACAACTGATGAAATTGTGATAGAAGAAAAAATAGATAAGCATATATGTACTGATTTAGATACAAAATATAAAAAATGGTTATCAAATTATTTAAAAATCAATTCATCAACAAGAATATTTAATAGTATAGAAGAATCAAAAAAATACGGAGAACAATTGTTAAGTTTAGATTATGGTTATTTTTATGGAAGAAGTCCTATTACTTATGAAGATGAATTTTGTATTAAAGAAATGTATACATTGCAGTTATATATACCAAGTGATACCTGTGGTGGTAATGATATGTTATATTTACCAAATAATATTGAAGATATTCATGCAATAAGTTATTTACGAAATTTAGGGTATAGTTGCCCAGAAAAGATAATTAAAAATTAAGTCGAAGATTAGCTTGGTTAGCTAATTTTTTTATTGGAGGTGGAATAGTTATTTTAAAATTTAAAAAAATATTTTTCCTATTGGTATTTACACTACTAATAGGATTTTTTTATTGCAGTAATGTTAATGCAGAAACGACTAGAGTTAAAACTAAAGGTATTGGTGCTTATTATCATGGTTTTAAAACTGCTAATGGTAATTGGGTGAGATACGGTCAACTTCAAAGTTTTTATATAGCTAGTGGTCAATATGCAAATTTAAGAACTTATTGTATTGCACCTGGTGAAATATGGTATAGTACAAAAGATTATACTTTTATATATCCCAGTGATGAATTAGCACTTGATAAAATAAATAATACTCAAGATAAAAGTCAAAATATTTTAACACAAGAAAAATTAAATTTAATATCACAATATGCTTACTATGGATATGGATATGGAAACCATAATTCAAATGTATATATTATTGCGACACAAATGTTAATATATCGCGTATTTGAAAATCAAGTATTTACAAATATAAATTGTGCTAATGGAGAATGTTATAAGATAAATGATCCTACTGCAGTTGCTACTGCAATGAAAGAAATTCAAGAATTGGTCGATAAACATTTTTCAAGGCCAAGTTTTCATAGTACATCTCATAAAATAGCAGTAGGAGAATCTATAACATTAACTGATACAAATAATGTTATAAGTACTTATGAAGTAGAAAGTTGTACTAATTGTAATGCAACTATTCAAGATAATAATTTGATAATAACTGCGACAAATGTTGGTGAAATAGAATTAAATTTAAAAAAGCCAGATGCTTATGAAAACGAATTAATGTTTTTAGCAAGTTCAGAATCTCAAAACATGTTAGTGCCGGGTAATTTGGACCCAGTAATCGCTAATGTATATGGTGAATCTTATTCTGGTGATTTTGAATTATATAAAACAAATGAAAATGGCACAATTAGATTAGCAGGAGCTAAATATGAAATATATGATAGTTCAAATATAAAAGTATGTACTATTACAACAAATTCTGATGGCTATGGAAAATGTACTGGTTTAAAATTGGGAACTTATACTTTAAAAGAAGTTACTTCACCGGTAGGATATGTTATAGATACTGAAACTCATTCATTTACAGTTACTGAAGGAAAGACAAATGTCAGCTTATCTCTAACAAATAAAATGATAGAGGGTTATGTTGAAGTTTATAAATTAGATTCAGAAACTTTATCATATGAGCCACAAGGTGAAGCTAAATTAATTGGTACAGAATATTCAATATATGCTGAAAACGGTACTTTTATAGAAACATTAATAATTAATAACAATAATTATGCAAAGTCATCTAAATTAAAATATGGTAAATACTATATGTTAGAAACAAAAGCCCCAGAAGGGTATAAAATTGATTCAGAAAAGCATTATTTTGAAATTAAGGAAAATGGTTCGATTATAACATTAAAATTAAATGATGAGGTTATAAAAGGGCAAATAAAACTAAAGAAGATTGATAGTATTACAAAAAAATGTGTAGCCTTAGGTCAAGCAACTTTAATTGGTGCTAAATTCAATATTTTAGATGTAAATAATAATATTGTTGATACTTTAACAATTGGTAATGATTGTACTGCAATAAGTAAAATGTTGCCTTATGGAAAATATAAAATAAAAGAAATTGAAGCAAGCAATGGTTATCATATAAATGCTGAAATTTTTTCAATAGCAATTGCAGAAGAAAAAATTTATGATGTAACTGTTGAAGAAGAAGTAATAAAAAATTATATAAGTATTTTAAAACTTTACGATTATATTGATGGTAATACAACAATCGTTAATGCTGAAAAAAATATTACTTTTGAAATCTATTATCCAGATGGAACAAAATATAATGAGATAGTAACTGATAAAAATGGTTATGCAACTATTGAGCTTCCTTATGGAGTATGGAAATTTCATCAAGTTAATACTTCAACAGGATTTGAAAAAATATATGATTTTTATATTACTGTAGATGAAAATAGTGAAAAAGAACAATATTATAATATTTTAAATAATAAAATAGCTGCATATTTAAAACTAATAAAAATTGATAGTGAAACTGGTAAAATTATAGAACTTGCTAATACATCATTTAAAATTTTAAATATGGATACTAATCAATATGTTAGTCAATATGTAGGAGGAAAAACTTACGATACATTTAAGACAGATGAAACTGGAACTTTTATTTCATATTTAAAACTAGAAGCTGGTAATTATAAAATAATAGAAATAGAAAGTCCAAAAGGTTATTTAATAAATGATGAGGGTGTAGAATTTTCAATTGGAGAAGATACAAAATATTATTATTCAAGTTATGGTTCTTTCGTAGTTGTAGAATATGAAAACGAACCTATCAAAGGTCAAGTAGAAATATATAAAAAAGGTGATAGATTTTTATTAGAAACTGGTGCTTTTAAATATGATGAAATTAAAATGATTGGTGTTGAATATAACATTTATGCTGCTGAAGATATAATGACATCTGATAAAAAAAATTTATATTATTCAAAAGGAGATTTGGTAGAAACACTTGTAACTGATAAAGATGGTTATGATATAAGTAAAAAATTGCCTTTAGGAAAGTACTATATTGTGGAAGTAAAAACAAATGATAATTATGTGTTAGATACAAAAGAATATTATTTTGAATTAACCGAAAAAGATGATAAAACTTTTGTTGTTTATGAAACACTTAATTTCTTTAATTATCTTGAAAAAGGTAATTTTGAATTAGTAAAAAAGGATTTATTAAGTGGTAAAGTTCTTTCTGGTATAGAATTTAATATTTATGATGTTAGTGGTAATTTAATATATTCAGGATGTACTGATAAAAATGGAAAGATTCTTATAAGTGATTTGCCTGTTGGCAAATATTATGTTATAGAAACTAAAACTCTTGAAGGATATATACTAAATGGTGAAAGAATGTATTTTGAGGTTGAATATGAAAAGAATACAGTATTAGAAATTTCAAATAAAAAGATCAGTTCTATTTTGAAAATTAAAAAGACTGATAATAATGGTAATGTTTTATCTGGAGTAAAAATTGGTATTTATGATTTAAATGATAATTTAATTAATGAATTTATAACTGATAAAGATGGTTTAATTGAAACGATTGTAGAATATGGTAAATATTACTATAAAGAAATAGAAACTTTAAAAGGGTATGTATTAGATGAAGAAAAACATTATTTTGAAGTTTTAGAAGAAAATGAAACTATCGAAAAAATTGTTATAAATAGATTAATAGAAGGTTCTTTTGAATTAACTAAAACAGACTTTGCTACAGGTGAGCCAGTTGCTGGTGCTTTAATAGAAATTTATGATGAATTAGGTAATTTAGTCTTTAGTGGAAGAACTGACAATAACGGTAAAATTTTAGTTAAAGGGTTAAAGTATGGTAAGTATAGTTTTAGAGAAACCGAAGCCCCAGTTGGATATATTTTAAATGATGAATTACATCATTTTGAAATATTAGAAGATGGAACAATTATTAAAGATGTAATCACAAATGAAGTAGAAATAATAGAAGTTCCTAAAACATCATCAAATACTTATTTTTGGATTATTCCGAGTTTAATGTTGGTGGTAGGAACTATGTTATTAATAGTAAATAAAAAAGAAAAGAAAGAAGGTAAAAAATGAAAAATAAAAAAGTTAGTAAGAAAAAAATGTTAATAGTTTTAATTATTAGTTTATTCACAATATTAGGAGGAACACTAGCATATTTTACAACTAGTGGAAGTATAAAGAATGTTTTAAAAACTGCTTTATATCAAAATAAAATAGTTGAAGAATTTGAAGCTCCAACTAATTGGACACCAGGGACGACAACGCCAAAGACAATAAAGGTTACAAATACTGGTAAAATTGATATGGCTGTTAGAGTAAGTTATGAAGAAAAATGGGTTAATGCAAATGGTGAAGAACTTCCTTTAACTGATAGTGAAGGAAATGTAGCTGCTATCATTAATTTTAATGAAGGTTGGGAAAAAGATGATGATGGATTTTATTATTATGGATCTAAAGCATATATGACTAAAGTTGCACCAAATGAAACAACAACTTCATTTATCTCTGGAGTAACATTTAATAAAAATATAAAAGCAACTTTGAATGAATCTGTATCATCTGATGGTCAAACTATAACTTATACATCAACAGGTGAAGGTTATGATGCAGCTCAATATACTTTAAAAATTAATATTGAAACTATACAATACGAAAATAATGATATTTGGTAGAGGGAATACGATAAGTATTCCTTTTTACTTATGTAAAGGATGATAAAATGTTAATAAAAATTAAAGAAATTATATTTAGAATTTTATATATTTTAATACTTATATATTTGTGTATTTTTATACCATCTTTATGGGGTTATAAACCTTTAGTAGTTATTTCTGGTAGTATGGAACCGACTTTACAAGTTGGTGGTCTTTTGTATTATCATGAAGAAAAATTAAATGATTTTGATAGAGGTGATATATTAGTTTATCAAGCTAAACATCACATTATATCTCATAGGATAGTAGATAATACTGAAAATGGATTTTTAACTAAAGGTGATGCAAATCCTAATGCAGATAGCTCTTTGATAAAGTATTCTCAAGTTTTGGGAAAGGGAACAAATTGGTGCATACCTTATTTGGGATATTATGCTGATTTTATATATAATCACAAATATCTTTTATTTGTATCTGTAGCAATTGTTGTTATTGATTTATTTAATGATAAATACACCGAAAGAAAGTTAAAAAGAAAGGATTTAAAAAATGAATAAGAAAGTTATTATAATATTACTTTTATTATCATTGATGACTTCTTTAAGTTTTACAAGTGCTTATTATCTAACATCATCAAATTTAAAAAATAATTTTAGCACAATAAAATATTCTTTTAAAGTTGATTCAAATGGTGGAAGTAATAATTCAACATCACTAAATTTTAATAATGGTAAAGTGGTTTTGCCAACACCTACTAAAGAAGGATACACTTTTTTAGGATATAGTGATTCGGAAAATGGTAGTGTTAAATATACTGCTAATAGTGTTGATGTTGAAACAATAAATGAAAAAGAACTTTATGCAATTTATGAAATTAGTAGTTATTCGATAAGCTATAACTTGGGTGGAGGAAGTATTTCTGGACAAAAAACAAGCTATAATGTAAACGATACTTTTATATTGCCAACACCAATAAGAAATGGTTATACATTTACTGGATGGACTGGCACAGGATTAAGTTCTAAAACTAAATCAGTAACTATTAGTAAAGGCAGTACTGGAAATAGAAGTTATACAGCGAATTGGTCAGCTGATAATTATTATATTTCTTACAATTTATATGGTGGTTCTGCTTCATCGTTAATATCTGCATATACTGTAGAAACAAATTCGTTTACATTGCCAATACCAACAAGAAACGGATATACATTTACTGGATGGACTGGCACAGAATTAAGTTCAGCAACTAAATCAGTAACTATTAGTAAAGGCAGTACTGGAAATAGAAACTACACAGCAAATTGGTCAGTTGATAATTATAGTATTTCTTATAATTTAAATGGTGGCTCTGTATCATCATTAGTATATAGTTATAATATAGAAACAAATTCTTTTACTTTACCAACGCCAACAAGAACAGGTTATACATTTACTGGATGGACTGGCACAGGATTAGGTTCTGCAAACACTTCAGTTACAATTTATAAAGGTAGTACAGGCAATAGAAGTTATACAGCAAACTGGGTTAAATATGACACAGTTGAAAATAATGGAATATATTTAATATCTACTAGAGATAACAAAACATGGTCTGGAAAATTAGATGGATATTATAAAGTTGGTGATAATAATGTTAGTAGTGGAAACTGGACTGTAACTGTTGAAAATTATTGTGTGTATATAAAAGGTAAAACTTATCCTGGTAGTGCATATACTTATCAATTCTATGTATACAAAGCTAATAATACTAGTGAATTATTAGCAACTGGAACTGCATCTGTACCTGGAAATTATATGGGTAAAGCAAGTGCAACCGTGTGCTGGTAATAGGAGAGGGTTATGAAATTAAATAAAATAATTGGTGTTATATTGATATTTTTAAGTGTTATTTTGATAAACATTTATTTTGCATATACTTCTTTTTTAGAAATAACAAAAACAAAAAAAGTAGAGCAATATTATACTACTTATGTGAATGGAATAACTGATGGAGTTTTTGACAAAGAGCCATCAGTTACAAATACTGATAAAGTAGAAGAGAATTATATTGCTGTATTAAAAATTGATAAAATAGGTTTAGAAAAAGGATTGTATAGTAAAAACAATAAAAAAAATAATGTAAAATCAAATATAGAAATTTTAGAATCTTCAGATTATCCTAATGTTAAAAATGGAAATTTTATTTTAGCAGCACATTCTGGTAATGCAAAAAATGCTTTTTTTAAAGATTTAGATAAGCTTTCTTTAAATGACATAGTTAAAGTTAATTATTTAGGTATAAATTATAGTTATAAAGTAATTAGAATATATGATGTTGAAAAAACGGGAGTTATTAACATCACAAGAAATATAAACAAAGATACTTTAACACTTATAACTTGTAGACAAAAAACTAATAATCAAATAGTTATAATATGTGAAAAAATTTAATTCGCACATTTTTAAAATTTTATGTTTTGTAATACCATATTTATGGAGGCAAAGTATGATTAGAGATGATTTAGAAATACTTACTGATGAAGAAGTTGATACTTTAATTGTATCTACTAGAATTTTTATTTTTGACTATTTAAAGAATTATGTTGTTAATGAAGTTATAGCAATGGATATTGCTAATCGAATTAATAATAAAGCATTATGGAAAGATGATTTGGAAAATATCATATCAAGTACAATTGAAGATATTTTTTATCAATTAGATATTACAAATTGTGATGTTGATAAGATAAAAAAAGTATTAGAAAGTGAATATAAAATAAAAATAACAAAAGATAATCCTATAGAAATTATTAAGTTAGAAAGCAATTGAGATATTGCTTTTTTATTTGGAGGAGGTGAGAAAAAAAGTGAACAATGTAATTTTGGTTGGCAGAATTACCGGAAGTCCTGAACTTATTGAAATAGAAGAAGGAAAAAAAGTAACTTCCGTGTTATTAGCTGTTAATAGAAATTTTAAAAATGCTGATGGACTTTATGATACGGATTTTGTAAGATGCGTTTTATGGAATAGTGCAGCAACAAATACTGCTGAATATTGTCGTGCTGGCGATGTGATAGGAGTAAAAGGAAGGCTTCAGACTCATAACTATGAGGATGAAAATGGAAAAATACATTATGTTACTGATGTAGTAGCGGAAAGAGTTACATTTTTATCAACTAATAAAAAACATGAGATAACAAACGAAAGTCATGATGAAAGATAATTTGGAGGTATTATGAATTTAAGAAAAAAATTTTATGAAAAAATTAGTTTGGAATATGATAAATATGAAGAAGAATTAAAAACACATGATGTAAATTATGTTATTCAACATTCTTATGAGACCGTAATTAAAGATGAAATTGTTAGACAATTTGATCCGGATTATTCGGAATATGATATTAATAAAATAAAAATATTAAATAATTTAAAAAATCCATTAAATGAAATATACTGTGATTGGCTTGATTGTGAATTTGATATAAATTCAGATTTAAATCAGTGTATAAATGATTTTGCTGACTATGTTAAAAGAATAAAACAAATTAAAGAACGATAATTTTCAATAATTAGCAAGCAACACTATTGTCCTCCCACAATGGAAGTTCAATAGTATTATGGGGACACCCCAATCCCCGAGAGAGAAGGAACTATGTTGTTCCTTCTTTTACATTTTAGGAAGGAGTTGGTATAGTGAAGGAATTATTGTTTTTTGTGTTAGGGTTAATGATTGGTGGATTATCTGGTATAACAGTTATGTGTTTTTTGCAAATTAATAGAAAAGAGTTGATGTCAAAATCCGAAAAAGGCAAATAAAGAAAAATATTTATCTTGATAATAAAGAAAATAAAATATTATCTAGTAAAGCATCTAAAAAAGGAATTAGTGAATCTGCTTTAATTAGAGGTTTAATTGTTGGTTATGTTCCAAAAGGGAAAATTCCAGAAGAAATTAATGAATTAATTTATGAGATAAGAAAAATAGGAGTAAATATTAATCAAATTGCAGTAGTAGCAAATAGAACCGGAAATATAGAAGTAAAATATTTATATAAATATAAAGAAGAATTAGATAAATTGATTTTTGAAATAAAAAAGAATTATTTGCAATATGAAAAAGTTGAGGATTTTTTATAGTGGCAACTACAGCGTTATGGAAAGTTGGAACCAATTTAAAAAGAACTATTGATTATGTTTCGGACAAAGATAAAACAAATAAGAATGGTGATTTTAAACTAAAAGATTTAAAGAGTGCAATTGAATATGCTAGTAATAGTAATAAAACAGAAGATAGTTATTATGTTACTGGAGTTAATTGCGAAAGTAATTATGCTTATGAAGAAATGATGCTTACAAAAAAATCTTTTGAAAAAGTTGATGGTATACAAGCATTTCATGGTTATCAATCTTTTGTAGAAAATGAAGTTACACCAGATATAGCTCATGAAATAGGAGTTAAACTTGCTGAAGAAATGTGGGGTGACAGATTTGAAGTATTGGTTACAACACATTTATTATCCAAAAATTTTCATAATCATTTTGTAATAAATTCAGTATCTTTTGTAGATGGAAAAAAATATAGAAATACTATTGCAAATTACGCTGAAATGAGAAGATTAAATGATGAATTATGTAGAGAATATGGTTTAAATGTGTTAGTTGAAAAAACTACGCCAAAAAGTCATATAGACTATAACATTTATAAAACACCTACTGATAAAACTATTCAAAATTATTATTCTATGGCAAAACTGGATTTAGATAATGCAATCATTGAATCGAAATCTTATAAAGATTTTGAAAGACTAATGTATAATATGGGCTATTTCTTATATTATAGAGCCAACAAATTATCTATAAGAAATAAAAAATATAAAAGAAATATTAGAATTGAAAGATATTTTGGAAGTGATTATTCGATAGATAATATAAAGAAAAGAATATATGAAACTAATTCTTTGAAGATAATTAAATATAATAAAAAAAATTTTAATGTTTTAGATACTAAAGGAAGTTTTATTAAGTTGTATAAATATTATTGTTATCTTTTAAAAATCTACCCTAAAAATATTAGAACCAATAAAATATCATTTGAAATGAGAATTGATGTTGAAAAATTAGATGCCCTTAATAAGGAAACTAATTTTTTAGTTAATAAACAGATAGATACAAAAGAAGATTTAGAAAAACTTATATTTTTAACTGAAAATGATATAAATATTCTTCAAGATAAAAAAAATAAATTATGGTATCAATGTAAAATCGCTCAAGATGTAGAAAAAAAAGAAAATATAAAAGATATTATTAAAAAAGTTAATGTTAATATATGTGAATTAAAAAAAGATTTAGATATTTGTAAAAGTATTATGAATAGAGTTGAACAAATTAATAATAACTTATTGATATATGAAGAAAAAATAGGGAAGGAGTTGAGTAAAGATGAATCAGTCAAGTGATGCTGCAGAGCAAGTAGTTAGATTAGCTTTAAATGGTTTAGAGGTTACAGCAAAAATTACAGGTGAAGGAGCTAAAAATATTGCTGCTATGCTATATGCTATTTCTAAAGACCATACAAAGTCTACCGGTAAAACTAAATTATCAAATATGTTAACTTTAAACAAAGAGTTAAAAGTTTTTTCTGTTAAGAAAGATGAGTTTGATAAATTTAAAGATGAAGCAAAAAAATATGGAGTTTTATATTGTGCGTTAGGTGATAAAAATTCATCAGATGGTATAGTTGATATATTAGTGAAAGCTGAAGATGCTGGAAAGATAAATCGTATAGTAGAGCGATTTAAATTATCTCGTTATAATGAAGTTGAAATTATTAATGAAATTGAAAAATCAAAAATAAATACTCAAGAAAAAGACAAGGGAATAAAACAAAAAACAATTGAGGAAAAGTTTAAAGAAGAAAGTAAAATTAAGCATTTACAAAAAGATGGTAATTCATTAAACCCCAATTTGGCAAAGACAGAAAAAAGCCCTCTGTCAAAGCCTTTCTCAAAGAACAAAAATTTTTCAGAAACGGAGGGTACTAAATTAGAAAGTAAGTCATCAGTTAGAAAAAAATTAGAAGAGTATAGAAAAGAAATAGATTCTAATTTAGAAAGAAATTCTGAAAAAACTAATTCAAATCAAATTATTCATAAACCTAATAACTTAAAAACTAAAAGAAAGAAAAAGAATGAAAGAAGTTAAGGTTTTTGAAGTTGATAAATATGAATTGGGGATTATAATTAATGCTTTAAATGAATTTAGAAATATTTTAATACAGCAAGAGAGAGAAACATCGCCAATAGATGAACTACTTTTAAAAGTTTTAAATGCACCTCAAAAAAAGAGAATGTTTCCTAGGAGATATTTAGAAGATAGATAGTGAAAAATAAATCTGAATTTTTTTTAATATTATTTGGTATAATTCCTGTAGTTTGGATTGCATTGTTATTAGCTCCTTCGATTGACAAGGGGTTATTACAAATTCTAGAATGTTTTTCAGAAGGAATGAATAATCCATTTAATATTTATTTTTGCAAGAATACTATTAAAACAGTAGTGTTCTTTTTATTTGCTTATTTATTTTCAATAATTATTTATTATTCTACAAAAAAGAATTATAGAAAACGAGAAGAGTATGGTTCTGCAAAGTGGGGAAATGTAAGGAGTATTAATAAAAAATATTTACAAACACCTATATCAAATAACAAAATATTAACTCAAAATATGAAAATTGGATTAAATGGAAAAATCCATAGAAGAAATTTAAATGTTCTTGTTATTGGTGGTTCTGGTGCGGGAAAAACTAGATTTTATGCTAAACCGAATATTATGCAAGCTAATACATCATTTGTTATATTAGATCCAAAAGGAGAGCTATTACGAGATACTGGAAATTTACTAGAAAAAAAGGGATATGAAGTTAAAGTGTTAGATTTAATAAATATGGATAAAAGTTTTTGCTATAATCCATTTGTTTATATAGAAAGTGATAACGATGTTCAAAAATTAGTTACTAATTTATTTAAGGCTACAACTCCAAAAGGTTCATCATCACAAGATCCATTTTGGGATACGGCCGCCGCTATGTTATTGCTTTCTCTTTTATTTTATTTAAAATATGAAGCCCCAGAAGATGAGCAAAATTTTCCTATGGTTATGGAGATGCTTCGTGCTGGTGAAGTAAAAGAAGATGATGATTTTTATGTAAGCCCTCTTGATATGCTTTTTAACAAATTAGAAGAGGTTAATCCAGATCATATTGCTGTTAAATATTATAGAGATTATCATTCGGGTTCTGCAAAAACATTAAAATCGATTCAAATTACTTTAGCCTCAAGATTAGAAAAATTTAATCTTGAAAGCTTGGCTAGTATTACACAAACTGATGAATTAGATTTAACAAGTTTAGGTGAAAGAAAAGTGGCATTGTTTGCTCTTATACCTGATAATGATACAAGTTTTAATTTTTTAGTAAGTATTCTATATACGCAAATATTTCAGCAATTATTTTATATGGCAGACCATAAATATAAAGGTGGATTAAAACAACATCTTCATTTTGTAATGGATGAATTCGCAAATATTAGCTTACCAGATGATTTTGAAAAAATATTATCTACAATGAGAAGTAGAAATATTTCAGTATCAATTATTTTGCAAAATTTAGCACAATTAAAAGCTCTTTTTGAAAAACAATGGGAGTCTATAGTTGGGAACTGCGATGAATTCTTATATCTCGGAGGAAATGAACAAAGTACGCACAAATATGTTAGTGAACTCTTGGGAAAAGAAACTCTGGACTTAAATACTTATGGCAAAACAACCGGACATTCTGGAAATTATTCTACAAATTATCAGTTAAACGGAAGAGAACTTTTAACACCTGATGAAGTGAGAATGCTGGACAATGAAAATGCAATTTTATTTATAAGAGGTGAAAGACCAATTATAGATAAAAAATATGATATTTTGAAACATCCGAATATAAATTTAAGTGCTGATGGTAAAGGAAAATTTTATGAGCATGGAATTTTAAATAATGCAGTAGCAACTATTAGTTTTGACAATTTTAATAATATTAATTTTTCAAATATTGATGAAGATTTAAAAGAATACGAGATATTTTATTCTGAATAATAGAAGGGAGAGATGTATTATAAGAAAAAAATATAAAAAAATTGAAAAAAGATTAAAACTATTAAATTTTGGGGTGGTTTTACTTACATATACAATTAATGTTTATGCTGCGAGTGACCCTTTAACAGTTATAGATAATTTATCCAATTTTATGTTTGCTTTAATTAGAGGAGTAGGTGTAATACTAGCAGGCTCTGGAATAGTGCAATTTGGTCTTTCGTTTAAAAGTCATGATCCATCTCAAAGAGCAAATGGAGTACTTGGTATTGTAGGTGGAATAATTATTATTTGTACGAAAGAAATTTTAAATATTATAACAGGATAAATTTTATATGAGTGATAATTGGGTTGTTCAAAATTTAGAAAATGCACTTGAAACTTGGAATTCAAAGTTAGCAGAGATTTGGCAATTAGTAACCCATACACCAGAAACTTTTAAAGGTGGGGTAATATGGGAAGTTATTGAAAAAATTTATGGTAGTATGCAAGCTATAGGTCTTGCTTTATTAGTATTATTTTTTGTTGTTGGAGTCATGAAAACTTGTGGCTCTATTACTGAAGTTAAAAGGCCAGAACACGCTTTAAAATTATTTTTAAGATTTGCAATAGCTAAAATTATTGTAACTTATGGTATGGATTTGATGTTAGCAATTTTTAAAATTTCTCAAGGCATTGTATCAGAGATAATGTCTATTGCTAATATTACAAATTCTAATAATTCTATGTTGCCTACTACAATGATACAAACCATCGAGGATTGTGGATTTTTTGAATCAATTCCTTTATGGGCAGTAACTTTAATTGGTGGTCTTATTGTAACAGTTTTAGCTTATGTAATGATAATGACAGTTTATGGTCGATTTTTCAAATTGTATTTATATACTGCAATAGCACCAATACCTTTATCAACTTTTGCTGGTGAACCAGTTCAACAAATTGGGAAAAGTTTTTTTAAAAGTTATGCAGGGGTATGTTTAGAAGGAGCAATTATTGTATTATCTTGTATTATTTTTTCTTTATTTGCGTCAACACCACCGGTTGTTGATACAGGTTCTGCAGCAGTTACTCAAGTATGGAAATATCTTGGAGAGTTAATTTTTAATATGTTAGTTTTAGTTGGTACAATAAAAATGTCTGATAGAGTAGTTAGAGAAATGATGGGATTATGATATAATATAAATATAAAATAAAAATTAGTTGAGTAATTGGAGCGTTTTATGAAAAGATGTTTAAAAATAATAATTGTCGTTGTTTTAATTATAATTGGTATTACTGCATTAGATACTTTGCAAGCAATAGTATTTAAACAAAGCCCATTATTAAGCCGTAGAGAAAATATTGATGATAGTTTTGTTGATAAAGGGATAATAATTGATACCTTTTATTGTGTTAAAGACCAAGATATAGTTACAGTTAGTTGGCATTTAAAAACAGCAAAATTTTCTTGTCCTAAAAATATTGTTGTTGATAATAAAGTTAACGATGAATTAGAAAATAATAATCAATCAACTGGAGATTCAATGGTTGAGATAAGTGATGATGAATTAGTAAAAATATTAGATTATATTCCTAATGCTATTATTGATTTAAAATATGCAACTACAGATAATTTTACTGGTCAAATTATATATGAAAATAGTGATGCTCTTTTAAGATATGGAACAATAAAGAAATTGATGAAAGTTCAAGATGAATTGAATAGAAATGGTTATACATTAATAATATGGGATGCTTATCGTCCCGTTGCAGCCCAATTTAAATTATGGGATATATATCCAGATTCAAAATATGTTTCAGATCCTAATAAGGGATATTCAAGCCATAGTAGAGGAAATACATTAGATTTAACTATTATAAAATTAGATGGAACTAGTGTGGAAATGCCAACAGGATTTGATGATTTTACTACCAAAGCAGATAGAAACTATGAAGATGTATCAGCTGAAGCAAAAAAGAATGCTGAATTTTTAGAAAATATTATGAAAACATATGGGTTTAAAGGATATTCTGGTGAATGGTGGCATTATTCAGATGAAATAAAATATGATGTTATAAAATAATATCTTAAAGTTAATGTGTTTTAACAGAAAAATTTAAAAAAACGGATAAAATTTAAAGAATAGATTATTTAATTAATTTATTCTTTTTTTGGAGGTGTTATGAGATTAAGTAAAACAAGAGAAGAATTAATAAAAATGTATATTGAAGCACTAGAACAAAATGATATACCTTGGAGACATCGTTGGATTAGTGAAAATAATAAAAATGGCATATCTGGATTAGAATATAATGGAATAAATAAGTTAATACTTAATTATGTTGCATACAAAGAAAAATATACAGATAATAGGTGGTATACCCATAAGCAAATTGGTGATTTGGGATTAAAATTAAAAAATGCAAAAGGTAAAGGAGTACCCGTAGAATTTTGGAGTGCTTATAATTATAAATTAAGAAAAAGATTTAATTTTGCTGAATATGAAAAATATATAGAACAAAATCCTGCTGAAGAAAAACATTTTAGAATACTTTCAAGGACAGCGATGGTATTTAATGGTTCATTAGTTGATGGACTACAAGAACAAAATATTAAATTTCAAGAATTTGAACAGTCAAAATATATTTCTAAATTAATTAAATTATTGAATATCCAGTATGAAGAAAAGGGCAATAGAGCATGTTATATACCGAAAGAAGACAAAATTGTTTTACCTGATAGAAATAAATTTGTAGATCAATATTCATATTATGCAACGCAATTACATGAGATATGCCATGCAACTGGTAATGAAAATAGATTAAATAGAAATATTTTAACAAATAATGAAAAAGATTATGCTAGAGAAGAATTAATTGCAGAGATTAGTTCTTCTTTTTTAATGCAAGAGTTAAATGTTCCTGTTACCGCAGAACATTATGATAATCACAAAGCATATATTAATTCATGGATTTCAATTTTAAAAGATAAACCAAATGAATTATTTAAAGCGATTAGTGAAGCAAATAAAATAGAAAAGTATATTAAAGAAAAAAGTAAAAATCGTATTAGAGAAAGTGAAAGGTGATAAATATGAGAAAACAATATGATGATTTTACACAATTAAAAGTTAAAGATATGAGTAAATCTATAAGTGATATGACTTATACATATATTAATCCGGAAACAAATACTCCGACTGTAGTACCACCAAACCATTATGAGAAAATATTAAATAAAATAACAGAGAAACATTTGGCTGATGTGACTAAAAGACAGTTTCTTATGATAATGTATAATCAATTAACTGCTTTAAAAAAAGAGGATGAAAAATATTTTCAACAAGCATTAATATGTATGGATATGGGTATCAATCCTAAAGATTTAAGAATTAATGAACAAGTTGCGTTAGCTTTTACTTCAGATTATTATGAAGAAAAGAAAAAAGTAGAAAAAGGTAATTTCCATTTTTTGGATAAAGATATAGTTAATGCTTATGAAGAATCATTAAGTAATCCAGAAATTCAAGCACAAGGTGTCAATATGAGTAATCTTTTAGAAAAAGAAGAAACTTTAGGAATGAACAATAGGAGATATAGCGATAGAGATGAAAGATAGTCAAGAAATAAAATATTTGTCTAAATCGCGAGACTCTATATTCGCTTCATTAGATATAAGAGAAAATCCAGATGATGCTTTTGATAACGCAATTAAGCGAGGAATGAAAAGGCCTGAAGATTGGATGTATATGTATTCTAAAAATAATAGAGATTATTTTAAAAATTGTGATACAAGAGAATTTAGATCTTATCCTCAATTTGGTCCAATAGCAATGTTGAAGAAAAAATTTGAACATGAGAGGTGATTGGTATTGGAAGTAAAAATAAATAAAGAAATAAGAGAATATACAGAAAGTGTTTATTTTGGTCTTTCATTAAGACAATTTATATGTTCAATACTAGCTTGTGTGATAGCTGTAGTCATATATTTTGTTTTTCAGTCAATTTTAAATGTAGAAATTTTATCTTGGCTATGTATGTTCTGTGCATTTCCTTTTGTTGTTTTTGGATTCGTTAAATACAATGGAATGAAAGCAGAAGAATTTTTACTAGCATACTTAAGAAGTGAATTTTTAGTAAGTAAAGAGCTGAAGTTTGTACCTAGTAATTTTTATTATGAATTGTGTAAAGAAGAATTGGAGAGTGATAAGAAGAATGATGAAAACAATAAAGAATCTGTTTCAACAAGATAAAGAAAAATTTGTTGCACCGAAGGGGATACAAGATTGTGTCCCTATTCGGACTATTTATAAGAATGGCACATTTCAATTGCAGAAAAACAAATATTCAAAATGTTATAAGTTTACTGATATTAATTATGCCGTGGCATCAAGAAGTGATAAGGAAAAAATGTTTTTGGAATATTCTGAAATATTAAATTCTTTTGATCCTGGTGCAACATTTAAAATAACTGTTTTAAATAGAAGATTAAATAAAATTGATTTTGAAAAGAATATGTTAGTATTAAAAGATAATGATTTATTAAATAACTATAGAGAAGAATATAACAAAATGTTAAAAGATAAAATATTAGGTTCAAATTCAATTGTTCAAGAAAAATTTTTAACTGTAACGATAAATAAAAAAAGTTTAGAAGATGCAGAAATATATTTTTCAAGAATTACTTCAGAACTAAAAAATCATTTTAATTCTCTAGGTTCACAATGTATGGAACTTAATGCTGAAGAAAGATTAAGATTAGTACATGATTTTTATAGAACCGGCGAAGAGAATATTTTTAATTGGGATATGTTGGACGATTTAAAAAAAGGTCATTCTTTTAAAGACTATATTTGTCCAGATAGTTTTAGTTTTCAAAAAGATTATTTTGAGATGGGAAGCAAATTTGGCAGAGTATTCTTTTTGAAAGACTATGCAAATTATATTAAAGATGATATGGTTGCAGAATTAACTGAATTAAATAGAAATTTAATGTTAAGTATTGATGTTATTCCTATACCAATGGATGAAGCCATAAGAGAAGTTGAAAATAGAAGATTAGGAGTAGAAACTAATATAACTAATTGGCAACGAAGACAAAATAATAACAATAATTTTAGTGCAGTTATTCCTTATGATATGGAGTTACAAAGAAAAGAATCAAAAGAATTTCTTGATGATTTAACTACTAGAGACCAAAGAATGTTTGTCTGTGTTTTAACAATGGTTTTAGTATCAAATACAAAAGAAGAATTAGAGCAAGATACTGAAAGTTTACTCGCTACAGCTAGAAAACATTTATGTCAAATGGCAATATTGAAATATCAACAATTAGATGGATTAAATACAGCAATACCTTATGGAGTAAGGAAAATAAATACATTAAGAACCTTAACAACTGAATCTCTTGCAGTTTTTATGCCATTTAGAGTTCAAGAAATAAACCACGAAAATGGGATTTATTATGGCGAAAATGTTATAAGCAAAAATATGATTATGGCTGATAGAAAGTCCTTATTAAATGGAAATTCTTTTATACTAGGAGTGTCTGGTAGTGGGAAATCTTTTGCTGCAAAAAATGAAATTGTATCAATTGCATTAAGAGAGCCAAATGCTGATATTATTATAATAGATCCCGAAAGAGAGTATCCAAAATTAGTAGAAGCACTAGGCGGTCAACATATTCATATTTCAGCAACAAGTAATAATCATATAAATGCGATGGATATGAATTCAGAATATGGTGATGGAGCTAATCCAGTAATATTAAAGTCAGAATTTATTTTATCTTTATGTGAACATTTAATGGGTGGAAAAAATTTAGGACCAAAAGAAAAGTCAATAATAGATAGATGTACTGCAAAGGTTTATAGAGCATACCAACAAGGAAATTATCAAGGAATAGCACCAACATTACAAGATTTTAGAGAAGAATTATTAAGTCAGGAAGAACCAGAAGCAAAAGAAATAGCATTAGCTATTGAACTATTTACGGATGGTTCATTAAACACTTTTGCTAAAAATACAAATGTAGATACAAATAACAGAATAATTTGTTATGATATTTTAGATTTAGGAAAACAATTACTACCTATTGGAATGTTAGTAGTTTTAGATAGTATTTTAAATAGAATTACACAAAATAGGCAAAAGGGGAGAAATACCTATATTTTTATAGATGAAATATATTTACTATTTCAACATGAATATTCAGCTAATTTTTTATTTACATTATGGAAAAGAGTTAGAAAATATGGTGCTTATTGTACTGGTATAACACAAAATGTTGATGATTTGTTACAATCGCATACTGCGAGAACAATGCTAGCAAATTCAGAGTTTATGATAATGCTAAATCAAGCCGCTACAGATAGGATAGAGTTAGCAAAACTATTATCTATTTCTGATTCACAAATGGGATACATTACTAATGTTGGAGTAGGTGAAGGTCTATTAAAAGTTGGAAGTACATTAGTACCATTTTTAAATAATTTTCCTAAAGATACATCATTATATAAATTAATGACAACAAAGTTCGAAGAAAGTAATAATGTCAAAGATAAAAACTAAAGATATTGCATTAGGTACTATTAAGACAATCGATAAATCAGTAGTTGGATTAAAAAAAGTAAAAAATATTACAATAAATACTAAAAATAATGTTGAAAATACTTTTTCTAATGATAGTGTTAATAGCAATGATTATGCTACTAAAAATTTAGAAAATTCTTCTAACAAAATATTTGACAAAAACATTAATACTATAACAACTAAAGGAAAAAAATCTGTTATTAATACTAAAGATAATGTTTTTTTTATAAAAAATAAAACAAAAGATATAAAAAGTAAAGTTAAAATTAAATTAAGAGCTAATAAGATAAAAAATGAAATAAAGGGGTTTAATAAAATATTCAATAATTATACAGGATTAACTAAAAAACAAAAAATAAAGTTAAGAGCAAAAAAGATAGGTAAGAGTACTGCAAAAGGTGTAACTAAAACATTTAAAGTTGTTGTATCATCAGTAAAAGCAATTATTTTTGGAACAAAGGCATTAATTGCTTTATTAATAGCTGGTGGTTGGATAGTATTAGTTATTATAGTTATTATATGTTTAATAGGATTATTATGTAGTTCAATATTTGGTATTTTCTTCTCAAGTGAAAATACTGGAAATACTGTCACTATGAATACGGTAATAACAGAAATAAATAATGAAATGATTAATAGAATTGAAACAATCCAACGATTAAATCTACATGATGAATACTATTTAGAAACTGATAGAGCAGAATGGAAAGAAGTTTTATCTATATACACAGCTAAAATAAATAATGGTGTTAATGACAATGAAGTAATAACTTTAAATGACATTAAAATACTTGAATTAAAAAAAATATTTTGGGATATGCACCAGATTACTTATGAAATCAAGCAAGAATCTAACGATGATTTTTTTGATAAAGAGTTAAAAACTAATTTATATATAAAAATAAGTAGAAAAACTGTTGAACAAATGATGTTGTTATATAATTTTTCACCAAAACAAAGAATGCAAGTCAATGAACTATTAAGTGAAGAATATGCTATGTTATGGTCGTCAGTTGTATATGGAACGCCAGTAGGTAGTCCGGATATGGTACAAATAGCTTTAACACAGCTTGGAAATGTTGGAGGTCATCCTTATTGGTCTTGGTATGGATTTAAAAATCGAGTTGGTTGGTGTGCTATATTTGTGAGTTGGGTAGCAGAGCAAGCTGGATATATTGAAGAAAAGATAATTCCTAAATTTGCTTCAGTTCCTAATGGTGTTAATTGGTTTAAAGCAATGGACAAATGGAAAAGTAGTAATTATATTCCTAATAGTGGTGATATTATATTTTTTGATTGGGAATTTGATGGAATAGTAGATCATGTTGGTATTGTAGAAAAAATAGAAAATAACATAGTTTATACTATTGAAGGAAATTCTGGTGACGCTTGTAAGCAACAAAAATATAATATTAATAATCAAGTTATATATGGTTACGGAATTCCTATAATTAACTGAAAGATGTATAATAAATATATTAAATGTTATAAAAGTTTGACAAAATTCCAAAGAAATTTGGTAGAAGTTAAAAAAAATAAATTATATAATTTCGGTGAAAGGAGAAATGGTGTGTGTTAGGAGAAAAAATACAAAAATTAAGAAAAAGTAAAGGGCTTTCGCAAGAACAATTAGGAGATAAAATTAATGTAACAAGACAAACTATATCTAATTGGGAATTAAATGAAACCACTCCAAATATTGAACA
This sequence comes from Bacillota bacterium, assembly GCA_015059445.1. Lineage (GTDB taxonomy): Bacteria > Bacillota_I > Bacilli_A > RF39 > UBA660 > SIG200. Next base: position 17,303 of record SVAK01000002.1, on the reverse strand, counting down.
GTTAAAATTATTGTCATTAACATTAGATATTAGTGTAGATGAATTAATTGATAATGATATTAAAAATATTTTGGTGGAAAAATTTGAACAAACCGAAATAAAAACTAACAAATTATTTAAAACTTTTGTAATTATAAGTATTATTATTATACTTATATTTGTGATTGAAATAATAGCTGTTACTTTCTATGGTCTAGGTTATAAAAAAGTTAAAACAGATTCAACATTATATGTTACATGTGAATTAGAAAATCAAAAATATTACTTTGATGTATCTTATTACAATGCTGATTTAGTGACATTTCAAATGGGTGGCTCTGGATATATATTTGAAAATGTTATAGATCGTAAAGAGTATAAAGGTGAAAGCGTTATAAAAGCAGTAACTGATGTAAATAATTATTTTGTATCAAAAGGTGGTAGTTGCAAGTAATTTTTTAATATTTGGAAACAATTTAATAAAGGGCTATTTTGAATAGCCCTTTATTTTAGTAATATAAGCATTACTTTATATTTTTTTCTTTATTTCTACCAAGTATATAATCAATTGAATAATTACTGATTTTGCTTAACGTTATTAATGTATCACTTTGAATTAAATGTTCACCTCGTTCGTAACTAGCGAGTGCAGAAAATGAAATATTCAATTCTTGTCCAAGTTCTCTTAATGTTAGATTTAAATCTTTTCGTATATTCCTTAATCTTTCCCCAATACTTTTTAAATCAATATTCTGATTATTTGTATTAATATGTTTTTTTGAATTAGATAATTTTAGCATGTAATCGATATTAACTTTGTAAAAATTAGCAAGTTGGATTAATCTTTTTGTAGGAATAGGAATTTTGTTATGTTCCCATTCTGAATATGTAGATTCATGAACATTCAAATAATTAGCAACTTCTTTTGATTTTAAATTTTTCTCATCTTTTAAATCTTCTAATCTATTTTCATTCATATAAACTATCATCCTTTATATGAATAATTTTCCCATTTAAAAACATTTAATTCTCTAATCTTCTCTGAATACGCACAAAAATGTTATAATGGTTTTGAATAAGAAAGGGTGATATGAATGAAAATTTTTTTTGTTGAAAACATGTATTTAATCCAATATGTTATTATTGGAATAGCATTATGTTATGTATTTATCTTTTTGCCTATAATGTATATACAATATCTTAAAGAAGAAAAAAGACAAGAAGAATTGTTAGATTGTTTATTTACATATTTGGTAAATAAAAATTAAAAATATAATTTTTTAATGAGTTAGGACATTCCGAGATTCTGTGTACAATGATAAATCAACTTACAAAGAATGCAACTGTAAAGGAATTAGAGGAAGCAGGTCTTGGTTCATATTATGCAGATCATAATAAAGGTATATATCCAGTAGATGTATCAGGTGTACCATTTACTGCAACATATTTTGCTGTAACAGCAGATCCAATAGCAGATTTAATGGAAGATATGGCAGCAGAACAAAAAGCAAGAGCAGTATATGAAAATTTAATTGATTTAACAAAAGATGAAGATGTATTAGCACCATTATTATGGTTACGACAAAGAGAAGTAGTACACTTCAATAGATTTAAAGAATTATATGAATATTATAAAAGCAAATCATTTATTAAGAGATTAATATCTTTTTGTATGATATAAAAAAATATAATTGATAATAATTTTTATTGTATGTTAAAATATAATTGAAATGATTCAATTATAGAGGTGCAATATGAAATGTGACTTTTCAGAAATGGATGAAAAAGAAAAAAATGCAATAAAAAAAGAAATAAAAAAACCTTTATATGTTTTTAATGAATTTATAGCTTTTACAGAAAATTATGTAATAAATTTTACACCGCTTAATTCATGGGTAATAAAGTATGATGATATTAAACAAGTTAAATTTAGCATTCAATGGAAAATTCAAACGAATTTTCACGGTTTTAATAAAGTGGTTAAAATATATGATGGACATAATTGGAAAAAATTTAAATTAAACCAATCTTCATTGCCCTTTTTTTATTATGAAGATGTTGAAATAATTAATAAAATTTCAAAAATAATAAGAGAAAGAAATAAAGCTGCGATTATTAAAGATGTAAGGATAAATAAAAAACTATAATTTTTAAGAGGTGATTAAAATGAGTTATAAAAAAAGACAATTGTTAGGTAACATAGCACTAGGTATAGCATTTACCTTATTTTTGTCTGTTTTATTATCAATTCCTATTTTTTGTATAGTTGATGGGGATATTAATGTTTTTGAGAAAATATTTTATATACTACTTGTCCTATATATTATAACGACAATTTGTGTAATGCTTTTTCTGAAATATATAAAATATGAATTTGATGAACCAATTAATGAAACGTTTAAATCAACTACAAAATATAAAATTAAAACAAAAGAATTTGAACCGTTTTATAATAAATTTCATAAAAACATTCAAAAACAAAAATACTATCTAGCAAAAAAATGTCAAATTTTTGAAAATGATATGATTTATATTTATATGCAGCCAAAAGAAGATGGTGTATTAAATGTAGTAGTGTTAATGAAATTAGAAGAATATAATAAGAAGAAATTAGAAGTAATACAAAACAAGATATCTGAATTTACAGTAGAATTATACGGTAAAACAATGGTTAAAGATTATATAAAACTGTTAAGAGTGGTTTGTGTAGATAAAATTAATCGTGAGTTTCAAAGGTTTTGTTGTGAAGGAATAGAATGTACAAATTATGGTATGACTTTACCAGTAGGTATTTCTTTTAGCAACAAAAAAATGTATATAATGGAAACAAAGAGTTCACGATTTGATAATACAATATTCGATTCAAAAAAATATTTTGCTAAACAGGAAGAATTTAAAAATTTAATATTCAAACTAATTGAAGCAGAAAGAATAGATGAAAATAATTCGAATTAGAGGTGTAATTATGAAAAAGAAAATTATTAAATTTATTTTATATGCTATTCCTACTTTTTTTGTAATTTCTTTATTATTTATTGTATGTGTTCTTGTTTTTTATTTAGACCCAGAATTAATTGATCGATTAGTGATTATTAATGTAATATGTCAAAATATTTCGGCTGCTATTATGATTTATGGTTTAAATAAAATTGGATTTGTAACAGATGAAATTAATAATAAATTTAAAAAATGTAAATTCTATAAAACAAACATTAAAGATTTTAAAGAATTTCAAAAACAATTTGAATATAAAATAAAGAAATTGAATTATAATACTAATAAGTTTCAGTTAAATGAATATGAATTTGTGAATTTTTATATAAATAAAGATGAAACTAATTTAACAATGATTACTTTAATAAGAGTAACTGAATATAACAAAAAGGAATACGATAAAATATTAAAAATATCACAAGATTTTATAGAAAGCATTTATGGAGATAATGAAATAAACGAGTATGTTAAAGTGGTTAGAGTTTTGTGTGTAGATAAAATGACAACTGCATTTAAGGAATTTGTTTTGGAAGGAATATATTTAGACATTAATAGTGAAACACTTCCTGTTGGAATATCTTTTGGTAGTAAAAAACTTTTTATTAAAGAAAAAAAGAAAAGTATATTTGATTTTCATAATGAATATCAAAAACAAGAAGAATTTAAAAATTTAGTATTCAAGCTAATAGATGTAGATAATACAGAAAAGACATTAAATAAAAAGTAATGTCTTTATAATTTTTAAATTTTTATTTTCCTATTTTACGTTTTTTTATCATTGATGTCAATTATGCCAAGTTGAATAATATTACATATATGTTATAATTCTTATAAGAGGTGTGATATGAAAGATAATAAGGGATTGATAATTGGAATTGTTATTGTTGTAGTAGTTGTTTTTATAGGTGGTTTTTTTGGAACGAAGATGTACTATTTAAATAAGTATAATATTTCAAGAGTTACAAATGAAGAATATCAAGAACATAAGGAAAAATTACAAATTAAAGATTCAATTACTATTAAAACTCAAAAATTACAAGAAAATAACTACATAAGTTTTAATGATGTTAAAATAAAAAATGATTTTAAAAAATTTGAAATTTTAGATAGTAGTACAGATGAGCATAGAATGTATGCATTAAAAGAAAATGATAAAGTTATAGCGTCTTTTTGGTTTGGTGCAACAACAGATTCTTTGGTAGACATATTAAAAAGTGATTTTGAACTTTATGGTTGGACTCAAGAACATCTTAGTGTAAGTAAAGAAGAACGCGTAAATTTTTTTGAAAAATATAATATTGAAAATGATGTTGATTTGATTAAATTTTTATCAACATACGAATATAAAGAAAATAATTTATTTACTAGTACAAATAAAATGAAAGAAAATTACTTTGTTAAATTTATAACTAGTTTCCTAATGAGCTTTGGTGAAAGCGTAACATTAATTGATGGTGATTATGAAGGATACATATTAAATATGTATGAAAATAAAGAAGCCTATATTATAAAAAATAATAAAAAATATGTATTTACATTTTTAAAAACAGATTATTTTGCAGATGAATATATAAAAGAATTATTAAATACATTAATAATTGAAGATAATTAACTATCTTCTTTTTTCTTTGTGATATAATTAAGATAATTAAAGGAGGCACTATGAAAAAGAAAGGAATAATATTTTTTGTAATTGGTTTGGCTGTAATAGTTTGTCTAGTAGTAATAGGAGCGAATTATTTCAATAATTTAAAACCATATAAATTATCTTTGCCAGAAATTAATGATGTAAAGAAGATAAGTTTAAAATTTGATAAGTACCAAAACGATTCAACTAATGTACACACTATAAAAGAGATTTTTAAAATATTAAATAATGTTAAAAAAAGAACTTATAAAGAAAGCGTTCAAGAATATCCTAATGATGTAAATGATTTAATAGAGATTAGTTTTTATGCTTTTGAAAAAGATTCTTCAGATTTTATTCATGAAGAAGAAAATTTATTTTACAATAACGTTATAACTATTTATGCATATGAAAGAAACAATAAATATTATTTAGAACAATCTTATAATGGAATATATAAAATTACAGAAGAAAATTATAATGATTTGAAAGACATATATAATGATATAAATTTTATGTCTTGTTTAGTTAATCAAACTGGTGCATACATAATGAGCGAAAGTAACGAATTATATGATATGCCTTTAGGTACTTTTACAACAAATGAGGATGAAATAGTTTACTATAAGTCATCTTATACAGATAACGGAAATATATATACAATTTTAAAAACTTATGATAGCGAAGTTATTAGAAATTTTGATAAATATTTTTCAAGTAAATATGATGTTTATCAAACCTATTCTGTAAATGATAGTACATATATTTATGTATATAATAAATTAAATGGTATAGATTTTGAAGATTTAAAAAAATGCAGTACTAATAAAGTAAATGATAAAGTTGTAAAAAAAATAGATTCTAAAACAATTGAAAAATTGGAAAAGACTAATAAAATTGTTATGAATTTTAGTAATGATAAACCTGAAACTATTGAAAATAAAAAAGCAATAAAAGAAATATTAGATATAATTTCAAGTGGAAAGCAATATGGTGATGCAGCTTTATGTGATGGTCATAGTCTTGAATTGCTAATGTATAATGATGATACTTTAATAGATACTATTTATGTTTGGAGAGGTGGTAGTAGATTAATACCAAAAAGCATACATAGTGGTTGTTCTTATTATACAGTAAGTGATAGTAATTTAATAGAAATTATTGAAAGGGAAACTAATTATATATCTTATAATTTATTTAGTTTAACAGACAGCTGTGAAGAAAATGAAAAAATTTATAGTGATGAAAAATATAATTATTATTTAAATTGTAAAGAGCGCGGAAATATGTTAATAAAATTTAATACTAAAAATTTAAAAATGAATTTAAAATATGCCTTGGATAACAATTATATAACTTTAGAACATTTATCAGCATATGATGATATGATAATAAAAGAAGAAAAATAAAAATTTTGATAGAGGTATTATATGAAAAAGAAAAATATTATAATTTTGACAGTTGTTGTCATAATTGCGTTTATAACTTTATTTATTTTAATAACAGGTAGAGCAAGAACAGATGTTTATTTAAAAGATTATGAAATATCTTCTGATGGTAAAAAAATGACTTTAAATATAGGTGTTACAAATAGTTCTGGATATGTTAGAAAAATGAAAAGAACTAGTGGAAGTACGAATTACTATTATACTTTTTATTCAACATTTGGTATTAATTCCAAAATAGGAGCAAAAGACACTTTCACAATTGATATTGATGAGAATGTTGATGAGATATATTTTTATACTGGTGATGGTGGTTATAAATTAGTTTTGCAAAAAGATATTAATGATAATTGGGTTAGACCTAGTAATTGTAATTATGAATTTAAAGAATATTTAACTTTGCAGGATAAAAAAATATTTACTATATGTATGGATGAAGTGTACTTAAAAGAAAATGCTAAAAAAATAACATTAAAAGATTATTTAAAAGATAATAATGATATTGAAGACTTTATTAATAAATTAGAACATTATACTACTTTAAATGATGGTGGCACTAAAATATATAAAAATGATGATATTACTTTAATTAAATGTAACACATTAGATGGTAACAAAGATATATATATAGGTTCAAATAATTTAGATACAACTGAAGCTTTTAAAAAAGGAATGTGTGGTAAAAAATTTATTAATAATACAAAATTTGAAAGAATATACAAGTTAAATAAAATCGAAATAGTAAAGGAAATAGAATTAGATGATAAAACAATTAATTTGTATAAGTTAGAATTAAGTGATGAATTAGGAAATGTTACAAAGATACCAGTTGTTTATGGAGTGAGTTTAGGATTATTGGTAGATGAAAATAAATTTGCTCATACATTAAAAGAAGAATATTTGCATCTTTTACAAGAGGGAAATTATTATAAATTTGCTTTTAATAATAAATATGGTGAATTAATAAAAGAAGATATTAAAGAAATATTTGAAAAATGTGGAATCACGAAAATAGAAATTGTTAAATAATTATTTTATAAGAGGAAGTTATGAAAAGGAAAAGTATAATAATTATATCAATAATATTAGTGTTAGTTATTAGTATATTTATTTGTTTTAATTTATATAAACATAATCAAAAAGCACAAGAAAGATATAGTGAAATAAAAGAAAGTGTAAAAAATGCTGTTGAGCGAAATATTAGAGCACAATATCCTGGATGTTTAATATCAAAAGAGTTTAAAGAAACAACTTATCCCGGCACTTCTTATAACTCTAACTTTTTAATAAAAAATGGCTATATTAAAAAAGAAGAATTACTAGATATAGATAAGAAATCTTATTGTGATGTTTATGTTGATATTAATACATTTTTTGTAAATCCATTAGACCATCAAAAAGATTGTGAAGTATATTATAAAATATATTTAAAGTGTAAAAATTATGAAGATAAAGGATACATTAATTGGGATTAAATAATTAAAAATAAAAATTTAGGAGATACATATGAAAAATAAAAAAATGATAATTATATTATCAGTAGTAATTGTGTTATTAGTATTTGGTTTATATTCACATTATATAGATAGTGCAAGAGTAAGAAATGGTGTTGAACCAAAATTTACAATTAAAACAATTAATAATACCGGAGATAAAGTTACATATTGGGGATTGGGTTATAAAGTTATAAGATATACTAAAGTTAGTCCAAGTGAACCATTCAAAAATAATAGAGGAGTAAAATATGGTAGTTGGTTTATGAAGTATGAACTAACTTCAAAGGAGTATGGCTTTGAAATAGATAATATTGTAGATACAACAAATAGTATAGAAGATTTTGCTTGTGCTGAAGCATTAGAAGAATTTTATGAAGATAATAATTATGTATATTATTATAGTTGTATTAAAAGTGAATATGTGATTGTTGAGTATAAAAACGGAAATGTTGATACTGTAGAAAAAGCATTAAATGATGGATTAATTGAAATAAAAGATTTAGATGAATATAAAATTGATTATATAAAATATTCAAAATAGTGGATTTTTCTTCCACTTTTTTTATACAAATGAAACCTTTTGAATGTTTAAATCGTTATATATATGAAAGGAGTAAAATATGAATGATTTTTTTGAACAAATATACTATGAATATAAAGATGATGTTTATAGATTAGCGTTATCATATACTCAAAATAAATATGATGCTGAAGATATTGTACAAAGAACTTTTATTAAAGTATATAAGAAAATACAAAATATTCAAAATGATAATATAAAAAAATATTTATTAACGATAACAGCAAATGAATGTAAAGATTTATTTAAATCATTTTGGAGAAGAAATACTGATTCTATTTTTGATAATGAAATAAAAGAGTTTAAATATGATGTTAAAAAATTAGAATTGTTAGAAATGTTAAAAACACTTCCGAAAAAATATAGAATATGTATTCACTTACATTATTTTTATGGATATAGTATTAAAGAAATTGCTAGTATTGAAAATATTAATGAAAATACTGCAAAAACTAGATTGGCAAGAGCAAGAAATTTATTAAAAATTGAATTGGGGAGGAATGAATTATATGAAGAAAACATATAAAGAAATTTTTGATGATATTCATCTTGATAAAAGTATAGATAATAAAATATTAAATAAGACAATTTATAAAAAGCATAATGTTGTTCTAAAAAAAATTATAGTGCCTTTGTCAGTGATAATAATTATATTTATTACAAGTTTTGGGATGGTTTATGCTGGTGAAATAGTTGAAAAGATAAAGAATTTGTTAGTTACAACTACTATTGGTTTTGATGATGAAGAATGGGGTGATATACATCTTACTGATTTAAAAGTAGCAAATAGAAAGAATTTAAATGTCGATGCAGCTTTTCCTGGTGTAAATTTTCCAGTGACAGATAATCAACAAAAAACATCTTTCAAAGAAATTGAAGAAAATTTAGGAATTGAAATACTTACATCTAAATTATTTAAAATTGATATTGCTAGAATATTAGAATTAGAAAAAAACAATGATAAAATAAGTCATGGATGGTTTGCATTTGATAATGTATATAAAACCAAAAAAGGAAAAATAAGCATGTCAATAGAATTTGTTACAGAATATTATGAAGAAGAATATTTTAAGGCATCAGTAGGAGTAACTAGAAATTTAGATAAAGAATACAAAGCAGTTTTAAAAAATGAAAAATTAAATACAGATTTATATGTTTGGTGTTCTAAAAAAATACAGAATTATAGTGAAATAGTAGGTTCACCACGAGTAACATTCATTTATGATGATATAGTATATACTATAAACGGACATAAAGTTAGCATAGATGAAATGTTATATGTAATAAATACATTAGAATACTAAATAAATTAATTGAATTTGAAACTTTTTGATACTTAGACTTTTTAAAAGCAGTGTTTCTGCTTTTTTTTGTGATATAATTAAATAGTAATAAAGCAATGTATAAAATAGTAGTATGTTGTTTTATGAAAAAATTAAACTGCAGTATGGGTTTTAATTTTATTTCATTTCAGCCACGATGATGAAATAGTTAAGATAAGCAGTATCATTCTTAACGAAAAACATTGCTTTTAAGAATGGTACGATGCTTATGAGTGATCCAGGAGCAGTATTTTTAATTTACAGATTAAAAATTCGCAGTACTGTTATAGGGGCTTGTTGCCCTAATTTTGTAGCCATGAAGGTTCTTAATTTTTTTAAGAATTTTCATGGCTATTTTTTTTATGCTTTAAAGTGCGAAAATTGTCGAAGTCCACCGAATCAATTTGAATTTAAGGATTTGAATTGATTGGAGGAATAGAGAATGGCTTTAATGCCAAAAAGAAGAAAAAGTAAGGATAATCCATACAAATTAGATTACAACGATATTGAACATATATATAAAGTGACATTTTTAAATAATAATAATGAAATACAAACTGTTATTATTTCTGAAGAAGTATTTAATACTTTTAATAAATTTGAGTTAGAAGATATATCTCAACTTCATAAAGTTGATAAACATATAGATGGCAGAGGTATAAATGATGGAGAATATACTGATATTGTTTTATATCATACAGCTTTAGATATACAAAAAAATGTTGAAGATATAGTTGAAGAAAAATTACAAAATGAAGAACTTTATAAGGCGATTAATAAATTATCTGAAACTCAAAAGAGAAGGGTAAAATTATATTATTTTGATAATTATACATTGCAAGAAATTGCTGATATGGAAGGATGTAGTCCAAAGAATATTTATAAGTCAATTGAACAAGCAAAAGAAAAATTAAGAAAAAATTTAAAAAAATAAAATTTTAGGGGTAAAAAATTGCTTCTAAAGTGAGTATATGGTGAAAGGTAGAAAAATCCTTTCACCATTTTTCATAAATGGCGTTCATTGACAATTTAGTTTTGCAATCATTAAGTACATTCCTATTATGTTGGGAAACTGACAGCACTTTAGTAAGTTCGCTTGCGATTAAAACTTGACTACAAATATTAGTTTGCTCCTAATAATGCGATAACAAATAATAGGCATAATGATACTTTCGCATAGCCACAGACTCAATCAATGGATGCGATTTCGTGAGAACCACGAGAAGGTGAGATTCCTATGGAACTAATTAGCAATTAGTCGCTTAATGATTTCCCTTGTGTTACAGGGAGGTGGAAAAATAATATAACACAAATATAGATAATTAATACTGATAGACAACTGAAGAAATATTTAATGTTTATTTTTTGCAAAAAAAGTCTATTCAGTATTTGAACATATAAAAGAAAGGAATATAAATGAATAGATTTGAAGTTACAATAACTAAAAACTATATTTTTACATTAATGGGTGAGAGTAAGGATAATTTAAAAAAGCAACTTGTTTATGTGCAAGATAATATTAGTATTTTAGAAATGCCATCTATAAATAAAACAACACAAATAAAAATTAAAAGAATAAAAAATAGAAAGAGGTGAGATGTGAAACCACTTGTTAGAGGTGCAATATATTATATAGATTTAGATCCAGTAGTTGGTAGTGAACAGGGTGGTAAGAATCGCCCTGTTTTAATTATTCAAAATAATAAAGGAAATAAAAATAGTCCAACAGTAATTGTAGCACCAATTACTAAAAAAAATTATATGGGTAAAAAATATCCAACTCATGTTTCAATTAAAAAATTTAGAACTTTAAGACCTAAATCAATTGTTTTATTAGAACAAATAAGAACTATAGATAAATCAAGATTAAAAGGATTTGTAACTATTGTAGATAATGATGATATGGAAAAAATTGATGATGCATTAAAAATTTCTCTAGGAATAACTGAATAGTCAAATGTGCAAATATAAAAATCGCAGAGTAGAAGATACTCTTTTTTGTTGGTATTTTTTTCACAAAGGAGGGATAAAAATGTACGAGAAATCATGGGCTTATGAAAGAAGATATATAGATGATTATGGAAACGTAAAAAGATTTAGAAAATGTTTTACTACCAAAAAAAAGTTAGATATGTATTTATCAACAATTAACAAAAAAAAGGATAAAACAGTGGAGCGTGATAGAAATAAACAAAGAAATTTATAATATCAAAGAAATTGCTAATTACTTAAATTTGTCTGTTTCTGGAATTAGGAAGTTAGTTAGAGAAGGTAAAATACCATATTTTAGAGTAGGTAATAGAATACGGTTTGATATTAGAAAAATTGATGTTTGGTTAGAAGAATTAGAGAAAAAAGAAAATAGAATTATTTTAAATTAATTTAGTTAAATTGAAAGGAAAATTATTAATGAGTATTACTAGATTAGGTCCTAATAAATATAAAATAATAATTGAATGTGGATATGATATGTTTGGAAAAAGAATAAGACATTCAGAAATCTTTTATGGAACACCACAGGAAGCAAAAATTCAAGAGGCGGACCTCACAAAAAAGTATTATCATAAAGTAAAAAAGAAAAATAAAAATATAGTATTTGAAAAGTATAGTATAATTTTTATTGAAAATTATTGTCTTGAAAATGTTTCAAATATTACGTTAAGAAATTATAAACAAATGTTAAAACGAATAAATGAAATTATAGGAAAAGTTAATTTGACAGATTTGACTGCATTTATTCTTGATAGAATGTATAAGGAAATTAGAAAAGGAAAAAAAGGAAAAATTTTGTCTGATAGAACAATGACACATTATTATAATTTAGTTGGATTAATGTTAAAACAAGCAGTTATATGGAAATTTATACTATATAATGTTAATGTTGATGCAAAGAAGCCACCTAAAACAAAAACGAAAAGAAATTTTTATGAATTGAATGATGTTCAAAAATTGTTTAATTGTTTAAAAACAGAAGAAAATATAAAATATAGGGCATTATTAACACTAACTTTTGATAGTGGTGCTCGTAGAGGAGAAATTGTTGCTTTAAGATGGAGTGATATTGATTTTGAAAAACACACCGTCTTGTTAGATAATTCATTAAAAGTTATATATGGTGAAGTTGATGAAGAAAATGCTAAAACTGAAGCATCTATTAGAACAATATATATAAGTGAATACACTATAAATGTTTTAAAAGAATATAAAAAATGGCAAGATTTATATATAAAGAAAAATGCTGATAAGTGGAAAGGAACAGATAGAGTTTTTACTTCACGAATTGGTACTCATATGCACCCTGATACTTGCGGAAAGATTCTTACAAAGATAATCAATAAATATGATTTAGCTAAAATTACACCTCACGAATTCAGACACACTGTAGATACATTACTTCTTGAAAGTGGAATCAATCCTAAAGCTGTAAGTGATAGATCAGGGCATGCAGACACTAGAGTTACAATGGAAATATATGCACATATTTTTTCAAAGACAAAGCAAGAAAGTGCTAATGTGATTAATAAAGTACTAACAAGTATATGAAAATAGTATTTTTATTAAAATAATGTTTCGGCACTAAAAATCGGCACTTTTTGAAAAAATGATTGTTTTTAAAAATGATAACAAGTGGTAAAACCCTTTATTTATAAAGGTTTGAAAGCTATGACAATCACTTGTAAAGTGGTTTTATCCTAATTGCTGTTAACCGTTAGGTCGTAGGTTCGAGTCCTACATCGGGCGCCATTATGAATTTTTAAAAACCTTTGAAAGTATGGATTTTCAAAGGTTTTTTCTTTGTACAAATAAATTTCGTATAGAACGTAAAGTGATACAAAATATAACAAAAATAAACTAAATATCACCATTTTGGGCACTTTTTTGCACTCAAATATTTGATTATTAATTTTAGATATGAAGTAGCAAAATAATAAGAAAATTAACATTAATAAAAGAATAAATGTTAACTTTACTTATTCATTTTTTTATGCTTATGTTATAATAAATAATCAAAAAGAAACAGGTGTTTTAAATGCAAAAAATTGATATTACTAATTCTTTGTATCACGCAATAATGTCAACTGAATTGGGTGGGCAATATGAAGATTATCGATATGAAAAATTAATAAGTATTTTAAAAACTGGTTATATATATTCAGTAAATAATTTATCTAAAAATAGAATTGGGTTTGCACTACCAGATCAAAGAGGGATAAATCCTGATGATTATATATGTTTAGGTTGTAACCCATATAGTGATATAGCTCATAGATTTAATAACATTTATCGTTGTGAAATGAATGGTTATAATATGTCTCAATTATCTTTTGGATTTGCCCTAAATCTTAGATTATTAGATGAATTAGAATATAAGCCTGGATCATATGATTATGAAATTTTAGTTAAAGATAGAATATCTATTAAAGACTATGCGATTGCTATAATAAATGCAGGTGGTAATATTTCTCATAATTTAGTTATATATGATTGGTATATGCAATATATTAATGGAGAAATAACTAAGGATGAATATGAAAGAAAAATGTTTTATTGGTATCATATCCCAAGTGATCCATATTCATGGTATATGAATAAAATGTTAAATTCTCGGGGCGAAAATTTTGTGCGATATATCAAAAATCAATTAGATAAAAATGCTGATGAGTTTATTGTAAGAAGAAAAAGATACGAAACGATAAAAGGAATATTACAAAAATACAAATCAGAACTTCTTGTTGTAGATGTTTTTGGTGAAGAAATACCTTCGCTTGATTATACGAGAAAAAGAATAGTAGAAATAAAAGAAAAGTGGCAATGATATGGAAAACTATACAAAATATTATCATTGGAATTGCTGTTGGTAATTTTTTTGCGCTAACGCAATTAATAAATTATGAAATATAGTTGTGGTATTAAAAGTAGGCACATTTTTGGTATTTAAAAATATTGTAAAATGTGTTTTCAAAATATTATTTCTTAAAAAAGTATGATATACTTATATTGAAAATTAGTGAATTTAAGTTTTGAAAAGAGATGACTATGGAAGAAATAGTAATAGGAATAATGAATAGTTTTGGCTATTTAGGTATCGGATTATTGATTTTAATTGAAAATTTATTCCCACCAATACCAAGTGAATTAATATTAACTTTTGGTGGATTTATGACTATTGATAGTAATATGACAATTATTGGAGTAATCATTGCATCAACAATTGGATCTCTGTTAGGAGCTATTGTATTATATTACATTGGTAAAATATTAAATAAAGAAAGATTAATTAAAATTGTAAAAAGTAAATATGGTAAACTACTAAGAATTAAACCAAAAGATATAGAAGCAGCCGATAATTGGTTTGATTCAAAAGGAAGCAAAACGGTATTCTTTTGTAGATTTGTTCCTGTAGTAAGAAGCTTAATAAGCATACCTGCTGGAATGAGTGAAATGCCAATGTTTAAATTTATTATTTATACATTATCTGGCAGTATGATATGGAATACAATTTTAGTATGTATTGGTGCTTTTGCAGGAGATAAAAAAGATTATATATTAAATATAATCGATAAAGCATCATATATAATACTAATAGTTATTGCTATTGCATGCTGTGTCTTTATTTATAAATTTTATAAAAAACGTATTAAAAAAGAAAAAATTAATTAATTGTGAGTTAACTAGTCATCTTTACAAGAATATATACAACTTGTAGAAGAATGGATATTATTTTACAACACAACTAGATTAAAGTCAAAAGTTAAGAAAAAGAGAAAAACTTACACAAAAAGAGAAAAATAATTTTCTCTTTTTAATATACTGCTTTTTTATTTATTCTCCTAAATAGGGTCCATATCATTATTGAGTTGCTTTTTGTTTTAAATAAAAAAACAAGTGATTAACATTCACTTGTTTTAGGAGTTCTAATTCTTCCTTTACCTAAAGTCTCTATTTCATATGGTACATTTAAATCAATTTCTATATCACTAAACCCAAATCTTGCTTTTAAAGCATTAAACATCCCCTTATAATAAAGTATTGCCAGTTCTATGTTCCCACTTTTGAAAATATTGGCAAATGGAGCTAAAAAATTTTGAACAAATTCTAAACAAAATTTTTGCTTGTTTTTATCTTCTTGAATACTTGTGCTAATTAAAGGACTAACTTGATCATACTCTAACAAAATTGGTAAATATTGTTCGTCCTTTTTTAGTACATTTTCTCTAAAACTTCTTAATAAACTTAATAATTCACAATCATCAGCATATCCAAGTATGTCTCTAACGATTACAGAAAATGAGCATCCAGAAGGTTTAAAGCCTCCGTCATCCTTTTTATTATGATTTCTATCATAAGAATAATATCGACAACTGCGATCTGTTGGTTCTACATATTTCCCTAATTCTTTACAATAATATCTATCTTTTGAAGTCCATCTTTCTTTATTATTCCAGTCTAATTTTAAGCATTCACCACATATATCTGCCATAAAAACACCCTTTCGAAGTACTAAATATTATAATTAGTTTTTATTTTTTGTCAAGTATGCTATACTTAAGCTAGGTGAATTTATGGAAAATGAATTTTTATCTTTGATAGATATATATGGTGACAATTTAACTGAAAAAGAATATATAACTGATCCAGCAATAGCAAGAGACGAAGAAATCAAACAATGTATTTTAACGCTTTTAACTCCAGAAAAAAGTGCTCTTTTAGTAGGAAAGGCCGGAATTGGTAAAACTGCAATAGTAGAAGGTCTTGCTTATCGTATTAAAAATGGTAATGTTCCGGATGCCTTAAAGGGGTGGAGCGTTATTAAAATAAATGTGGCTAGTTTAATAGGAACAGCTACTAATGAACATGATACTCAAAGTAAATTAGATTTTATTATAAGGGAAATAGCAAGTAAAGAAAAGACTATTTTATTTATAGATGAAACTCATCTTTTGGTTAATAGAAGTGGAGGAGTGGATTTTGCTAACCTTTTAAAACCCAGTTTAGATAGAGGTCAAATCAAAATGGTTGGAGCTACTACTAATGAAGAATATGAAACATATATTTTAAGAGATAGAGCATTTTTAAGAAGATTTCATAAAATTGAAGTTTTGGAAGCCGATAAGCCCACTACCGTAAAAATACTCATGGGAACAATCCCAAAATTAGAAAAGCAAATCGGGGTAAAAATAAATTATCAAGCTTTTCAAATAGAAAAATTTATGAAATTTATTGTTGAAATGACAGATGAATATAAAAGAGTATATGAAGTATCAAGTAGGTATCCAGATATTTGTTTGGCAATAGTAGCAAATGCATTTACGTTTGCTTTGTATAACAATGAAAAAATAGTATCTACTAAACATTTTTATAAAGCAATATGTAATACAAAAAGTGTTTATGAAGATGTTTTAGTGAAAGAAAAAGAAAGATTTAAACAAGAATTTGCAGACTTTATAGTAGCAGAAAATGTAAATTTGAATGACATAGGCTAAATAAATTATTTAGTCTTTTTTATTTATAGTTGCATTTTTTTAAAATTTTTGTTATTATTTTACTTGAGTTATGGCGGAATTGGTGAAGTGGTTAACACGGCAGATTGTGGCTCTGTTACGCGTGGGTTCGATTCCCACATTTCGCCCCATATATGTGAAATCAAACCTTTTGGTTTTAAAACATAAAGAAAACCTAATTTTCTAATAGAAAGTTAGGTTTTTTAGTATAATTATGATAAAATATATATCATATGGAGATGGTATTGTGAAAATAGAAAAAATATATCTAACTAAAGAAAATTTATTAAAGATAGAAAAAATAGATGATTCATTTTATACGAATGCTATAACAGGAATTGATTGGTATTTAGAGCGA
>SVAK01000009.1 GCA_015059445.1 Bacillota bacterium | reverse complement strand
AAATGATAAAAAAATTGATGAGTGGGAAAGTATATCAAAAGCCTCAAAAACATTAAATATAAATAATGGTCATATAGTTGATGTATGCAAAGGAAAAAGAAAAACCGCAGGAGGTTATAAATGGAAATATAAAGGAGTTGAAAAGAGTGACTTTAAAAGACGCTAATTGTGAAGTAGAAAGATTAGATAATGAAATAGAATTATTATTAAAAGAAAAAGAGGTACTAGAAGCTAGTGTAGACATTCAAGCAGTTAGTACAGATAAAATGATCGTAGATGGTGGCAAACGAGTTGATAAGCTACTAGAATATGTTGAAATTAAAGAGATAAAGCAATTAGATGAAAAAATACAATTAAAGCAAAGTCGTAAGTTAAATTTGATGGACTGGATAGAAAAAGAACTTAAGATATTAAAGAAATACGATAAAGTAGAACAATTAATTGTTTATTACAAAGATATTTGTTTAAAAAAATATACTTGGCGAGAAATAGCAACATTAGTTCATTATTCAAAAGAGCAATGCCAAAGAATATATAAGAAATATCACAAATTAAGATTTTTTAATAAAGATGACACACTATGACACGTTTTTTTTGATACAATGATAATGTGAGAAAATTTAAAAGTTCTCATTTGAATTATTATTCAAATAAAACCCTTTTTACATGCTAACTTAATTGTTAGTGTACTAATGATATATAAAAAAATTTGCTTTGCTCATTTTGTTGATTGTTTGTTTTTTTATTGATGTAACGCTAAATATATCGTTAGTGCAGTATCAATTAATTTTGGTACTAAGGAGAACACGGTTATATGTTAATCGTTCTCTTGTTCGTATTGTTGTATATGTAGTTCCAGCTACATGCACTAGTTAATTGCTAGTGTACTGAATAATAAAAACTATTTATGTTTTTGAATATAGTTTTGTGATTAGGGCTATATGATGATTGCTTGCATAAATAGGGTGTTGCAGCACTATTATTATTTAGTACAGTATCAATTAAGATACTAATGAATATTATAAATGCTAGGGTGCATTATTAATATTTTCTATGAAACCCCCTTTGAGAGCTGAAAAGCTCTTTTTATATTGGCAAGTAACTCAGTGGTTAGAGTTCTGAGCTTATATCTCAGCGGTCGTGGGTTCAAGTCCTACCTTGCCAACCAATGAAAGAAATAATTATGAAAAGTATAACTAATCTAATGATAATTAAATGGAATATGACAAACCAATGCTGGATGGGATACGAAGTAAAGCGAGATAATTCTTTTACATTTCATCACATTAAAAAGAGATGCCATAATGGAAAATTAGAAATCAATAATGGTGCTATCTTAACTAGAAATGCTCATGAATTCTTACATATTATCGAATCAAGAGATTTAGATATGTACGAATACATAAATGCAATTCTAAAAGAGATAAACATACAAGGCTATATGCCTATCGAAAGACAGTTAAAAGCAATTGATAGTATACTTAATCAATTTGCTAGAGAACATTGTTCTGACAGGGCTAGAAATGGCAATTTATTGATAAAGGAAAGATACTTAAGAAAGAAGTGATAATGTGGCTAATATTGATAATTTAAAACCTAGAACTGATTTAAGCAGTGAAGAAGCAAAGAAAATGGGTTCTAAAGGTGGCATAGCAAGTGTTAAGGCTAGAAAAGAGAAAAAATTATTTAAAGAAGAAATTGAAAGACAACTTGGTAGCAGTTTAGAAGCAATAGTTCAAGCGGCAATAGACAAGGCTAAGGATGGCGATATAAGAGCAGCAGAATTTCTTAGAGATACGAGTGGTCAAGGAATAGTCAATAAAATAGAATTAACTGAAATACCAATAATAAAAGACGATTTGTAATTATTAGTTAGGAGATGAGTAGATGGAAATATGGAAAAGCATTGAAGGTTATGAAAATTACGAAATATCTAATTTAGGAAACGTTAAAAGCCTATATAATAATATTATTAGAAAACCAAGAATAGGAAAAAATGGGTATTATTATATAACTTTATGGAAAAATGGCAAGTGTAAAAGCAAAAAAAATCATAGATTAGTAGCAGAAGCTTTTATACCAAATCCTGACAATCTGCCTCAAGTAAATCATAAAGATGGAAATAAATTAAATAATTGTGTCGATAATTTGGAATGGTGTACAGCATCTTATAATGTTCGACATGCAATAAAAAATGGATTATTCAATACGAATAATCTTTTTAAATGTGGAAAAGAAAATCCTATGCACAATATAAAAATTGAAGATAATCCACATGCAAAATGTGTTTTACAATATGATTTACGTGGTAATTTTATTAAAAAATGGAATTCTGTGAAAATGCCAGCTACAGAATTAAAAATAAACCATATAGATGCCTGTTGTAGAGGTGAAAGAAAAACTGCTGGTGGTTATATATGGAAATACAATTAAGTAAAATAATTGCACCAAGTTTTTATATGTTGCATAAGGATTTAAAATCAGATTTGAATACTCATTATTGGTTAAAAGGTGGAAGAATGTCTACTAAATCATCATTTATTAGTATTGAAATAATACTTGGTATGATGAAAGATAAAATTGCTAATGCAGTAGTATTGCGTAAAGTAGGAGATACATTAGCAGATTCGG
This sequence comes from Bacillota bacterium, assembly GCA_015059445.1. Lineage (GTDB taxonomy): Bacteria > Bacillota_I > Bacilli_A > RF39 > UBA660 > SIG200. The sequence continues at coordinate 32,712 of SVAK01000009.1, read as the reverse complement.
TTTATTCGCAATTAATCTGGGCTATAGAAAAATTGGGAGTTAATTATTATTGGGAAATGAAAGTTAGTCCTTTAAAATTAATTTATAAGCCGACTGGACAAGAAATATTGTTTAGAAGTGCCAACAATAAAGAAGATTATAAAAAAATTAAATCAATAAAGATAAAAAAAGGATATTGTAAATATGTTTGGTATGAAGAAGTAGATGAATTTTTTGGAATGGAAGAAATAAGAAGCATCAATCAATCATTGATGAGAGGTGGAGATATATATAAAGTATTTTATTCATTTAATCCACCTAAAAGTGTTAATAATTGGGTTAATGCGGAGATAATAATTCCAAAACCTAAAACAGTTGTTCATCATAGTACATATTTGGATGTTCCTAAAGAATGGTTGGGAGAGCCGGCAATACTTGAAGCAGAACACTTAAAAAAAGTAAATGAATTAGCATATAAAAATGAATATTTAGGCGAAGCAACAGGAACAGGTGGAGCTGTATTTACAAATATAACATTAAGAGAAATCACAAATGAAGAAATTGATAAATATGATAATATTCTTGATGGTAATGATTTTGGATATGCGGTTGATCCGAATTGCTATTTGCAATTACAGTATGATAAGACGAGAAGACGTATTTTTATTTTTAACGAAATATATAAGGTTGGAATGAGCAATATTGAATTGGCTGAACAAATAAAAAAAACAAAGATAGGGCATAGTTTTATAACCTGTGATTCTGCTGAACCAAAGAGTATTGATCAATTAAGAAGTTTGGGTTTAAGAGTAAAAGGTGCGAAAAAAGGTCCTGATAGTATTGAATATGGAATAAAATTTTTGCAGAATTTAGAAAGTATTGTAATAGATCCTAAAAGATGTCCTAATGCATCAAAAGAATTTAGTATGTATGAATATGAAAAAGATAAATTAGGCAACTTTAAAAGTAAGTATCCTGACGAAAATAACCATAGCATAGATAGTGCAAGATATGCCATAGAGGATTATACAATATCTAATACATGGCAAATTTCAAATAGAAAGTTAATGTAATAAAGGAGTTGATAAAATGTTACAAATAGCAAATTTAACTGAATTAGAAGCTAAGGATATACCTAAATTATTAGAAAGAGTAGAGCCAATATTAAAGAAAAGAAGACAATTACATGAAAAGTATACAAGAAAAGCTGATGGCTCAACAGTAATGTTTTCAAACAATAACAACACAACGATTATTCCATTTGAAAAATTTATTACTGATTTAGCAACAGGATATTTAAGTGGTAAACCAACTTATAGTGTTTCTGATACCAGTGATGAAAATAAGAAAAAACTACTACAAAATTTATTAGATAAGAAAATTAAAGATGATAATTATAAAAATAGCATGGAAATTATAATTGATTATGTATCTAGTTATAATGACGATTCAACTGAAAATTATGATTTGATTCACGATATATTAGAATTAACAAGTTGCTATGAAATTATATATGAAAATCAAAACAACGAAATAGTTTATTCTAAATATGATCCGCTTCAAACAGTTGCATGTTGGGATTATTCTATACCTGCTAATTTAACTGGTTTAATTAGGGTATGGGAAGAAGAAGATATTAACAGAAACCACAAAACAATGGTTGAATTAACTGATAAAAATGGTTCTAGAATATATTCTAAAAATAAAAAAGAAGTAATAGAAGAAGAACGTAATAATCATAATTGGGGCGATGTTCCAGCAATAGCAGTCGAAACTGACTTTTCAATATTTGAGACTTGTGAAGATATTATTCAATCTTATGAACAATTAATTCAAAATGTAAGAAATACTTATCAATATAATGATAGCGATTGTAAAATGAAATTGACTGGATATACACCAGAAAATCCTATGATTTTACCAGATGAAGAAGGAAATCCACAAATTAATCCAGCGAGAATAAAAGAAGATGAAATGTGGATTAAATCTCTTACTATTTATGTAGGCGAAGGTGGAGATGTTAGTTGGTTGATTAAACAATTAGATGCTACTGGAGTTCAAACAATATTAAAAGTATATATTGATTTAATGTTTCAAATTGCTGGTATTCCTAACACGAGCGATTTAGCATTTAATAGTGCTGATTTAAATGCTAGTGCAATAGATCGTAAGTTTTATGTTATGAACATGGCTACTGCTAACATAGTGTCTCAATTAAAGAAAGCATATTTGAGACGTTGGGAATTAATATTTGGTCGAATTAACTTAAAGAAAAGCACTGAATTTGATTTTAGAGATATAATGATTGACTTACCTAAAAATTTACCTGCAAATGATGATGAAAAAATAGATAGTATGCTAAAACTTCAAAATATCTTATCATTACAAACAATAATCGAAAAATTAGGTTACAACTATATTGATGAAAAAAATAAAAAAGATGCTGAATCAGAAGATAATATACTAGCTAATATTGAACATATGAAAATGTTTGGAAATGCTGAAGTACCAACTGAAGAAATTGGACAGGAAGAAAACGAAGAAAAAGAAGAAGAGTAGGTGTTTGTAAATGAAAAATGAACAAATACTAAATGAAACATGGAAAAATACTGATAAATATCTTAAACAGTGGTTGAAAGATTATAAAAAAATTAATCGAAAGACAAGAGATAAATTACAAGATATATTTAATAGTATCAATATAGAATATAAAGACATTAATAAACACATAAATAAGCAAGAAAAAGGCCGTTTGGATAGATTTATCAAAGACCTAAAAGAAAAAGGTTTGTTGAGTGATTATTATGGCTACAAAGCACGTTTAATATTAAACAAGTCTAATGTGACATATAAAGAAATGCTAGAAATAATGATATTAGGTTGTTATATTGAAGAGAATAAAACTCTAGATGAATATAACAATCTTTTATTTTACAATGTTGCTAATGATGGATATCAAAGAGGATTAAAAGATTTAGAGTTAAATCCCATATCGCTAGAACGTGAAATAGTTTACTCATTATTGAATATTCCATTACTTAATGCAACTGCCGAAGAATATTTATATTCATTAGCTTTAACAAATGCTGAGGAAACTTTTAAAAAGACTTTAATAGATATTCAAATAGGTAAAAAACTCAATGTTGATAATCTATCGTATAAAGAATTATTTCTAAAACAACAAAATAAGCTTCTTAAAATAGATACAATGAGTGGTGGAATCGGTAATATAACTGATGCTTTGAATAATCATGGGTATTTACAAGCTGGAATAGATAATAATGTTAAGCAATGTAGATTTATCGCTGAAATAGATAAAAGAACAACTAAAATGTGTTCTACGTTAGATAATCTCATATTTAAATTAGATGATATTAATGTTTATCAACGATATAGTGAAGTAGATAAAAAAATAATTACTTATCGTACAAAAGGTTTAGTTTTAGGTGAAAATCTTCCACCAATAAATAATCATTTCCACTGGTGTAGAAGTACAATAACATATAATATTTATTCTGACAATTCATTAATTGTTATGTATAATAATTTGAGATTAAAAAAAGAATTAAATATTCCTAATACATTTGAAGAATTTAAGGAAAAAGTGTATAATATTCATAATTATTATGAAGAGATGAAGGAAAAAGAACTGATATATAATGATTATAAATCTCAAATTGAAATAGGACCTGGAACAAAGAAAATTGATTTTGATGATTATCATAAAGCATATAAAGATAGTAAAAAACTAGAGGATTTTGTTTTTGTAAATAGTCAAGGAATAAAAGAAAAATTAAAAGGTGCTAGTATTCATGGTATTTATAGAATGGCTGAACGTAAGATTGATTTAAATACAATAAAGAATATATTAAATAATTATGAAATGTCATGGTATAGCGAGAAACATAACAGCTATGATTATACTATTGATGAACGTGTAATTGTTACAGTTGGTGTTACATCGAAAAAAATCTCTTCTGTAATGAAAAGGAGAAAATACAATGGATCTAAGGAAAATATTAATTGAAGAAGATATACAATTTTTAATTGATAATGATATTAATTTAGAGATAGAAACACAAAAGGAATATGATGAATTATTATATAAGCTTTTTCGTTTAGATTGGAATACATTAGAACAAAAAGAAAGAGTATACGATTATATCTTTGATTATGAAGAAAATAAATTTAAATAACACCTATTAGGTGTTTTTTTAATACCTAAAGAAAGGATATTTTATGAAAGAAAAAGAGCTATACAAAATAATAATGCAACAATTTCGTTGTGGATATTGTAATAGATTATTATTTAAAGGTAAATTACGTGGCAATTACAAATTAGAAATAAAATGTCCTAGATGTAAAAAGATTACAGAATTTAATAGAAAAATAAAAGATAACGCTTAGAAATAGGCGTTTTTTTATGTCCTAAAAGTATAAGTAGGTGCAAATCCTACAAGGACACCTGGTTTAATCCACCGCAACGGATTATTTGGTTATATCAAACCGTGATTGATAGGAGGAGTTATGGAAAATAACAAAGATATGGTAACTACTACCGAAACAGTAGAAAATTCAACTCAAGTAGATGTTGGAACTGAAAATAAAAAAGCAGAAAAAACATATACGAGAGCAGAATTAAACAAAATTATATCTGCTGAAAAAGAAAAAATTAAGGCTGAAATAATTCAAGAGGCAGAGGCTAAAAAAACTGAAGCTGAAAAATTAGCCAAGATGGATGCAGACGAAAAACACAAGTATGAACTTGAAAAGGCTGAAAAAGAAAAAAATGATGCTTTATCAAAATTAAATGCTTATGAATTAAAAGAACAAGCAATGAAAATTGCTACAGAAAAGGAATTGGACATTTCCTTGCTTGAATTAATTGATTATGGAAAAGAAAATGCTGAAACTGTTAAGACTAAATTAGAAACAATGAAATCTGTAATGGATAAAGCAATTGAAAAAGAAGTAAACAAGAGATTACAAGAAAAAGGTCCAAAACAAATACATGGAATGAATTTTAATTCAGACCAAGAATATTTAAATAAAAAATATGGAAATAACCCTTACTTTAATAAGGGAAAATAGGAGGAGAAAATTATATGGCAGTATTATACGGCAATCAACACGTTGATGAAAGATATGCATCAACAATCGAACCAAATCTGTATTCAGATACAGTATTAATCCCAGGAGTTACTTATACAGATAAGTATGAAGTAGGCCCTGCAGGAGGAATTTATGTTCACAAATTAGGAAAGGGAAATAAAGTTACAGTAGGAACACCAGGACGTGATTTTACTGATGAAGCTATTGGTGATGAACTAATACCTATCATTTTCAATAATAATTTCCAAAAATCAAGAAAAATTTATGGAGTACAAGCAAATGCAGTTAGTTTCGCTATGGGTGAAGAATATCTTGCAGATAGTTTAAATCAAACTAAAGAAGCTCGTCAATATTCTGCAATTGCATGTTTAGTTAATGAGGGAACGGTTTCAGAAGACACAGAAGAAACTACTAAAGAAAATTTAGTTGATAAATTAACTTCATTACGTAAAGCAATTAAAGATGCAAAAGGTAAAGCAAATTATGCAATGGTATCAACTGATATTTATGCTATGGCTTTATCAGTATTAGGACTTCAATCTGTAAATGATCCAGCAGTAGTAAGTGGTGAAATGTTAAAACGTTTTGGTTTAGCTATTATCGAATGTAATGCATTTGATGAAGCAGAAGCACAATATTATGATCATGCTGGTGCTTTAAAGACAGTTGATTTAACAGACGTTGAAATGATTGTTGGTTATAATGAAGCATTCTCATTATTAGATAATATGGAAATGTATCGTTTAATTGATAGCGAAAACTTCAATGGTTCTAAAGCTCAAGTTGAATATAATTCTGGTATGACAGTTAATAGTCCAGAACAAGTAATTGTTAAAAAAGTAACTGCTTAGTAGAAAGGGGCATCATGAAATGAAAAACAGAATCTTGAATGAAATTATTAGAGATTTATCAGATAATTATCGTGATGATATACAGGTTATAGATAGTCTGTTAGAAGACGTTATAAATGATGCTCTATTTATGTCTAACAGACAACATAAAAAAGATATTGATACTCAATTGACATTGTTAAAAAGTAATATAAAAAAAGCAGTTAAAACAATATATTTGCAACGTGGAACTGAAGACGTAACTTCAAATAGCCAAAGTGGTATTAGTAATACATATAGCGATGCAATGGAACAAATGCAAAAAGATATTATTAGACAACAAAAGAGGATACTGCTATGACACAATTAAGATATTTAATTGATGCAGATCTTTATAAAGTTGAGAAAAATAAAAATGCAAATGGTTCATTCATGAATACTTATGTATTTAAGGAAAAATATAAAGTTCAACCACAAGAAATAATTGATGAGATAAGTGCAAATATGTATGGTGCAAATATAAATAAAATGCTTAGAATAAGGTCTTCTTTAAAACGATTAGAGCAATTATTACAAAGCAAAGTTAACAATACTCAAGACAATATATCTACGTATATAATTACAATAAAAAATGTCAGGTATAAAATAACTTCTGTAATGAATAATTGGATAGATTTAGAAAGATTATGAAAAAGATTGGCGAATTAGATAGAACAATATTTTTATGGTCGTCTAAATTAGAAAAAAGAATAGCAGATAAACAAAGAGAAGCGGCGGCCAAAATTTGTGATGATGTGAGGACTTTAGCCCCTGGTAGTGGAAGATATTCTTCGAGTATAAAACTCGGAGAAACCAAGATTGAAAATGGTGTAATTACTACGTCTATCTATACTGATTTAATGAGTGAAGGACATGCAATAGGTAGAATGATAGAACATGGAACAGGTATTTATGCCTTAGAACCACATATAGGAAAAACACCTACTTTTATTGCAAGTGGTTATCGTTATTGGTTCGTTCCATCTACATCTGTAGATCATGCAATTGGTCGAAAGATAATTATTGATGGTAAAGAATTTTATATTGCTTATGCACAAAAACCAAAACCTCACTTTGTTCCTGCTTTAAATTCTAATAAAGATTATTATAAGAAAAAATTAAGGGAGGCTTTTAAAAAATGAGAGAATTTATTCAACAAAAACTAGAAGAAATAGATAATATTGATATAGGTCCTTTTCAACCTGACAATATATTTGAAAATAATAAAACTTATTTTGAATATCAAATTCAAGAGGACTATCAAAATAGTGATATGGATAAAAACTATACAATGAGAGTATCAATAATTGGATATGTTGTAAGAAAAAATGATTTTGCTGAAGACACTTTATCAATAATTGATGAGTTCACAAGAAAAATCATATCAAAATTAAAGGAAATAAATATTAGGGCTAGTTATAAGGATGTCTCTATAGATAATGGTGTACAAAAAATTCAAGTAACTGGTTTCGGTATTTATAACCAAATAAATAACAAAATTATAAGTTAAAATGGAGGATAACATGGAAGAAACTTTAAACTATTCTACATATAACGGTACTAAGTTAGAGTATGCGTCAACTTTAGATGGTGAGAGAACTCAAATTAAGGGTTTGATAACTGTTCCTGATATTGGTGGAGAACCTAATCAAATTGATACTACTACTTTAGATAATACTAAGTATGAAACATCAAAATATGGTTTAATGCCAGCTGTTAATTTAGCATATGAGTATAACCTTGAGGATCCAAGTGCTACAAGTAATATTAAATTAGCAAGTGATCTTGAAGATTCTGGCGAAGTTTACTATTGGTGGCTAACTTTTGCTAATGGAATAGAAATATCATATCGTAGTGCTGTTAGAACAGATATAAAGGGCGGTTCTAGTGGTGATTTGCTTAAATTTGGAATGTATCACAGTCCTGTAAGCGAAATTGAGAGAACAATTCCTACGGCTGAATAAAATAATAGAGATATAAGAGGTATAAAGATAAACTAGATTTACTTACCTTAATCAAATGATTAAAGAGGTGTTTAGTATTCTTTATACCTCTTTTTTTGTATATAGAAAGAAGGAGATTAATTATGAATTATCATGTTATAGAATTAGATGGAGAAGAAATTAAATTAAGATTAAGAAGTGCAGATTCAGTAGAAATCGAAAAAAAGACAGGAGTAAAATTATTAGATTATATTCAAGATTACAGTTTAACCACTGTTACCACATTATTAAAATATATGAGAAAGAGTGTAGTTCCTAATTTTAGCGATAAAGATGCTTACGAATTATATGATAGATTGGTAGATAATGGTTACACATTAGAAGATATAGTTTTTAAAGTTATTTATGAAACTGCTGTGGTATCAGGTTTTTTGAAGAAAAGCGACTTGGAAGAGATGTTACAGTTCAAGGAAGAGAGCCAAGCAACGCTAAAAGAGAAGAAAAAACAAGAAGTGCTACAGAGTTAGTTAGTATTTTATATGATGAACTTTTAAAGTTTGATTTAACTTATAGTCAAATGTATGAAATGACAGTGAAAGAGTTAATGAATACTTTAGAACAGAGGAAAAAAGGACTTGCTTATCGTATGTGGAAAGAAGCAAATTTAATTGGTGTAGCATTCGGTGGAAAAAGTTATCCAAAAACACCAGAAGATGCTTCTCCAGAATTATATCCTCAAAAGATAGGTGTTAAAATGCCTGATTTCTTAAAAGAAAAATGGTTGAAAAGAGGTGGTAGATAATGGAAGAAAAAGAAACGTTTGGTGTAGAACTGAAAGCCATAACAGAAAAATTTAGTCAGAAAATGGAACAAATGAAAAATAAAATTGTCGATTTTGGTAAAATTGCTAAACAAAATTTAGAAACTGGTATGTATATGGACACCAAAGGTGCACAAAAAGAATTACAGGACTTAGAAAATGAGTATAATAAATTAATTCAAGATAGTAATAATGGGTGGTCTGTATCTCAACAACAAATTAGTTCAGTGTCTACAAGAATAAGTGATTTGAAAAAGGATATTAACACAATTAATACCAGCAAAATCGCTAAGGCAGGTAAGTTATTTAGTGATTTAAAAAATAGAATAAGTACCGCAAGTATTGAAACGAAAAAGTTTGGAAAAAATATTCAAAGTAGTTTTGATAAAGGCATAAAAAGTATAAAACGTTTTGCTTTATCTTTATTTGGTATTCAATCTATATGGCGTGCAGTATCAAGAGCAAGTTCAGCATATTTATCTCAAGATATAGAATTGTCTAATAAGCTACAAGCGGTATGGGTAGGATTAGGTTCAATGTTATCCCCTATTTTAGAGAAATTAGCTAATTTCTTTTTAAAATTAGTAGGATATTTAAATATATTTATAAAAGCGGTATTTGGTGTAGATTTGTTGGGCAAAGCAATGGAAAAAGCTAATAAAAATACAATGGATACTAATAAGTCGGTTAAGGCATTAAAAGGACAATTAGGTGGTTTTGATGAAATAAATAATATTGCAGATAATAGTGCAGGTGCTAATGCTGATAATTCAAACATAGGTTGGACTGACGCTTTTAAAAATGTTCAATTAGATACTAGTTGGACTGAGACTATAACTAATTTTGGAATATGGTTAAAAGATAATTGGGAGTTACTTGCGATAGGTTTAGGTGGTATTGCGATAGCGTTAACTTCATTAGGTTTAGCTGGTTCCTTATCTGCAATTGGTTTGGGTGCAATAGTTGTTCCTTTGATTGCAATAGGATTAGCTATTGCTGGCATTGTAGCTGTGGTTTTAGGCATTAAAGAACTTTTTTCTGAAACTGGTAATCAAACTAAAGCTTGGACATTAATTTTAGGAGGACTATTAGCTATTGTTTTAGCTGTTGGATTAGCATTTGGTGCAATACCTATGGCAATTGCAGCATTAGTGGCAGCTGTAACAGCAGGTGTATTATGGATAATTAAAAATTGGGATGACGTTAAATCTGCACTTTCTAAAGGTATTAGTGCAATAGGTAATTGGTTTAAAGGACTATGGGAAGGTATAAAAAATATTTTTGGTACTATTGGAAAGTGGTTTAGCGATAGATTTACTGATGCTTGGAATGGTATAAAAAAGGCTTTTAGTTCGGTCGGAACATTCTTTAAAAATATTTGGAATACAATTAAATCTATATTTACAACAATAGGTACCACAATTGGAAATGCAATAGGTGGTGCATTTAAAACAGTTGTTAATAAAATAATTGGTTTTGCAGAAAATACAATCAATGGTTTTATTAAAGCGATAAATGCAGCAATTGGTCTTATTAATAAAATCCCTGGTGTTGAAATTAAAAAATTAAGTTTATTAAATATACCAAAACTTGATACCGGTACTAATTATGTGCCAAATGATCAATTAGCATATATTCATAAAGGCGAAGCAGTTGTACCTAAAAAATTTAATAGTTATGAATACTTTAATCGTGGCAATGATGAAACTAATAGTTTATTGAACACATTAATTGAAAAATTAGAAGAAAAAGACTTTAGTGTTTCACTTGATGGAAAAGTTATAGGACGTTCAACAGTTAACTATATAAATAATCAAAATCGAATTATGGGAAGGAGTGTCGTTTAATGTTAATATGGTATACAAAATCTAATTCAATAGGGGAATATGTACAACAATTAACTCCCTCTTCGTATAAAATTGATTGGGAAGATTTAGATGCTAATAGTTATCGTTCAAAATCAACTGGTAATTTAATTGATACAGTTATTTCAAGGAAGTGGAGTAAAATTGCATTTAGTTATAAGTGTTTATCTGAAGAACAAGTTAATCAACTAATGAATATTATTAATGAAAATCCAATATATGTAAAAGCAAAAAATCCATTATTTAGTGGTGGATATATAGAGGCACAATTTAGGTGCAGTAAAGCATCAAGTGAAATGTTAGAGACAGGTGATTATAGCTTGTCTTTTAATTTGGTCCAAAAAAAGAAAGTTAGTGGTCAATAATGATAGAAATATATTTTGATGGTGTATTAATTGATAGTGATTATTATGCTGGTATAACTAATGATTTTAGATTGTTTGATGAAGAATTTTATTTAGGTTCAACTGCATCCAATACTTTTAAAATTGAAGTACCAATGAGTGCAGTCCAAACGATTCCGCACGAAGTGGTAATAAGGCTTGATAATAAGGATTATGCCAATTTGATTGTTGATAGTTACGAGATATTAGATAATAATATCCTATCATTATCTTTAACAGATAAAATGACACTTTTTAATTTTTCTTATGATGCTAGTCCTATCGTTCCGTGTTCTGTAAAGGACATATTACAAAATATATGTTTAATTCAAGGCGTAGAACTTGGAACTACTGAATTTATAAACAGTGATGTTCAAGTGGATTTTTATAATAATACAATAACCGCAAGAGAATATATTGGCTACATTGCCGAATTAAATGGTGGTTACGCAGTTATTGGACAAGATGGCAAATTATATTTAAGACAATTTGATTCAGTACCAGTTGAAATAAATGTTGATGATTGTGAAGACTTTAAGATTGGTGAAAAACACATAATCGAAAGAGTGGTATTTGATAATGGTCTTTTGAAATATGAAACTTCCGCTGATGAAAATTTGGAAACGTTATATTTAAATACTGAAAATGTATACATAACTTCTGAAGATATTTTTAATAATATTGTTAATCAAATAATTGGTTTTGAATTTTATAGTTTTGAAACTGGTAACTGTATAATTAATTCTAATATATTAGCAGGCGATTTAATTAGTTTTGTAAACGGTGAGGAAAACTATATATCAATTGCGCAATATAATCTTGATTTTAATGGTGCATGGATTGGCGGATATTCTTTAAATGTTAATTCTAAACATCAGCAAGAAACTAAACAAAAAGGCAATAACGATAAAATAAAACATATAAATGTTGAATTAAATCGTATTGATAATGAAGTTAAAATTGCAGTTGAAACACAAAATGCTCAAAAAGAAACTTTATCAGAGATAACAATTGAAACCGATACTATTTCACAAAGGGTTAGCGATACCGAAACTACAATAAATGATTTGAATCAAACTATTACAACTATTGAGAGTACTTTTTTAGAACAAACTAGCGAGAATTTCACTATGTGGTTTGAACAAACTGGTGTTCAAGGTACAATTGATGATTTAAAGGATTTAGTTAATAATCAAAATACAACATTAGATCAATTAAGAGCATATATTCGTTATGGTGTTATTACAGATGTTGAAGATGAATTTTATGGAAGTCCTTATGCAGAATTTGGTAAAGAGGACGCTCAAACAAAATTGAGAATTTTAGATAATAGAATTCAATTCTTAACAGGTGAAACTGAAACTGCTTATATCTCAAATAATGCTTTATATATCAATGAAAGTACAATTTTGACAAAACAAGTAATAGGTAAAAGTGGAATAGGTAAATGGATAACAGAAATTGATGAACAAGGTAATTTAAACACATATTGGGGAGGTGTTGAATAGTGGCTACGTTATTAAAAGAGAGATCAACTTATTGGGTTAGAACTAATAGTTCAAGTCGTCGTAGTGATTTTGACTATCGTGCCTATTGGAAAATTTATTATGAACAAAGTGAAGCTAACAAAAAACTATTAAGAACTAAAATAATAGTTGATTATTATTTGCAAACTTATTGGGATGGAAGTTCTTTATCAATTTATGATACAACAAATTCAAATGTTTATATTAATGGTTCAAGTATAGGCACAATAAGTATAAATACAAGTAGTTATGATGACGGTAGCAGACTTATAAAAAAAGGTTCTAAATCAACTTATGTTTATCATAATAAAGATGGTACAGGCTCATTTACTTTTAGAGGAACTGGTTTTGATTTAGAAACATCAACTACTACATATACGTTGCCTAAAATTAATGTTGGTACTGAAATTACAAATAATAGTTCTGATAGTAATTATATCAATTTAGATAGTGATGTAACATTTACTTTAAATGATTTAACAGGTCAAGTTGAAGCCAATAAGCTTTACTATAAAATAAAAAATGATGAAACTGAATATGTAATAAGTGAATCTACTACTGAAACAACTATCAAGTATTCCTTTCCAGTTGATATAATCACAAACTTTCCAAACAATGAAAATATAAGCTTAACAGTTTATTGTAAAAACTTAGTTAGTAATGTTGAAACAACAACAACAGTCTATTTAAAATTACCTGATAGTTATGTGCCTAGTGCAAGTTTAGCTATTGCTGATGTTATGGAAAATAAGCCAAGTGCTTTAAGTGGTTTGTGGATTAAAAATCAATCAAAATTAAAAGGTACAATTACTGCAACTGGTGTAAAAGGTTCATCAATTAAAAGTTATTTATCATCAATAAGTGATTTTAGTCAACAATATAATACAAACCCATTTACAACACAACTATTAACTATTGCAGGTAGTAGAATAGTTAGTGCGCTAGTAACCGATAGTCGTGGTAGACAAAAAACAGTAACACAAACAATAAATGTAATTGATTATAGTAAACCAACTTTTATTAGTTTAAATGTTAAGCGTTGTTTACAAGATGGAACTTTAAGTGAAAATGGAACGTATGTAAAAGTGATTTGTAAATATAGCATAAGTCCTATTGATGATTTAAATACAAAAACGTTAAAAATTTATTTAAATGGTAGCTGGGAAGATGTAAATACATTATCAAGTTATAGTGGTGAATTTTCAAAAGTAGTTTACGATAGTATAAAACAAGACCAAACATATACAATTAAAGCAGTTTTAACTGATTTGTTTGGAGATGTTCCACAAGAATTCTTATTAGGTGTTGCTTATAAGACAGTGTCAAAACGTGCAGGTGGTAAAGGTATAACTTTCGGTGCAGTTGCAACGGAAGATAATTTGCATAGTTATATGGATGCATATTTTCATAAAGTAGGTCGTTTTTATGGTAATGTGCAAGTAGATGGAAGTTTAAGGTGTGGTGGAGAGTTTTCTACAGATCCAACCAACTCATTTCAAACTGCGTTGTTTGGCGATAATAAAGCTGGTTATAGATTTAAAGCAATACGTTCTGGGATAACTACAAATGATAAATTTCCACGATATGGTTCAGGTATAGCATTTGCAACTGGTGATACCCATGGAGTATTATTTACTAAATATGATACTGCTAAAGCTTGGATAGGTGCTGGTAATTCTGATAAATTAGTTTGGATGGAGGAATTAGCTTTTAAAAAAAGTTTAATTTATGTAACTCAAACTGAAAATATTTCTTTTCAAGCAGATACAATTAGTAAAATACCTTTAGATACACAAACTGTTAAAGTAGGAAATAAATTTAGTTTCGATGCTACAAACAATAGGGTTATAATTGGTGAAAATGTAAATTTAATTGAAATAATTGCAAACTGTAAATTTCAAGTGAATACAGCAAATAAAAATGTATTTTTACGAATTAAGAAGAATGGTGAAACAATATCTAATTTAGCTGGTTCAACTGGTAATGCGACTTATTTACAAGAAAGTATTGCAGTTACTATGCCTTTAGAAGTAAATCCTGGTGATTATATTGAATTGTATTGTAGTGGCGAGGGTAGTGCGATATCTTCTTATGAGGGTAATGCTTTATATATAAAAGAGTTATAGAAAGGAATAAAAATGGAAAGTATAACAAATAGGTTAAAGTTAATAATTTCATTTGGTGGATGGATAGTATCAGCTGTCCTTTTTTTATGGACTATTTTTGGTTATTATTACGGTTTAAAAGATGAATTAAAACTGATTCAGAAAATGACTTTAAGAAATACTATATGGAATGAAAGTATTCCAATGGGGGACAGATTAGAGAGTTGCGATCATTATTTAGAACTAGGATTTAATTCTCAAACAAAAAAGTATTGTAATGAATTATTAGAAAGATAGGTGATTATTGATGAAAGATAAGATTTTAACTAAATTAAAGAGCAAAGTATTTTGGATAGAGTTAGTGTTGCTAATTGCGTATATTTTAAGGTTATTTGAAATATATGATATGCCAAACGACACAATTACGTTAATCCAAGATATTATCACAGCAATATTTACAATTTTTGCAACAATGAATAACCCTGATACTAGAGAGGAGTTTTAAATATGAAAGAATTAGAAACTTTAAAATTATATCGTGGTGCAACCAGTGTTATCGAGTTTGATTTTAGTGAGTTTGAGTTTGAAAATAATGGTTATTGTCAATTAACAATAAAAAAGAAATATAATGACGATATTATATTTCAACATGATTTTGAAAAGTCAATTAAATATTATGTAACCTTTAAAGATGAGTTTACATCTGGATTAGATGATGACAAGTATAAATATGACATCATGTATATGTTAAACGATGAAAGATATCCTCAATGTTCAATTAGCGACATTATTATAGATAAGGTAGTAAATAATTACGTTGGTAATTTTGATGAAAATGCAGTACAAGTAACAGAAATATTAGCTGAAGGTGTTGAAATTACACAATCAATCAAAGTAACAACAGCTAATGTTATTATTACTGATGCTAATTTACAAGAAAAAAATGTAACTCCATCACTAGAAGACCAAATTATTTTATCTGAAGAAGGTTTTGATGGTTTATCTAAAGTTATTGTTGAAGGTGTTAATTTAGAAACTAAAACAGTGTCTCCAAATACAAATACACAAATAATTACTCCAAATGAAGCATTAGGACTATCTAGTGTAACGATAGAACCTGTATCATTACAAGAAGGAAATGTTATTCCTAATAAAGAAGTTCAAACATTAAATCCAAGTGATGAATTTGTAGGTTTTTCACAGGTAATAGTTGAAAAAATACCTGATGAATACGTTATTCCAGAAGGAAACTTGAACATAACTAAAAACGGTGATTATGATGTAACAGAAAAGGCTTCTGTTAATGTAAATGTACAACCAAATTTACAAAATAAAGTTGAAAATATAAAAGCACCTATTAACACATTTATTCACCCTGACGAGGGTTTTGACGGAATTAATTATGTTAATGTAATTGCAACTGTAAATACAGAACAAAAAACAGTAACACCAACAGAAGAAGAACAAATTTTAACACCTAGCGAAGATACTTATTTTGATAGTGTAACAGTTAATCCTATTCCAGAAGAATATATTATTCCTACTGGCGAGTTAGAGATAACTGAAAATGGTAGTTATGATGTAAAAGAAAAAGCTAGTGTTGATGTTAATATTCAACCAAAATTAGGAACTAAAACGATAACTGAAAATGGTGTTTACAATGCTAGTGATGATAATTTAGATGGATATTCAAGTATAGAAGTTGAAACTAGTGGTGCTGATTTAACAGAGTATTTTAATGAAACTATAACAGTTGATAGTAGTGGTGTGCCAGCTTTTGCAAGAACAATTAAAAAAATTCCAGCATTAAGAAATACAGGCACATCATGTCAAAGTTTTTATAAATCTTTTATTGGTGATGAAATTGATTTAACTAATTTTGATACAAGTTTAGTAACAACTTTTTATTATATGTATGATAGTTGTATAAATTTAACATCAATTATTGGTATTAGTAACCTTAACACAGAAAATGTTGAAATTATGGAAGCTACGTTTCAAATGAATCAAAAACTAACTAGTTTAGATTTAAGTGGTTGGCATACACCAAAACTAACAAATACAAAGTTAATGTTTTCAATGGATACTAAATTAACACATATTGATATGAGAAATTTTGATTTTACAAATGTAACAACTTATACTAATATGTTTGGTTCAAATGCGACTTTTGGTGTACCTAATGATTGTTTAATCATTGTTAAAGATGATACACAAAAAGCTTGGATAAATGAAAAGTTCACACGACTAACTAACGTTAAAACCGTTGCTGAATACGAGGGGGCTTAACTATGGCAGTAAAAACATATAAATATAACGATAAAACACAATTAACAGAGCATTTTCGAGTACAAGAATGGAAATGCAAATGTGGTAAAAATCATGAAATTAAAATCGATGATAAACTACCTAAATTACTTGAAACATTGAGAACTAAACTAAACGCAATTCGAGGTGATATTTATTCTGGTTATAGATGTCCTACCCATGATAAAAACGTGGGTGGACGTGGAACTGGTAGTCATACTTTAGGATATTCGGTTGATATTATCTTTTATGATAAAAATAACAAGCCAATTCCTAGCTCAAAAGTCGCTTTATTACTTGAAGATTTAGGACATCAATATGGTGTTGCATATCGCTGTGGTGGTTCACAAGATTATCAAGGAAAGATACATATTGATACACGCCCTCGTAAATGGTACGGTGATGAGAGCAAGAGTAATACTTTATCGCTAAAAGACCATAAAGCACCTAGTGATGGTAAAACAGGACATACAACATTCTTAACTTATATCTATAAGCCAACCACTAAATATGTCAATGCAAGTGTCCTAAACGTTAGAAACGAGCCAAATACAGGTGCAAAAGTGGTAGATGGTATAAAATATGGTACATCGATAAAAGTTTATTATATAGAGGGAGAATGGGCTAAAATAGGCGTTGCTAAATGGGTAAGTGCTAAATACATTCAAGATACTGCACCAGAGAAAAAAAGTGCAGTAAAAGAAGAAAAAACATCGAAAAATGAAAATATTGTGCAAAATGATGTTCCAAAAGTAGAAGAAAGCCCTGTAATTGACAAAAACGAACATTTTGTTGATGACGAAAAAACGATTGATAAAGAACAGTTTCCTGACATCGAGAAAGAGTTAGATTACGAAGATAGAAAAGACGCCAACAATGCATTATTCTATCTAATAGATTTGATAATTAAATTAGTTAAAAAGATTTTTAAGAAAGACTAGGTCCAAGTGATCTAGTCTTTTTTTCTGAATAAATAATATTTTTAGTTGCAAAAATGTTATTTAGTGATATAATTTTTCGAGGGAAGTGTTGTTCATTCGCTTCTCTAAAATATATAATGGGTTGAAAAACCTCAAAAAAGATAAAATCTAAACATATTCATTAGATTTTATCTCCATTCTTAATAAGCACCAGCTTCAATGAAGTTAGGTGTTTTTTTTTATAACAAATTTCGCCATAAACTAACAGTATGAGGTGCGTATATTATTTACAGGAGGACTTGACAATGATAAAAAAAATGATAGAATACATAGCCAATCTGTGGTATATTATAATTGATAATAAGGGAAGTGATAGTATGAGTAATACAGTAGATGTTTTAGATGTAGCTAAAACATTAATATGCAAATTCAATAATGCTGGTAAAGATATTACACAATTAAAATTACAGAAACTATTATATTTTATAGAAGCATACTATATGGCAACATATGATAAAGATAAATTGTATAATGAAGATTTTTACGCATGGACATATGGACCTGTATGCAAAGAGGTTTATATAAAATATAAATTTTTTGCTGATACTCCAATTTACGAACAAGAATGTGAAAAAATATGTGAATTTAATTCGAATGTTGTAGATAGTATAAACGATGTTTATGATTTGTTTGGCGATTTAACTAGTACTCAATTAATAAAATTAACCCATATGAAAGGTTCGCCTTGGTATGAATTACCTATAGATTTCGATACTGTAATATCAAAAAACAACACAAAAAAATGGTTTAAAGAGGTTTTCTTAAAAAATGGCAACTAGTAAAAGTAAAGCTAAAAAAAATATCGATAGTGTACTTAGTAAAACCACAGAATTAATATTTACTAAAATTGATGAAAACATCGAACATTGGTATAATGAATCTGAAAGAATTTTGAATTATTTGTTTGTGGTATCGAAGCAAAATACTATTGAAAAACAAGAAGATGAACTTAATAAGTTTAGAAAAAAAGAAAAAGTTAATATCGATTTTATTGAATTTATAATTAAATTTTGTGATAGTGAAGAATTTAGTAATAAAAATAAGTTCGAAAGATTAAGACATAATTATTATAAAATTAAAAACGATTTGCTTGAAATTAAAAATGATATTTTATCGAAACGAATAGATAATTATTCTAGTGAATTGAATACTAATAATCAGAAATTAAATGGTTTAGAAAATAAATTTGAAGGAATTGGTGCTACTGTTATTTCAATAATTGCATCTGTAAGTTTTATATCAGCTGGTATTACTGGAATAGATAGTATCAGTCCAATATTTATACCTTTGTTTATATTTGGAATAGTTTGGTTGGGAATAACGTTTATTGTATTTATAAATTGTTTATTTAGAAAAGATAATTTTAATAATATAATAGCCATAATTTTTTATGGAATAATTACGTTTGTAACACTAGCTATATTAATCTTTACTATGATATATGTATATAATGATCCAAATATACTTAATGTTAATGTAATTAATGGATAAGTTGCAAAAGCTTATCTCTTTTTTTTTATTTATCCTACAAATTTCGACAAAATATGACACTCCAAAATGATATAATGATATCACAAAAGGGGGAAATATGAAGTTAAGTAGTGAACAATTAAAAAGATTTACTGAAGTATTTGAAATAAAAGCTAAGTCAGTAATTCTAATTGAAAAGAAGAATGTAATTACAATTGTAATTAATTCAGTAATTATATTTGACGTTAAAAAGGAACTCGTCGCTGAGTTCCTTTAATCGTTTAATAAGTACTTACGATAATGTTCTTCATGTTCTGGATAACGTTCTATCATAAAATCGTATATTGCTTGTTTTACGATTTGATTATTTTTACTATGTATTTCTATAATATGATCTTGGTATGATAGAGGCACTAGATTCCATAATTCATTGTTGGACCTATCTCTATCTATATGATGATAGTGTCTTATTGTGAATACGTCGCTTTTCTTTGGTAGGTATTGTCCTTTATAATCAATTATATATGCTTGGTTATCATAAGCTTCGTATATTTTGTCTAGTTCTTCTCTTACTTTCTTTGGTATTTCCATTTTTTTAACACACTCCTAATGAGTGTATCAACTAACATAGCCCTTCAGGACTATTCAAGTTAATACACGTTTATTTTTATATTGTCATAATCAAGTATTTCAACATTATCTATTATACTAGACCATAGCCTTCTTTTCTCTAAATTATCTAAATTGCTATATATATCAAGGAAATTACTATTTAAAAAGTTATCTATATATGAATAATCTAATTTATTCTGATTGTCTTTTTGACATTTGATTTTTTCTAGTTGACTATTAATAAGTAGATATTCTTCCTTGTAATAATCTAAATCAACCATGTTTTCTAAATATAGGTTAGTTAATTTTTTTAATTTAGTTTTTAGTTGTTGACTATTGTCTACTATTTCTTGTTGATTATCATTGATGTTAACAATTTGTAATTTTCTATTTTTTAATATTGGTATAATTTCATTTAACAAATGTTGTTCTAACCATCTTTCGTTTATGCATTTTTTATTATCACATTTTTTAAAGTAGTGGTATCGACAATTATAGTAGTGTTTTGAATTAGAGTTGGTTTTACCATTTAATGTATGACCACATTCTTTGCATATTAGTAAACCAGAAAATATATATGGTTCACTATTGTGTTTTTTTCTATTTGGATCTGGTATTTGTTTTTTTACATTTATCTTGATTAATCTTTGCACGTTATTCCACAACTCCTCACTAATTATCGCTGGACAATAATCATCTATTGTTTCTTTAGTTTTAGTTCTAACAAATTTACCGATATATGCTGGATTTCTTAAATATTTTTTTATGACACAGGTACTTTTATTTTCACAATTTTCTTTAAACCAATTGGCAGTTTCATTTAGATTGTTGGTTTTGGCATAATATTCAAATAATTTAACTATGTTTTGTGCCTCTTTTTCATCAATAACTAGTTTTTTATCTTCTGAAATTTTATAACCATAAGGTGGCTGACCTGTACATACAGTCTTTTGCACGTTATATTTATAATCAAATACACTATTAATTCTTTCACTAGTTCTTTTAGCTTCTAATTGTCCCATAGAAAGGCTCATATTAAGCCAAAACTCACCACTGGCAGTAGTAGTGTCATAGTCTTCCCATATTGTTTTCCAGTCGGTTTTGTGCTTTTTTATTATTTCTATTACTTTATAAAAATCGCCAATATTTCTAAACCATCTATCTAATTTAGTCATTAGTATTAAATCTATTTTATCTTGCTTAACATCATCTAACATTCTTTGTAGATTAGTTCTTTTTATTTTTTGTCCTGATTCTCCACCATCAATATATTTATCTACTACTATGTAGTTATATTTATTACAATATTCTAATAGTGCATTTTCTTGTGCTTCAAGTGAATCTCCTTCTTTAACTTGATGTTCAGTAGACACTCTTATATATAATGCAACTCTCTTTATTTCTTTCATTATAACACTTCCTTTTCGATTAATTTTATGTCTTTTTTATGACGAGAATAATAAAACCTATTTTTTGTCCTAGAAATTAAGTTATTATTATAGGCATGTTGAATATTTTCACTATGTGTGCACCATTCTAAATTGTCGGCTATATTATTTTTTTTATTACCATCAATATGGTTAACAAACACTTTGTTATTGGAGTTTTTTATAAATGCTTTAGCAACTAACCTGTGGCAAAGAAATAATTTTGGAACAGAATTTTTAGTTAAATAAACTTGATAATATCCTGTTTTTTTATTTAAATGTTGCTTTAATATTCTTTCTTTTTGTAAATAAATTTGGTTTGTTTTTCCTTTTCTTATCCTTTCGACTGACTTTACTCTGCCATAATTTGATATTTGGTAAAATCCTTCATAATTTTTAATGTCTTTCCATATTTCTTCTCTCATTATTGTAAATTTTCCTTCCTATTTTTCTACAATATTTTTCTGTTTAAAATATTGATTTTTATTTGAATTTTAGATACAATAATATAGAAAAGCTCCTATATCATTGTATGTGAAAACACCTATAATTTTATAGTTTTAGTTGGTAGCTAAGTAGTTTTTCATTTTGATCTCGTATTCGCAGTACGAGGTCTTTTTTTTATTTATTATTTACAATAATATTTATTATTGAAATGCATTTTTGTGCGTTTTCATAAGCATTTTTATATATATAACTATTTTTTTGTATTCTTGAATTTATAAAATTAATGTATTGGACGGGATTAGATAAATCTTTAATGGTTATTTTTAGTTGCAATTTTTCGCAAACTTTTTTTTGTTTTTTTGAGCTTGATAATAATCCTGGCATTCCAAACATAAAGCCTTTTGCCGCAGTTCCTATTAAACTTGATTTAATGATAGAATTATCATCTTCTAATAATTCCGCATCTAATATATCGTTGAATGAATAATTTTCGCCATTAATTAATAATAATTTTTGTGTTTCGTTTACCGCAAATTTATTTTTTATTATAATGTTCCATAAATTTTCATCCAAATTATATTTTTCCTTTAATTCATTAGCTTCTAATTTTTTCTTGTTAGCGTATTTTCCGAGTAACATAAATAGTGGTCCAAAAACCATTGTCATAAGTGCTAAAACAATAAAAACTGCTCCTAAATCATCATTTGTTCCAAATATTATAAAACCAACAATAATTAATGCAAAACAACCTAGTTCCAAATATAAAATATTTTTTTTCATTTGATTGACCTCCTTTTCTTCTTATTTATTAAAAATACATTTCGTGTTTTTAACCAAATTTTACCAAAACCACATTTTCTATTTATAATAGAATAGGGGTGGTTGTTTTGAAATACGATGATTTGATAATGACACTCAGTAAACACAACATAAATATTTCATTATATTTCATTTTGGTAGAGAACTTCTATTAGTTCTCTATTCTTTGATTATTAATAATATTATAACCAGAATATATTATACCGGTAATTACATAAATGATATTACTATAATTTTTAAAATATATTGTTTCACATAAAATAAAAGAATAGTTAATAATCAATAAAATGTTGATTATTTTTTTATGTAAATCGAAATTAATATCATTTGTTGGATATATTTTTTCAAATAAATAATTTGATAAATAAACACTGACAATTGCAGGTAAAATATTCTCCATTATTAAGGTTGGTAAATCAATAACGTTATTTTGTTGATATCCACCATACAATAATGCCCATATTGTTCCTAAAAAAATTCCACCTAACCACCCAATTATGGCAATAAAATATGCCAAAACCTTTCTCATTATTTACTCCTTAGTTTCATCCTTTTTTATTAAATAATCTTTATTTGCAACTGCAAATTCTATTAACTTTTTAAAATCTTCTTTATCTATATTTTCATTTTCGTCCATAAGACCTTTTTCTTTTAATATTTCTTTATATTCCTCATCTGTTGTCGGAATACTAGAGATAGTTTTAATATGCAAGTCTTTTGAAATAAAATCACCAATTCCAATTTTAAAATAATCTGATATTTTTATAGCCCAATCTAATGTTATTTGTCTTGTGCTGTTTTCCCATTTTGCTAAGGTAGATTGATCAATTTTTAAGTCTTTTGCTAATTTAGATTGTGGTATATTATTTGTTTCCCTCAAATATTTTACATTCTTATTAGTAAAATTTTCATTGTTGACCATTATACTCCTCCTTTCTCAATTTTATTATACAATAAAAACAAACATTTTACAATTATTTTTTGACAATTTGCCATATTTTTATTGACAATGGCATTTTGCCATAGTATAATTATTAGTGAAAGGAGAAAAAGAATGGAAAATATATTAACTAATATATCTGGAAAGCTTAAAGGAATTAGAGCAGAAAAGGGTTATAGTTTAGAGGATATGGCTAATAAATTAAAAATACATCGTGAAACATTTAGAAAATACGAGAATAATCCATCTACATTAGAAGTTGGTCAGTTATTAAAAATTTTGGATATATATGATATTGATACTATATATTTTTTTAACTTAATATATGGCAAAATGCCAAGAGAGGAATAAAAAACAATTTAAAGCTACCAACTAAAAAGAAAAATGTCGAATAAGATTAATTAGGAGATGATGAAATGACATTAAGCGAAGAAAGTATAGAAAGATTTTTCTCTACATTAATAAAGATTGTAGAAGATAAAAATCAAGTGAAAATCAAATATAGTATTAGGAGTGCAGATGAAGATTAATTATTTAAATAAAAAAAGTGTGCCTAAATACAATAAGGGAAAGCACACTAATTAAATAATTTAACAAAAATTATTATGTGCTAATTATAGCACTAAAAAGGGGATAATGCAAGTTTTGGTGAACAATGGAGAGAACATGAATGAAGGATTTATTTTATTGCATAGAAGAATTATAAAAGAATGGGAATGGTATAGCAATATTAATGATACTAGGTTGTGGGTACATTGTTTGTTAAGAGCTAATTGGGAAGATAATTGGTACGATGGAATTTTAATTAAAAGAGGTTCTTTTATGACTAGTTATAAGTCACTATCTAGTGAAACAGGTTTAACTATTCAACAAGTAAGAACATCACTAGCACATTTAAAGAAAACTGATAATTTAACAATCGAAAATAATCGCCAATATTCAATAATAACAATAAAAAACTACGATAAGTATCAATGCGAGCAACAAACGAATAACACACCGATAACACACGACCAACACACGAGTAACACACGAGTAACAACTAATAACAAAGATAATAAAGATAATAAATATAATAAAAAAGAAAATATAAAAGAAAAAAGAAAATACGGAACTTTTAAGCGTGTTGTATTAACTGATGATGAATATGCAAGATTGGTTAGTGATTATGGCGAAGAATTTGTAATTAATCAAATTGTACTTTTAGATGAATATATCGAAAGTAACAATAACAAAAACAAATATACAAATTTCAATTTAGTTTTACGAAAATCAATCAGGGAACAATGGTTTAAATCAAAAACAAAAGTACCTGAGTGGTATGACAAAAATACCGAAAAGAAACAAGATACTGAAAAACTTGGGGAATTGGAAGAAATTTTAAAGGAGTTTGAATGATAAATCAATTTATGTTAGCAGGAAGATTAGCAAGTAATCCTACTGAAATCGAAAATTTAGAAAATGGAAATATTGAAGTAGAAATAACGATTGCAATACAAAGAGAATACAAGAACGCAGACGGCATTTATGAAACTGATTTTGTTACATGTAACGTTTGGAGTGGTATTGCAAAAAGGGTAATTGAATATTGCAAAAAAGGAGACGTAATTGGTGTTCGAGGTAGATTTATAAAAAATAATAAATTACTAGCAGAAAGAATAACGTTTTTAGCAAATAAGGAGAACAATGATGGAAGATAAAATTAGAGTTAGTTATGAACAAATAGAAAAAGCAAATAAGGATATCGAAACAATTAAACTAGGAACTAAAGGCTACGCACAAGTAAACGAACGTATAAAAGCTTTTCGTAAAGTATATCCTACTGGACCTATCGAGACAATAATCGAAGAAATAAAGGATGATTATGTGCGAATAATGGCTAAGGTTAGTAATGAGAATGGTGAAGTATTAGCAACAGGTAGAGCTAGTGAAATGCTTACAGGAGATTCTAAAAAAGATTACATCAACAAGACATCTATGATTGAAAATTGTGAAACTTCTGCAGTTGGTAGAGCATTAGGATTTGCTGGATTTGGTGTAGATAGTGCGATTGCAAGTGCTGAGGATATTGAAAAATCAAAAAGAACAAATAAAACGTTTGAAATATATCAAAATATGTTTATTCGTGACGAAGAAGCTAAATACCTAGCAAAAGTAACTATCGGCGAATTAATGCGAAAAATGGGTGTAGTAAAAGAATCATTAAACACAGTAGTTCAAAAAGAGTTGTGGACTACATTAGAAGAAATGACAACTCAACAATTATTAAATTTAGAATTAAAACTAAAAACATTGAATATGGAAACTAATAGTTGGCACCAATTGTATAACGAAAATCAAAAGATAAAAGAAGTAGTTCCAGTTAATCAAGAAGTAGTTTATGAAAGTATTTGGACTAAATTTGGAAAAATTGCATTAGAACAAGCTGGTACTGATATGTTGTTAAGAAACGATATTATTGATAGTTATTTAAATATGGGAATTAATTTGGGAGATAAATGATGTATTTAAAACTTGATAACAAAGAATTAGAAAAATTAAAAAGAGCTAGCGATATAACTAGTACTGATTATGAGCTATTAGGAAATCTTATGCCAGCCAAAAATATGATGAGTGTTATAGAAGATTTACTTTATGAAATAGATAGATTAGAAGAAAAATATGATGATTTAAAAAACGATATGGAAAGCAATTATAAAGCTATTCCTATCGCTGAACAATATGGAATTAGTGAAAGGGAATTTGTTTAATTATGAATAATAACTGTATTTTTGTAGGAAGAATAACAAAAGATTTGGAAATGAAAGAAACTAAACAAACTGGAATTAAGTATATAGAGTTTAGTTTAGCAGTAGATAACGGAAAAGATAAGGATGGTAATAAAAGACCAGCCACATTCCCTAATTTTAGAGTATGGGATAAACGTGCTGAAGTTATGTCACAATACTTGCATAAAGGAAGTTTGGTAATGATTAATGCCAGTTACAATATAGAAAAATGGCAAAATGAAAATGGAGATAATAGATATACTCACATATTCAATGTAAATAATTTTATGTTTTTAGATAATAAAGCTAAAGATGAACGTGAGCCACAAGTACCTGATTATTTAGACAAAACCGATGCTGAAATAGTAAGAGATGTAGTAACAGAACAAGATCCATTTGAAGCAATGGGGCAAAGAATTGCAATAGACCAAAATGACTTGCCATTTTAGGAGGAATATATGGAAGATAAAATATTTTTAACAAAGGAAGAGGCTTTAAAAATAGCCAAAATTGACAATAATCAAATACATAATTTTGTATCAACATCATTTGCTTTGATAGGTGTAGATTATAATTTAGAAACATTTAATAGATATTTAGATGAAGCAACATGTATTGAAGTTGGTGGAGAACATTGTAGGGGAATGAATCATGCATTAGCTGTTCAAAGAAATGGTGAAGTTTACTTTTTTGAGCATAATGAAGATAAATTAAAAGAATTATTAAAAGAAAAAGGCGTTGAATAATGAACGTTCAAGGAAAAATTATTAAGTTTGAGCCTGATTTTGAACTACATAAACCTAAAATTACTTTAGAGCTTACAAGACAAGATAATTTAGGTGATTTCTCTAAATTAAAAGATGAATTAGTTTTAGATATTGAAATAAAGAAACATCGTGAAAAACGAAGTAATAGAGCAAACTCGTATTGCTGGGAATTACTTACTAAAATATCTGAAATTATTGGTAATTCAAAAGAAGATGTTTACAGAGATTTTATAAGTCATAAAGGCATTTATAGGCAATTTGAAATAGATAATAGTGCAGTAGATACATTTAAGCATTTATGGTCACAAAGAGGGCTAGGATGGTTGTGTGACACATTAGAAAGCGATGAAAATAAAACAACCATCTTCGCTTACTATGGAACAAGTTCTTATAACACTAAACAAATGGCTGATTTTATAGATTATGTAGTACAAGAGGCGAAACAATTAGGAATACCGACAGAAACACCTGATGAAATTGCTAAAATGAAAGCAATGTGGATTCCGTCAATTTAAGGAGGGTTTTAGAAATGAATAAATTTAAAAGAGAGAAATTAATAGGAAAATTTTATGAAAAGGTAATGGATTTAACAGTCTATTTAGATGCACCTAATAGTCCATTTGGACCTAGAGGAGATGGTGCTAAGCAATGTTTTTGTGTAGAGGCACACAAGTTATTTAAAGAAATAAAAGAAGATTTAGATAAATTAGAAGAAGATTTACTAGAACGATACGGATACGATAGAGAAAGTATCGAGTACGTTGATTATGATTAAGGAGTTTTAAGATGTCTAAATTCAGACAAGTAGATATTTATGGCGAAGAGAAAGATATTAATAATCTTAATGGAAAACTGTATCTTCAACATGGTGGAAGAATATCCTCAAGAACAATGTTTAGATTTATTAATGGCTATAAAATAGGTTGTTATTGTAAGAATTGTAAAAACTTTGATAACAATAAATGTTTGATAAATAAAAATGATAGAGCTATGAAAAACGATATAGCTTGTGATTTATATGAAGTAAAAGATAGATAGGGTAGTTTTGGTTGTTTTATAAGGAGAGGTATGAAAACATTATTAGAAATAAGAGATTTTGTAAATTGGGTATTTCATTATAAAACAATTAAAAATGAGTATGAAGAAGACTTAAAACGCAACTCTTTAGAGTTAATTAGACTTAATAAAAAGATTAAGGAAAAAGATAAAATAATCGAAGATAAAGAAATAGCAATATTGTTACATTCTAAAACAATAGAAGATTTACGCCTTAAAAAAAGTGATTTACAAAAATTGTTGGATAAAGTTGAAAAAGAAAACAGTAATTTGAAAGCTAAAATTGAAAATTATAAACGTGAAAAAAGGGCAATAGCTAAAGAAATGCATAGTTTGAATAGTGAATTGGAAAAAGTAAAATTTCAATTGGAAGAAACAACTGAAAGATTAGAGTATTGTAAAACACATCGACGTGCACCTACTAAAGAAGAGATAATCGCTTATGATTACAGTAGAAAAGAAGTTTTGAAAAGAAGTAAGGAAAGTAAGGATAATGCGAGAAACAATTGACTACATTAAAGAAAAAATAACTGCTGAAATAATTAAAACTGATTTTCAAAATAAGAATAATAAAAAAGAAGAATATGTAAAAATGACTAAAATTGATTATTTAAAGAGATTATATAAATTATTGAAATTACTGGAGGATTATAGATGAAAAAGCGAAAAGAATATGCTTTGTATAAAGGTGATGAGTGTTTAGCAATTGACAATCTAGATGAATTATCAAAAAAATTCAATGTTCAAAAGAAAACTTTATTATTTTATCAATCTCCTGCACATTTAAAAAGAATGCAAAAATCATCAAAAAGTAATTACAAAATTTTAGTAAGGGTAGATGAGGAATAATAATGAAAAAACGAAATGAAAAAAATGACAACATAATTTTAACAATGATTGATTTTTTTATAGAAGAAATGTGCGACAGTGGTACTGCTACTATTGAAGAAATAACTGAAATGTTTAATGAAGGAAAAGAAAATGAATTCAGAAAAATTGTTAGGGAATATAAAAAACTTCAAAATGTAACTAGAAGCAAAGCTAATAAAGCTATTATTAGATTAAAAAAAGAAAACAAGCATTTGCTAGAACTTCAAAAAGACATGGATAAACAATATGAAGAATTAGAAAATTAAAATCAAAAATTAAGAAAATTAATAGATAAGGAGCAATAATGAGGACTTTAATTATATTAAGAGGAAGCCCAGCAAGTGGTAAATCTACATGGGTTAAAGAAATGGGACTAGAAAATTATACATTGAGTGCAGATTCAATAAGGCTATTAGTGGAAAGTCCTATAATTGTGGCTGATAAAAACCATAGGGTAATAAGCCAGAAAAATGATAATTATGTATGGCAATTATTATTTGAATTACTAGAAAAGAGAATGTCTAGGGGAGAATTTGTAATAATAGACGCAACTCATAGTAGATCAAGTGATTTTAGCAGATACAATAAATTATGTGAAAGATATAGATATAGAAGATATTTTGTAGATTTTAGTGATGTGTCATTAGAAGAATGCAAAAGAAGAAATTTACAGAGAGAAGACTACAAACGAGTACCTGAAAATGTTATAGATAAAATGTATTCAAGATTAAGAACACAAGGAAAAACAAGCGGTTGGGTAAAAGTAGATAAAAATAATTTTTGGAATGAAGTAGGTATGAAACTACTTGATTTAAATCATTATGAAAGAGTAAATGTATTTGGTGATATCCATGGGTGTTATGATCCTTTGAAAGAGTATTTTGAAAAATATCCATTTAATGAAAATGAAATGTATATATTTTGTGGGGATTATATAGATAGAGGACTACAAAATAAAGAAACATTAGAATTTTTAATGTCTATATCAAATCGTAAAAATGTATTATTTTTAGAAGGCAATCATGAAAAGTGGATTAATTATTATTCGCTTGATGAAATTGAAAACATAAAATCTAACACATTTTTAAAGAAAACTATGGTTGAGATTTTAGATTTAGATAAAAAAGCTTTAAGGGCATTTTATAGAAAAATAGGACAGATAGCTTATTTTAAATTTGGAAAGATAACATATTTAATTTCACATGGCGGAATTAGTTATCTTCCAGATGAATTACAGCTAATTGCAACAGAGCAATTTATAAATGGTGTAGGAGATTATAACGTAGATATAGATAACATATATACAGAAAATACTATGACTAATTTAGTAATGCAAATTCATGGCCACAGAAATACATATGAAATAGATGATGTAAATAGAAAATCATATAATTTAGAGGGGAAGGTAGAATTTGGAGGTTATTTAAAAGTATTGCAATTAAATAAAGAAGAAATTCCTACTTTGATAAAGATAAAAAATAATAATTATGGCAGTCAAGAAGTAGATGATGAGGTTAAAGAGTGTAAAACAAAAATAATTAATGAAATACCAATGATAGAGCAATTAAGAAATTCAAGAGATATTAAAGAAACAGTATTAGATAATAATATAAGTTCATTTAATTTTACTCATAATGCTTTTTACAATAAAAATTGGAATGAATTGACTTGTAAGGCTAGGGGATTATTTATAAATACAAATACAAATAAAGTTGTTGCAAGAGGTTATGAAAAATTCTTTAATGTAAATGAACGAAGAGACACAGAGTTGGAACATTTAATTGTTAAATTTAAGGATAAGATAACATGCTATAAAAAAGAAAATGGCTATTTAGGTATTATGTCATGGGTTAATGGAGAATTGTTTGTAGCAAGTAAATCAACTAATAAAGGTGACTTTGCTGAATGGTTTAGAAATATCTATGAAAACAGTAATATTAACAAGCAACAATTAGAATATTTTTTAGAAAAAAATGATGTTTCATTAACGTTTGAAGTAATAGATATAGAACATGATCCGCACATCATTCAATATAATGAATCTAAACTTGTATTGCTCGATATTATACATAATGATTATGAATTTAAGAAGGAGCCTTACGAAAAAGTGCAAGAATTAGCAAAACTAATTAATTGTGAATGCAAAACTATATATAAGGAATTTGATAATGTCAGAGAATTTCATAAATGGTATTTAGAAAATACTGATGAGGATGATATGTCTAAGAAAGATATAGAAGGTGTAGTTATTGAATGTTCTGGAATAATGACAAAGCTAAAATTCCCATATTACAATTTTTGGAAAAGTATGAGAAAAGTAAAAGAGCAAGTATTACGTAGAAATAATGTAAAATTATCTGGATTATATAATGCTACTTCAAATTATTTTTATGCATGGTTAAAGAAACAAGATGAAGAAACATTAAGGAAAGATATAATCACTTTGAGAAATATGTTTTATAAGTATATTAAAGAAAAACAAATAATTTAGGAGTGATGTTAAATGAAAAAGGAAAGAATAGAACAATTTTTAGGTAAAAAAGTTGTAATTACACTTAATGATAATGATGTTAAAGCTGGAATATTACATAAAGAAGAAGATTATCCTAATGATCCAAATAAATTAAAAGATGGTGGTTATTTATTAAGACCTTGTTTTACATTTCCTTATTATAATTTTCATTTTAGAAAATCACATATTAAAAACATAAAGGATAGTGATATTAAGTAATGGATGATAAATTTCGAATATTAAAAAATATGGCAAGAGAATATAATCCTGAAGATAAATCTTTAACAAAGAAAGCTATTGAGTTAGCAAATGATTATTCAAAAGTATGTAAATCGAATTTTAAATTACAACAAGAAATCCAACAATTAAAAGAAGAAAATGAAAAATTGAAAAAAATAATCAAAGTCTATGAAAACCCTAATGATATAACAGGTATGTTTGAAAATTGTGATGAATTAAAGGATAGTGATATTAAGTAATGGAAGAATGGAGAGATATAAAAGGATATGAGGGATTATATCAAGTTAGTAATTTAGGAAAAGTTAGAAGTTTAAAAAACAAAAATATATTAGAAGCAAGGATTTTAAAACAGTATAAGAGATATGGTTATTGTTTGGTACATTTATCATTAAAAGGTATTGAAAAAAATAAAAGAGTTCATAGGTTAGTAGCAGAAGCATTTATCCCCAATCCTTATAAATTACCACACGTTAATCACAAAGACTTTGATCGTGAAAATAACAAAGTTGAAAATCTTGAATGGTGCACACAGGATTATAATAATAAATATTCGATGTTAGATTCAAGAAGAAAGGTAAAATTAACAAATGACATATATATTAAAATTTGTGATGAATACTCAAATGGTGAATATGTTACGGATTTAGCCAAAAAATATAATGTGGATCAAGCTTTAATATCTAGAATATTAAGGAAAAATAATATTAATAGACATGAAAAAAAAGCAAATAATAAACTTCGTCAAAGGAAAATTGTAAGATTAACAACAAATGATAAAAAAATTGATGAGTGGGAAAGTATATCAAAAGCCTCAAAAACATTAAATATAAATAATGGTCATATAGTTGATGTATGCAAAGGAAAAAGAAAAACCGCAGGAGGTTATAAATGGAAA
>SVAK01000008.1 GCA_015059445.1 Bacillota bacterium | reverse complement strand
GGCAATAAAAAATGGAAAATGAATGGAAAAATTTAAGATTTCACTTAACTGAAGAAATGAATAATATGATGATAGAACTTTTAGTAACTGAACAAATGATGAAAGAAAATAAGTTAACTAAAAAAGAAAGAAAACTTTTAGAAAATCCCAAAGCAGAACTTCTAGAAGATTTTAGAAAAGAATTTCAGAGAAACAACATAGAACAAATAAAAAAATATAATGAGTTAATGAATAAGTAAAAAAATAAGAGGAATAAGCGACAAACTTATTCCTTTCTTTTTGGTTTTCCATATTGCTTAGATAAATCCATACCTTTAATACAAGTAAAACAATCTACTGCAATTCTTTGTTTTGGGTCAAGAGATATGAACTTAACTATCTCCTTATTCCATTCATAAATATAAAAGGATTCATCAAGTAAACACTATTTTTACCGGATTTAGTTCTTGCCATAATATTAAGTTCTATTAGATGGTTAACACCCTCACTAAAAGTGTTATGTGATATATCAACTAATTCCATAAATCTTTGCTTTCCTATATTTACACCATCTTCGGTTAATATGCCACTAGTTTTATCTAAATATGCTAGTGCAGTTAAACCCAACTATAAAGAGTTTTATAAGATATGCCTAATTCTTTACTAGCAACTTTTAATGGTATCAAATCTTTAATATTAACACCTCCTCATATATTTAGTAGTAATTCTAGGTATAAACTGCAACTTTTGTTAATTTTTGTGTAAAAAAGTATGGTATAATTGTATTAGTGAAAAAACTTGAAAGTGAGTGATTATATGTATTGTATGATAGAAACTGCTTTTGATAATCTTGATGAGGCTAAACAAGTAATTTCTGAGTTATTAGATGAAAAACTAGTTGCCAGTTGTCAAATGGTTGAAAGTAATAGTAAATGGAATTGGAAAAAAGAACAAGAAGAAAGTAAAGAGTATCTAGTTTTTATGAAAACAAAAAAATCTTTACAAGAAAAAATATTTAATGTGATAAAAGAAATTCATAGTTACGATTGTTTTGAATTTGCAGTATTTGATTTAACTAGTTATAATCAAGATTATTTAAATTGGATTGAGGAGGAAATAAATGAGTAAAACAATAGTAATTACTGGTGGTAGTGATGGCTTAGGGAAAACATTAACAGAAACATTTTCAAAAGAAAATAATGTGATAATAATTGCCACAAATGAAGAAAAAATGAACTTAGTTGCTAAGGAAAATAATTGTTCTTACAAAGTATGTGATGTAAGCAATTATGAAAAAGTTGAAAAAGCAATAAGTGAAATAATTGAAGAATATAAAAAAATAGATGTTCTTATAAATAATGCAGGGATATGGATTCAAGAAGAACTAGATACAAATGATAGCGACAGAATAAAATCTGTAATAGAAGTTAATTTACTAGGAACAATAAATGTTTCAAAAGCAGTAATACCATCTATGAAAGAAAATAAAGATGGTTTAATCATCAATATTAACTCACAAGCAGGAATAAATCACAAAGCGGAAAGGGTTGTTTATAATGCCTCTAAATGGGGTGTAACAGGTTTCTCTAAATCATTACAAGATGAAGTTGCCAAATATGGAATAAGAGTTACTGATGTAATGCCGGGTATGATGAAAACAGAAGTGTTTAGTAGAATGAATATAGAAAAAAATATGGCAAATGGTTTAGATACAAAAGAAGTTGCTAGACTAATTAAGTTTATTATAGATACACCTAGTAGTGTTATGATACCTGAGGTAGGAATTAAAAATATAAATAATTAGAAAGGAAAATATAGTATGTTAGAAAAATATAATAGTTGGACTAAAGAGTTTATGGAATCTTGGAAAGAATTAGATTGGCAAAGAACTCTTAAAACATTAGATAAAGAAGTTAAATATTATGAAAACCCTATTGATGAGCCTTGTAAAACTTTTGAAGATGTTATCAATCTTTGGAATGTAGTAGCAGATAATCAAAAAGATATAGATTATAAGTATGAGATAGTTGCTTACAATGATGATACTTGTATTATAAATTGGCAAATGACAAGAACTATGATTGCAAATAATACTAAACAAGAGATAGATGGCATTTTTCAAATAAGTTTAAACGAAGATGGCAAATGCACATACTTTAAACAATGGAGGTTTACAAGATAATGAATAAGGTTGTATTAGTAACTGGTAGTTCTAGAGGTATTGGTAAGGCTACTATAATTGAATTTGCTAGTAAAGGTTATAATGTAGTTATAAACTACAACAATAGCGAAAATAATGCTTTAGAACTAAAGAAATATGTAGAAGAAAATTATAATATCAAAGCATTAACTATAAAAGCAGATGTATCTAATGAGGTTGAAGTTAAAGATATGGTTTCAACTATAATAAATGAATTTGGAAGTATTGATGTTTTAGTTAATAATGCCGGTATAGTATACGATAGAAGTTTTGAAGAAATAACAATAGCAGAATTTGAAAAGACATTAAAGATAAATGTTATTGGTGCATTTATTGTTGCAAGAGAAGTTGCTAAATATATGAATAATGGTGGTGCTATTATCAATGTTTCTTCAACAAATGGAACAAAGACAATATCTCCTGAGTGCTTAGATTATAATATTTCAAAAATAGGATTACAAAGTCTTACAAGAGATTTAGCATATCAATTTAAACCTAATATAAGAGTTAATGCTATTGCTATTGGTTGGGCTGATACTGATATGAATAAAGATTTGCCTAAAGATTATATAGAAGAAGAAACTGCAAAAATTTATGTAGAAAGATTTGCTAATCCTAATGAAATTGCTAAGACAATATATTTTCTAGCAAGTGATAATGCTAGTTATATCAATGGCGAAATTATAAATATAGATGGAGGTTATTAAGATGAATTTATTAGATTACAAAGAGTTGATAGATGGAAAGCCAATGCATATAGCAACTATCAATAGTGATAATAATCCTAATTTATCTGTTGCCTCTGATATAAGAGTTTTAGAAGAAAATAAGATTATTATTTCAGTAAATGAAATGAATAATACACAAAGAAATATCTCATATAATCCTAATGTAGTATTAACAGTTTTTAATGAAGAATGGGTAGGATTAAGAATGTATGGGAAAGCCAAATTTTATAAAGATGGTGAGTATTATGATTTTTGTAATAAAACATTTTTCTCAAATGGAGAAGTTACACCATTTGGAGCAACTAAGCCAAAAGGTGCTATTGTTATCAACATAGAAAAAGTAGAAAAATTCAAATAAAAGTGCTAACACATTAGTGTGTAGCACTTATTTTTTTAGCAACTCATCATATAGAGATTTGGCAACTTTTTCTTTTATTTCTTTATCATCATTATATAAGAAATCTATATCGCCATAAGTATCTCTAAAATTTTCCATTTTTAAAAATTCTATTGAAGTTCCCATTGAAGCATTGCATTTTACAAGTTGTAATGCTTTTTCTTTTAGTTTGATAAATTTTTTATAGGTAGTATCAAACTTAATATCTTTAGAGTTTTCTAGTAAAGGTAGTAAATACTCATCAAAGTATTTTTGACATTCTTCTTCATAAATATAAGATAAACTTAAAAGAAAAAAAATATTTTCTTTTTTTATTTAAAATAGGAAATTTTACCTAGTCGTTTTTTTATGATTTTTTTTATTTCTTTTAAAAAAATCGAGGGATAGTTTTTGTTGTACACCAAATAGGTAGTTTCTTTGCATCTTGTTAAAGCAACATAAAATAATCGTCTTTCTTCAGCAAATTTGATTTCTACATTTGGAATTAGCTTATTAATAATAGCATTATTTTCAATTTTGTTAGGAAATCCTAAAATAGAGTCATTACAATTTAAAATAATGACATGTTCTGCCTCAAGACCTTTGGAGCGATGAACTGTATAATAATTTATTTTACAATCCATATAATGGATTATGTTATTTTCAAAAATAAAATCTTCATCTAGATATTCAAAAATATCATTGTTGTTTCTACCTAATATCATAATATTATTTTTGGAAATCTTTATTAAATGATTTAAAAGCTTTTTAAATATTATATTTTTATTTTTATAAGGAACTAAGACAATTGGGGATATATTTTGTTTTTGGGATGTTAAAGACTTTTTTATTTGTAAAGGATTCTTTTGAATAAATTCAGATGCAATCAAAATTAATTGTGAACTATTTCTGTAAGTATTAGTTAGATTTATTTTTTGAACTTTGGGAAATATTTTGGAAAAATTCAAAAAAATATTTAAATCACATCCGCTAAATCGATATATAGATTGCCAATCATCCCCAACAACCACAATTTTTGATTTGGATTGTAAATAAATTTCTTTGATTAAGTTTAATCTTATCAATGAGGTATCTTGAAATTCATCTATAATAATATATTTATATTTTAAATTGGTCTTTTTGACAATTAAAGTAGCATAAATAATTAAATCATCAAAATCTAATTGTTGAAGACCTAGCTTCTCTGAATTATATTTTTTGTATATTTTAAAAAAAATTATCATAACTTCCTTTTGCAAATTACTAAAGTTTTTGTTTAAAATTTCTTGAACAGAAAAATTATTAGTTTTAAATAAATTGATAAAAGTTTCAATCAAGTTACAAAAGGATTGGCATTGTTTTGATTTTAAAAAGAAGGTATAACTAAAATTAATTTTTAAGAATTTAAGAATTATTTTCTGTTCCTTTACAGAGCATGTGTGAATATATTCTTCAATCACAAATCTTAGAAGCGCAGAAGGACATAAACTATATTTATAATCAGCGTTTTCTAATATAGTCATGGCTAACTTATGAAAAGTATAGACATTAACATTATAATTTATTCTGGTTTTTATATCATTAACGGACGCATTTGTGAATGATATTATCAAAATTTGTTCTGGTAAACAAATGTTGTGTTCTATTAGATAATTTATTTTTCCTAATATTGTCAGAGTTTTTCCGGAACCAGCTCCTGCAATTACTAAAGAGTTGTTATCATTTAAAAGCAGTTGCATTTGATTATCATCTAATTCAAATTTTCCAACACGGTAATTTTTTTTCATACAAAAACCTTTCGTTAGGAAAAGCTCTCAATCAAATATTAACACAAATTGACTTATATTAGTAGTCATTCCTACAATTTTCTAAATATTAGTAGTATAATAATTATATGAGGTAGTAGGATGGAGAGATTAAAAAGAGTTGTAGGAGTGGCTTTTATCGAAAATGGCAAATTATTAATTGTAAAATCGGTTAGAAGCAGTGCCACTAATTCTTGGACTTTAGTTGGCGGAGGAATTGAGGCTGGCGAAACAGAGATAACAGCTGCTTTAAGAGAAGTTAACGAGGAAATAGGGCAAGGATTTGAGTTTTGTGAAGAAGACTTGCTTCCTATAATGTGCTTTAAAGAAGCCGCAGAAAGTGATTCGGATGTAATTATTGAGATGAATATGTTTTTAGCGACTAAGAAAATTCATGTTAGTTTAATTCCAAATGATGAAATTTTGGATTACCATTGGTATTCTTTAGGTGAGACAGAATTTAATTTATCATCATCAATTAGAGATCGCTTTTTGCCTTACGCTATACAAAAAGGGTTAATTTTTTAATAAAATTCAAAAAAATTATTGCATATTTAAAATTTGTATAGTATAATCTTAATTGTCTTGAAAAGAAATTCAAGACAAGAAGCTAATCGGGCGATTAGCTCAGTTGGTTAGAGCACCTGCCTTACAAGCAGGGGGTCATAGGTTCGAGTCCTATATCGCCCACCATTTTAATGCCGACATAGCGTAATTGGTAGCGCAACTGACTTGTAATCAGTAGGTTGGGGGTTCGATTCCCTCTGTCGGCACCATTTTTTTGGAGGGATAGCGAAGTGGTCAAACGCGGCAGACTGTAAATCTGTTCCTTCGGGTTCCATGGTTCAAATCCATGTCCCTCCACCATTTTATAAAAATATTGCCCCGTAGCCAAGTGGTAAGGCATCAGACTTTGACTCTGACATTCCGTTGGTTCGAACCCAGCCGGGGCAGCCATCTTAATTTTGTCTCGTTAGCTCAGTAGGTAGAGCATTTGACTTTTAATCAAAGGGTCTGGAGTTCGAATCTCCAACGAGACACCATTTTAAATATAAAAAGGTTAGTTTTTTATAATACTAACCTTTTTTATTTTCATAAAAAGTCATCTAATTTTTAGATGACTACATCAACAAAAAGAGCTAACTATATATAAACCTTTTATTCTTTTATTAATTGCGAATTATCAATATTAGGCTCCCCAAATATAGCTCCTTCTATTCTAATTATAGTCATATATAATAAAAATTACATAAAAATAATTAATTTTGACATTAATTTAACAATTTTTAGTTAACAAACTATAATCTGACAAAGTTTTCAAGTTATATATGTTATATGTTTTTTAGGAGGTTTTGATGAAAGAAGATGTTATATTATTAAAAAAAGAATTTAGAAAAATAAAAGCTTTAGGGTTAGTTGAAGCTTTAAGACAGGGTACAACAGGTGTTGGTTATACATTTGAGAAGCTTTTAAATAAAGAAGAGGATCAAGAATGCAAACCTGATTTTAAAAGCATAGAACTTAAATGTAAATTAGGTTATTCTAAAAGCGCTATAACTTTATTTAATTGTGTTCCTAAAAAACACAATGAATCAGCAATTAAATATATTTTTGAGAAATATGGTTATCATCGGTTTGGTGATAAAAATGATTATAAGTTATTTGAAAGAAAAGTGTTTTCAAACTTTTCCATTAAAAGATTTGAGTATGAATTCAAGCTGAAGGTAGACTACTATTCGATGAAAATAGTAATGCAATCTTACTATAAGGGGGTTTTTATAGAAAACGTTTGCAGCTGGGATTTTAAAACGTTAGAAACAAAATTAAAAAGAAAACTTACTAATTTAGCTATTATTCAAGCTTATCCATATTACCGCAAGAACAAAAAATATTATAAATATGTAAAAATGAATTTATATAAACTGACAAGTTTTTTTGAATTTTTGAAGTTAGTAGAAAATGATAAAATTTTTGTGAATTTCTATATGAAAAGTGCACTTGGAAAAAGTGATGAATTCCTTATTAAGGACCATGGGGTCGGATTTAAAATAAAAAATGATTGCATAGAGGAATTATTTCATAAACTTAGATATTAAAAAAACAGTATTAAAAATACTGTTATTTTTTACTGGTCGAGAAGACAGGATTCGAACCTGCGACCCCTTGGTCCCAAACCAAGTGCACTACCAAGCTGTGCTACTTCTCGGAATTATGGTGCGCCCAAAGGGAGTCGAACCCCTAACCTTTAGATCCGTAGTCTAACGCTCTATCCAATTGAGCTATGGGCGCGTGCTCCCCAATCGCATTAATATTATATTACAGTCATAAAAAAAAATCAACTAAAAAGCTAAAAATAATATAATAAATGAAAAACATTTTAAAATTTTTGGCAACATTTGTCGAAGCTATTTATTTATTTTTATCATACTGGTAATATATTATTAGGTGAAAAATATGAGAATAGACTATGTCTTAAATGAAATGTTAAAAAAAGTTGAATATGTAGGTATTTATATTGAAACAGTTAACCTTAAAGAACTTGACAAGAAAAGTATAAATCGTTTATAATTTCATTGTTAGAAGGTGGTTCAAGTGTATAATGATCGAATTTATTTAACTCCCCAAGATATTTTAGAAAAGGAATTTAAAATTGATGCAAGAGGGTATAGACCACAAGAAGTTGATAAATTTCTTGATATGATTATTCGTGATTATACCGAATACAATTCTATAATAAAAAAGTTAGATAAAGACATCAAAGATTTAACTGAAGATAATAGTAAGTTAAAACAAGAAATAAGATTTTTAAAAGAGCAACTTGAAATCAAAAAAACAGAAGAAAGTACAACACGAACATTAACAAATGTAGATTTGTTAAAACGAATTAGTCAATTAGAAAAAGTTGTATTTGGCAAAGAAGAATAATATTTAGACAAATGCTGCATTGATTTGCAATGTAGAGGAAAGTCCATGCTCACACAATCTGAGATGATTGTAGTGTTCGTGCTTAGGGAAAAAATAACCTAAGGTAGCAAAGCTAACGGCTTCGAAAATATCTTATAAAAAAGATATAAGTAGATGTAAAGTGCCACAGAAACGTATGTGTCTGGTGACAGACAAATGAAACGCGGTAAACCCCACGAGTGAGAAACCCAAATTTTGGTAGGGGAACTATAAAAAAGGAAATGAACGATTTTATAGATGCTTTTTAAGCATAGATAAATATTTGTCGCTCATAAACATGAGTACAGAACATGGCTTATTAATGTTATTTTTTTTATTAAGGAGTGGAAATTTTGAAAGAGATTGCTGACCTCTTAAGAGAAACAAGAGCAGAATCAGGAATAGATTTAGATGAAGTAAGCAAAGACTTGGAAATAAGTGAATTAGCATTAAAAAATATTGAAGAAGGAAAGATTGGTGCATTTAAAGATATTTTTGTTTTAAAAAAATATATTTCAGACTATGCCAAATATTTAGGGATAAATTCTGAAAAAATGTTAGAAGAATTTAATGAGTATCTTTTTGAATATACATCTAGAATTCCTATAAAAGAAATTGAAAAAACAATTGAATTAAACACAAAAGAAACTGAAGAAGAAAAAATCATTTCGCCTTATACATTAAACAGACCGAAAAATAGACGAGGGATATATATTTTTATTTACATTTTAGTATTAATTTTAGTAGTTTTAGCGATTTTTTGGTCGATAAATCAAATTACAGTAGATAAAAAGAATGCATATGTAGTGAGTTATAGAAAGTAGTGATATTAATGAATTTACCAAATAAAATTACAATAGCTAGAATTATTTTGGCAGTATTGATGATTATAATGCTATTGATTCCGTGGTATGATTTAGGAATGAAATTTCCTGAGTATTTAGTAAATGGAGAAGTGTTAAGCTTAAAATATATTATTGCTGGAGTAATATTTTTAATAGCATCGCTTACTGATTTTATTGATGGTTATCTTGCCAGAAGTAGAAATATGGTTACGGATTTCGGAAAAGTGGCAGATGCTATTGCGGATAAAATTTTAGTAAATGGTTTATTAATTATTTTGGCTTATGACAGATTAATTCCTATATTAATTCCTGTTGTAATAATAACACGTGATATCATAGTTGACTCTTTGAAAATGATTAGCGGGAACAAAGGAAAAGTAGTAGCAGCTAGTTGGCTAGGAAAAGCAAAAACATTGTGTATGATGGTAGGTTTAACTTTAACATTATTTAATAATATACCTTTTACATTTATAAATTTACCGATAGATAATTTTTTACTTTTAATAGCAACTTTATTATCTGTGGTAAGTGGTTGCCAATATTACTATAACACAAAACAATTCTTGTTTCCTAAGGTTGACACTAAATAATCCAAAAATTTATAATATTAAGCCGAAAGGCTTTTTTTTGTGTTAAAATATTTACAGCTGGTGATTTTATGAGTGGCAAAAACAAAATGATTTTAGGCGGTATTATTTTAATAATTTTAGTTATGCTCTCTATTGTTTACTATTTTGTTCCTATAATTAAAATAGATATTATTGGTGATAAAAATGTTACTATTAATTTAGGTGATAATTATGAAGAAAACGGGGCAAATGCTTATCTTAAAACAATGTTTAGCACAAAAAGTCTTGAGGTCGAAACACAAGGCAGTGTAGATACTTCGAAAATAGGTAGATATATTATTACTTATAAAACATCTGTAAACAACATAAAAAAAGAAGTTATAAAAATAGTTAATGTTGTAGATAATAGTGCTCCTATAATTACATTGAATCAAGAAATAAAAATGTGTCAAAAAAATAATTTAGTAGAAATTGACATAACAGCAATTGATGATTATGATGGCGATATATCTGATAAAATTAAATACAAAATAAAAGATAAAAAAATTTATATTAATGTTATAGATAGTTCAAACAACAAAAGCGAATTAGTTCAAGAAATAAAATATATAGATAATGAAAAACCAATACTTACATTAAAAGGTAGCAAAATTGTATATTTACATGTTGGGGAAAAATATAATGAAGCTGGAGCATTAGCATTCGATTCATGCGATGGAAATATTACCGATAAAATAATAATAGAAGGAGAAGTTAATACAAATGTCTCAGGAATATATTCATTAAATTATAAGATAAGCGATAGTGTTGGGAATGTAGTTAATTTGGAAAGAAAAGTAGTAGTAGCATCTGATGATGCTACTGAATATCAATTTCCTGTCGTGGATGGAGCAACCATTTACTTGACGTTTGATGATGGACCTGGACAATATACTGAACAAATTTTAGCGGTTTTAGAAAATCATAATATTAAGGCGACTTTCTTTGTTACTAACCAATTTCCAAAATATCAAAAATTATTAAAAATCATTTATGAAAAAGGTCATACTATTGGAATACATACATATAGTCATAAATGGTCTATTTATCAAAGTGTTGATGCTTATTTGGCCGATTTTAAAAAAATAGAAAAAGTTATAATTGACGCAACCGGAATACAACCTAAAATCTTTCGTTTTCCAGGTGGTAGTTCTAATACTGTGAGCAATAATTATAAAAAAGGAATAATGACTGAATTAGCCAAAATAATGACAGAGAAGGGCTATATTTATTTTGATTGGACTTTTGATAGTGGAGATACTGACAAAAAAGATGGTTCCACTGATGCAATAATAAAAAATATAAAATCAAATTTAAAAGGCGATGGTGAGTATATTATTTTATTGCATGATATTAAGAAAAACACATTAGAGGCTTTACCAGAAATAATACAGTATGCTCAGGATTTAGGGTACGATTTTGCAGCACTTGACGAAAATTCTCCAGTAGTGCATTTTAAAATTGTTAATTAAAATAACCCATACCAAAACTCAAATTATTCATAATATAAAATAGAAAGGAAATAATGTTATGGAACAAAAGAAATTTGAGTATAATGAATCAGGTTATGATACAAATATGAATATGAACTCATGTAATTGTAGTATGGATTATATGCAACCTCAGCAATCAATGATGTGTCCGCCAATTCATGAATGTCCACAAGAGAGAGTTTGTCATAGATATTTATGTTATGAGGTGCCGCATATAATGCCTTGCAACACAAGGATAATTAATCATCATGTTTATAGACATACATTTACACCTTGTTATACAACTTGCGAAGAAAATGTGGTTTCTAACGTATATGATCGTAATTGTTGCTTCTAAAATCTCTTTTTAGAGATTTTTTTCTTGGCTAATTATCTTAAATAAGATATAATAAAAATATATATTTAGTAGGTGTAATATGAAAATTTCAAAAAATAAAACAATTATAATATTAATTGCCATCTTATTGGTATTTTCAATCGGATATTTTATTATTGTCAATAAAATATCATATGCTTTTTCTGATAACTATGATTTAAATAATTTATACGAAAATACGATTGAAACAATTAAAAAATGTGCAACTGTGTATGGAGAAAATAATTTGTATTTATTTGAAGATGAAAAAATAATATATATAAAAGTTCAAGATCTGATTGATAATAATTTATTGGCTACAAATGAGGATGGTGTTGTAACAAATCCACTTAATGAAAATACCTCACTTAATTCTAATGTT
This sequence comes from Bacillota bacterium, assembly GCA_015059445.1. Classification (GTDB taxonomy): domain Bacteria; phylum Bacillota_I; class Bacilli_A; order RF39; family UBA660; genus SIG200. The sequence goes on along the minus strand of SVAK01000008.1, from coordinate 35,272 downwards.
ATAAAAATAAAATATGAAGATAAAAAAATATCAGTTGAAATTGATAGTTAAAATATTGGTCAAATAAATGTAAAATTCATATTAAATATTGTATTAATTTAAAAATATTTAGTAAGATATTATTGTAAGGAGTGGTGATACCATGTTATATCCATCAATTGATAAATTATTAAATATTGTTGATTCTAAATATATGCTTGTTCATGTTGCTTCAAAAAGAAGTAAACAAATGTTAGAAACTTCACATTATCAAATGAGAATTAGTGATTACATTAGCAAAAAGGATATTGGAAAATCATTAGAAGAATTAGAAAATGGTTTAATAAAAGTAATAAAAAAGTAAAAAAAGCTTGATTATCTAAAAATTATATGTTAAGATAATCATGTCGTTTGGGGGATTAGCTCAGCTGGCTAGAGCACCTGCCCTGCACGCAGGGGGTCGCGGGTTCGAATCCCACATCCTCCACCAATTGACATTTAACCCCGTATTCACGGGTTTTTTTATTTTTTAGGTACTATTTTCTCCTTTCTTATGGATTATCTAATAAATCTATTATTTCATTTTGAATAGCATGAGAGCATATAACTTTTTATTTCATCCATACTAATAGGGTAGTATTTATATTTAATTGACACATTAAAAATAAATATTATTGCTGAATTTTGAAATGCGTAGTATTATTTAATTAAAGGTAGTGATAGTATGGCAAATAAACAAATTAGTATAAAAAGTGCTAAATATAATAAAGGTAATACATCATCTAAAACAAATTCAATTATAATGAAAGTGTTAGTCGTATTAGGAGTAATTATTTTATGTTTTGTTATTGTATATTTAATGAATTATTTCTTTGTAGAAAAAAGTTACATTAAAATTAATATATCAACTGATAAAAAATTAGAATATATCACAATTGAAGGGGAAGAAGAACTAATTACAACACAAAAATATGTAAGTGATTTAAATTACTCAATGAGATATGATATAGATAATTTCACTGTATTTAAATATAAAAGTCAAGATATTTTTAAATTTGTAAATGATGAAAAAATTTTAGTAGTAGTTGAAGAATCTGGATTACCTAATTCATGTTCGACGGGATCTTTAGATATGACATATAATAATTGTTATGTTCAAGTTGATAATTATACTGAAGAGCATTACATTTCTACCAATGGAAAAACATACAAATTAACAGTTAAATCACCTAATACTCCAGAATATCAAGAAGGAATGAAAATTAGAATAAATTATATGTTAAATTCATTTGAAATGATTTTATAAAATAGCGCTAGCTATTTTTTTTATGCTATAATATTTTTAGGAGAAGAGATGATATTATGAAAATTAATTGTTTTAGTATCACGTTTTGGTTTAATATTTTTGATAAACATAAAGACTTATTAGATGATTTACAAAAGGAACTAAGCAATGAATATAAAAAGTTCAATGTTTTTAATTATACAGATAATTTAATTGCTCCAGTAATTTCTGCGGTGGACAATGAACGTTTGACTAATATATCTATTAGTCAAATTAATTTACAATATAATATGGATAAAGTTGAACTGCATGATTTAGATAAATTCAAAGAAAAAGCATTAAAATTATATGAACTTTTAACATCAAATGGAATGGAAATATCTCATACATCAGTTTATGTAAATGGAGAAATTATTGATGAAAAGGCTTTAGCTAAAATTACCAAAAACACTATATCATCAAAATTATGTTCAGAAGATTTAGTTGATATAACTTTAAAATTAGGGAAAAAACACGAGGATTTATTTTATAAAATTATTACAATTCTTAATAAAAAACAAATGAAATTACCAAAGAAAGTCGATGAACATGGTCGACTAATTCCAATTCCTTTAATATCTTGGAATGGAGCTTTAGTAGAAAACGAAATTATAGATATATCGTATGAAATAAATGATAAATATTCATATGATTTTACCAAAAATTATCACACAACAGAATTTTATCTCAATAAAATGTTATATATTCTTGCTGAAAATTTAGAAAGTGATATAGAATCTATAATTGATCAAGGAACATTTTAATAAGATATCTTTAAGATTTGTTTGAAATAAATATATTTATTATTTAGGCAAATCTTTTTTTCGTGCATATTTATGCCCTTTATTATAGCAACTTCAGTTTTTATTTTTCCGGCATAATAATATGTTATATTAATAGAGATTTTTAAAGTATAAGCATCTTTAATTTTTTCTTCAATTGCATATAATTGATCTTCTGAAAGAACGGGAAATTTTTCTTTGTTTTTATTATCATTTATTTCATTTATTATGCTAGTTCCAGAAAAGCAAGAATTAAAAGGTTGCCATTTTATTATTCCTCTATCTATCATGAATAGTGCCCTCCAGTTTTTTTGTTTCGTTCAATAGCAGTAGAATCTTCTAGTAAATTAGTTGCTTTTAATAAACTGTTTTTGCCATATTTTGTTTTTATTTGATCGATTGCTATATTAATATTTTTTTCTTCTTCTAATTCCTTTGAACTATCAAACAAATTTAATTGAACACTTTCTTTTTTCTCTAAAGTACCACAACTTACTGTTACTTTTCTGATAGGTAAATTTTCATAAAATTTATCAAATATTATTAAACAATATCTTAATATTTCATAAGAAGAATCGGTTGGATTATCAATTTTTACTGTATGATAAAAACCACCAGATATATCTTTTGAATAACTAATGCCTAAACCTATACACCTAGTTTGTTTGTTGTTTTTTCTAAGCCTTGAAGTTAAAACATCAACCATTTCTGAAATAATAATCTTAATATTATTCTCATTATAATCTTTAAATAAAACTTGTGAATGACTATAGGATTCTGATTTAGCCATTTTTTTATAATCCTTAATAATACTTAAATCTATACCATTGGCATGATTCCACAATTCAGTGCCCATTACTCCAAATTTGTCTTTTAGCCCTAACCGGTTAGTTTTCGCTAAATCACCAATAGAAAAAATACCTAATTTATTTAAATTTTTTTCCATTCTGGGTCCAATTCCCCACATTTTGGAAAGGGGAGTAATAGCCCAAAGCTTTGTTTCAATATCTTCGTATGTCCATTTGGCAATATTATTAGAATTGTGTTTTGCCTCGATATCCATCGCAACCTTTGCTAAAAGCATATTTGGACCAATTCCACAAGTAGCAGTTAATCCTAATTTTTTATAGATAGTATCTAAAATTTCTAAAGCGATGTCCATATCGCTTTTCCTATATAGTTTTAAGTAATTAGTAATATCTAAAAAACATTCATCAATAGAGTAGATATATAAATCTTCTTCAGCCACAAAATCCAAATATATCCCAATAACTTGTTTAGATTTTTCGATATATAAATTCATCCTTGGTTTGGCAATTGTATATTTAATGTTCGGGGGTATTTCAAATAATCTTCCTCTGGATTTTACACCTTGTTTTTTTAAATATGGAGTAACTGCAAGTGTTATTGCGCCATTACCTTGGTTCGGATTAGCCACTACCAAAGGGCATTTAAAAGGATCAATTCCTCTTTCTATACATTCGCACGAGGCAAAAAAACTTTTTAAATCAATGCACAAGATATTTCTTTTGGGATATAAACTTTCCATCTTCCGCCTCCAAACATTTGTTCTGTAATTTGAGTATAGTATATTTAAATTTAAATAGCAATACCTTTTTTTGGTAAAAAACTTGTCAAAAAAATAATAAATAAGTATACTGAGAATATGAAAAAAATTTTATTAAAATTAATTAACATTTATCAACTTATGCCTCTAAGTAGTCATTCAAAATGTAAGTATTACCCAACATGTTCTAATTATGCTAAAGAAGCGATAGAATTACATGGGAGCATAAAAGGAATATTTTTAACAATAAAAAGAATTTTAAAATGTAATCCATTTAGTAAAGGTGGAGTGGATTTGGTCCCGAGAAAGAAGTAAGTTGTATAAATCGATTGCAAAATAAATTTAAAAGTGCTAAAATTAAGTCATAAATTAATTATGAGAAACACGATTATTAATGGAATTTTAAAGAGAGTTAACGATTGGTGTAAGTTAATAAAGGAAATTAAATAATTACTATTCTCTAGAGAGTCTAATCCACTCCGGTGAAAAGCCGTTATCTAAATTAAGTTAAATAAAGGATGGTACCGTGAAATTTCACTCCTCTAATGAGGAGTTTTTTTATTGTACAAGAAAAGAAAGAAGGAAAGAATATGAAGAAAATATTAGAAGATGAACGTTTGAGTAAATTAAATCATAGTTGTGCTCATCTACTTGCTCAAGCAGTAAAACATTTATATCCAGAAGCTAAATTTTGGGTTGGCCCAGTTATTGAAGAAGGCTTTTATTATGATATTGATTTAGGAGATAAGGTAATTACGGAAGAAGACATTCCATTAATTGAACGTGAAATGAAAAAAATTTCTAAAGATGGTAAAAGAATTTTTAGAAAAGAAATTTCCAAAGATGAAGCTATAGAAATGTTTCAAGAAGACCCTTATAAACAAGATTTAATTAGTAGAATGGATGAAAATGAAACAATTATTACATGTTATTCTCAAGGAGATTTTACTGATCTTTGTCGTGGCCCTCACGTAGAAACAGTTAAAGAATTAAAATATTTCAAATTACTCAAATTTAGCGGTGCCTATTGGAAAGGTGATTCTAAAAATAAAATGCTTCAAAGAATATATGGCGTTTGTTTTGATACAGAAGAGGATTTGTCAGAATATTTAAAAGAGTTGGAAGAAGCGGCTATGAGAGATCATCGCAAAATTGGTAAAAATCTAAATATATTTATGTCTCATGATTTAGTTGGTAAAGGAATGCCTTTATGGCTTCCTAATGGAGCAATTATTAGAAAAAATTTAGAAAATTATATTTATGAAAAAGAACAAAAATTAGGATACAAACATGTTTATACACCATGCGTTGGAACTGTCGATTTGTATAAAACTTCTGGACACTGGGATCATTACAAAGAAAATATGTTCCCGTCAATGAAAGTTGATGATGAAGAATTTGTTTTAAGACCAATGAATTGTCCACATCATATGTTGGTATATGCTAATGATTTGCATTCATATCGTGACTTGCCAATTAGAATTGGTGAATTCGCAACAGATTTTAGATATGAAGCTAGTGGAGCTGTAAAAGGGCTTGAAAGAGTTCGTTGCATGTGTCAAAATGATGCCCATCTTTTTGTAAGACCAGATCAAATTGGTGAAGAATTTAAAAAAGTTGTATCATTAATCCTTGATGTGTATCAAGATTTCGGATTAAAAAATTACAAGTTTAGATTATCATTAAGAGATCCTGAAGACAAAGAAAAATATTTTGATGATGATGAAATGTGGAATGAAGCCGAAAATAAGTTAAGAGAAGTATTAAATGAATTTGGAATTTCATATTATGAAGCAATTGGAGAGGCTGCATTTTATGGGCCAAAATTAGATGTTGAAGTTAAACCAGCAGTTGGCCCTGAAGTAACACTATCTACATGTCAACTAGACTTTTTATTGCCAAGGAAATTTGAGCTTTCTTATATTGATAGAGAAGGAAATAAACAAATACCAGTAGTTCTTCACAGAGCTATATTTGGAACATTTGATAGATTTACTGCTTTTATTCTAGAAGAAACAAAAGGGTTACTTCCTTTTTGGTTGGCTCCAACTCAAATAAATATTATTCCAGTAAACAATGAATATCACCTAGAATACTCAGAAAGTTTATACGAAAAATTAAAGGATTATCGCATAGAGTTGGATGATAGAAATGAAAAGTTAGGATATAAAATGCGTGAAAGTGTAACTAGAAAAATTCCAATAACTTTAATAATTGGTCAAAAAGAAGTTGACGGTAATTTAGTAAGCTATCGTTTACATGGTAGCGAAGAAACAACTACAGTAACATATGATGAATTTATCAAAATGATTAAAGAAAAAATTCAAAATAGAAAATAAGGACAACAAAATGGAATATATTATCGATTATGATCCATTTGTTCCGGTTGGAATAGACATAGAATTATTATTAAGTATCGAAAATAAAATACGAAATAATTGTGATTTAACTGCTGAAGAAGCAAAAATGTTTTTAGATAATTTAAGTTACTTAGTTCGTTATAAAATTAATCCAAATTTAAATGATTATACATATAAATGTGATTTAGCTCAAAGTATTTTGTATTACTATTTTATGGGGTTAGGATGTAAAGTAATCCTGAATGCCACTCAAAATGCAATCATGCAAAATATTGAAGGTCACAATTTTCTTGTATTAGAATTGAATGTTTCTGGAGAAAAAAGATTATTTTTAATTGATCCTACGTATGTTCAATTTTTTAAGAAAGAAGATTGTGTAAAAGAGAAATATATAATAATTAATGATATTGCAGTAATCACACCCAAACCAGGATATTTTATAAAAGTAGATGAGCAGGAATATGCCAAATATCTTCTTCGGTATGGGAATATTATTTTAAACGAAGAAATAGCAATGATGTACGGCAATAGTTTCTATAATACCAAAGTTGGAGAGTGTTATCATAGTATTGATAATGCGCATACTTTTAAAAGTATGCCTGGCAGTGTTTATATTAGAGCTTTTAGCAAAAATAACTGTGCTGTTAGCAAAACAAAAGAAGAATTAAATCAAATGGGATTCACTATTGAAAGCATTAGTGAGATAGAAGAAATAATAACGCCAAAATTATAAAAAAATTAGTGTTAAATAATACATAAAATGATTGACAAATCATATAATATAATGTTAAAATATCGTTGTTATTAAAAAGGAAAGCGATTTATATCCACCTGATTGCAAAATAGCAATAGGTCAAAAGCCAAGAATAAAAGATAATTTATGGTTTTTAAGTGGGTATAAAGTACTCACTTTTTAATTGTTGGAGGTGCTTTGTATAGCAAAACAAGAAGAGCTATTAATTAATGATCAAATTAGAATAGCAGAATTAATGGTAATTGGCCCAAACGGCGAAAAAATGGGTGTAAAAAGATTAGACGATGCTAAAACTTTAGCAAATTATGCGGGGTTAGATTTAGTTCTAATGAGTGAAAATAGTACACCAGCTGTGGCGAAAATAATGGATTATAATAAATATCGTTATGAACGTCAAAAAAAATTAAAAGAAGCTCAAAAGAAGCAAAGAGAAAGTAACAAAGAAGTTAAAGAATATCGTTTGTCAGTAACAATTGATGTTCATGACTTTGATACTAGGAAAAGAAATGCTGCTGAGTATTTAAAAAAGGGTCACAAGATAAAAGCTTTCATTAGATTTAAAGGACGTCAAATGGCTCACACGGAATTAGGTAAAGATGTTTTATTAAAATTTGCAGAAGGACTTAGTGAGGTTGGAGTAATTGAAGTAGAACCCAAACTTGAAGGAAAGCAAATGTCGTTGTTATTAGCACCGAAGAAATAAAGAAGTAGGAGGAAAAATTATGGGAAAACAAAAAACACATAAAGCAAGTAGTAAAGTATTTAAAGTTAAGAAAAATGGAACATTAACTTACAAATTAAGTAATGGGAACCATAAAACAAGTAAAGATTCTTCTAAACAAGTTCGTCAAAGAAGAAACAAAGGAACATTAGCGAAAGGAGAAGCTAGCAGATTAAAATCTGTTATCTAGTTAGGGGGTATACAATATGGCAAGAGTTAAAGGCGGAAACGTATCAAAAAATAGAAGACGTAAAGTTTTAAAACAAGCAAAAGGTTACTTTGGGAGTAAACATAGATTATATAAAACAGCTCAAGAACAAGTTTTCCATAGTGGTGCATATGCATACAGAGATAGAAGACAAAACAAAAGAAACTTCCGTAAGTTATGGATTACAAGAATTAATGCTGCTTGTAGATTAAATAATATTAGTTATTCTAAATTTATTAATGGATTAACAAAAGCTGGAATTTCTATTAATCGTAAAATGTTGTCAGAAATAGCAATTAATGATTCAGCAGCATTTACAGAATTAGTAAATACATCTACTAAAGCTTTAAATGGAGAAGTTATTGAAACTCCAAAAGCTACTAAAAAAGTGGAAAAGAAAGAAGAAAAAGTAGTAGTTAAAGAAACTACTAAAAAAGATGAAGACTTAACTTCTAAAACTTTAGCAGAATTAAAAGCTATAGCAAAAGAAAAGGGAATTAAAGGTTATAGTACAATGAAAAAAGATGAATTACTATCGAATTTAAAATAGTAATTCTTTTTTTGACTTAAAACACTTTTAGTGTTATTATAGAAATCCAAAAAAGAGGGATATTTAATGAAAATATTTTCAAAATATATTCATACTAAGCAAAATGAAGGATTGAAAGCATTGGTATTATCTGATTTGCATATTTTTGATTTAAAAGATATGAAAAAAATAGAAATGATTATGACTTCATTGAAGTCAAAAGTTTATGATGTTATATATTTAGTTGGAGACATTATTGATAGTACAAAAGCTTTGTTATATGATTCACAAGTGTATTACGATTTACTTACCTTTATTTCTTATTTAGGATATGTAGCTCCTACTTATATCGTTTATGGAAGTCATGATATTAGCATTTACAATATTTATTGCCAAAAATGGATTGATGATTTTTTTCATTTTAACTCACAATTTTTAGAAGTTGTATCTGGTTTTAGAAATATTAATATACTAGAAAATGAAACAAAATATTTAAAATATGGTTACACAATAAGTGGTTTTAATCCGCCGCTTAAATATGCTTATAATAAACCAGATGGAGATACTGATGTTCTATTAGAAGAAGGGGGATTTGAATTTTTAAAAAATTTAAATCCTAATAATACCAACACTTTTTTGTGTCATTATCCAGCTGTAATAACTGATTTAGCTAAAGAAGGTTATTTAGATACAGTTGATTTAGGAATAGCTGGGCATACACACAATGGAATGACTCAATTTAGATTTTTGCCAGTAGAATTAATATTAAATTTATTTGGTCAAGCTAATAGGGGAATAATTACAGCAGCTAAATCTTTCAATTTACAAAACACTAAAAATTTAAGGGGCGTTTCCATGTTGAATGATAGATGTACGTTAGTAATAAATCCGGCTGTAACATCATTAGCAGCTTGTGCTGGCGCTTTAAGAAATCTTGAAGGACTATTTTATGCTGGGGCAACTGAAATAAACTATGTCCCGAAAGAAGAAATGAAATTGCAAAGAGAAAAACATTAATATATAAACAAAAGAATTATTATTTTAAATTTGCTAGTAATTCTTTTTTTATGCTTAAAAACCTTGATAAGCAAGTTTTTTTTAGATATAATGAATAAAGAAAATAGGAGTGACGTTATGCGCAAATTTATTGCAAGTTTAGATATTGGCTCATCACTGATAAAATTAGTAGTGGGCGAAATTGTGAAAAACAAAATAAATATATTGGCATGTGTAGACGCTCCATCAAGAGGTATAAAAAAAGGATATGTGATTAATGGGGAGAGTGCTACCGAGGCATTTTTGGAAGTTTTCAAAAAAGCCGAGAGTATTTTGGGAATACCAATAAAAAAAGTTATTTGCACTGTGCCAGCAACTTATGCTGAATGTTTTTTAAGTAGTGGAACTATTGCTGTATCGGGAGAAGATAAAGTTATTAAAAATATTGATATAGTTAAAGCGATGCAAAAGAGCGTTTATAATAAAATAATGGATAACCGTGAATTAGTAACGGTATTACCCACCGGTTTTAAAATCAATGATGAAATTATTAATAATCCGTTAAATATGATAGCAGAAAAATTAACAATGAAATCTATAGTAGTTACAGTACCTAAAAAAAATATTGAAGGTATTAATATTTGCTTAAAAAATATTGGAGTTGAACTTGTAGATATTGTTATTTCTCCTCTAGGAGATTATTATGAACATAAAACAAAAGAATTAAATAAAAATATCGGAGCCGTAATAAATATTGGTGAAGAAACAACAACTGTATCAATTTTTAATCGGGGAATACTAACTAATTTGGAAGTTATTGATATAGGCGGAGATGCAATTAACAACGATTTATCTTATGTTTATAAGATATCAAGAGAAGATGCTAGATTTTTAAAAGAACACTTAGCTCTTGCTCATACTAGGCTAGCCCAACCAAATGAGTCGTTAACATTTACTGATAAACATGGCGAAAGCGTTAAAATAAATCAATATGATGCTTCAGAAATAGTAATGGGGCGTTTAACAGAGATAATTAATTTGGCAAAAAAACAAATAAATCTCTTAACAAAAAAGGAAATTAGTTATATAATACTTACAGGAGGAGTTACAGAAACTCAAGATTTTGATATACTCTTAGAAGAATTATGTGGTAATTTAGGAATAATTGGTAATGTAGAGGAAATTGGAGCAAGAAGTAACAAATATGGAACTGCTGTTGGAATGATAAAATATTACAATAGTAGATTAAAATTGAGAAACGTTGAATTTTCAATATTTAGTTTAGATGAACAAGAGGAATTAGGCGGAATGGATAAAAGAGTTAATATTCCAGAGAATTCTGTTTTAGGTAAATTATTTGGATACTTTTTTGATAATTAAGGAGAGAAGCATATGAATGAATTACAAATGGATCAAATAGCAAAAATAAAAGTTGTCGGTGTTGGTGGCGGTGGATGTAATGCGGTTAACCGAATGATTGAAGAAGGCGTAAAAAGTGTTGAATTTTATGTAGTAAATACTGATTTACAAGTTCTAAATATTTCAAAAGCAACTAATAAAATTCAAATTGGTAAATCAATTACTGGCGGGAGAGGCGCTGGTGCAAATCCAGAAATCGGAAGAGCTGCAGCCCTTGAAAGTAAGGCTGAAATTGAAGAAGCACTAAGAGGTGCTGATATGGTTTTTGTTGCTTGCGGTATGGGAGGCGGAACTGGTACTGGTGCAGCTCCAATTATTGCTGAAATTGCGCAAGAACTTGGAGCATTGACAGTAGGTATTGTTACCAAACCATTTAGATTTGAAGGAAAAAGAAGAATGGAGAATGCTCTTCTTGGGCTTGAAGAATTAAAGAAAAATGTAGATACTTTAATTGTAATACCAAATGATAAATTAAGAGATATAATTGATAAAACCACAAGCTTTGATGATGCCTTTAAAGAAGTAGATAATGTATTACATAGAGGAGTACAATCAATCTCTGATTTGATTGCTGTTACAGGAGTAATTAACTTAGACTTTGCAGATGTTAAAGCAGTTATGGAAAAAAGCGGAACTGCCATTATTGGTATTGGTTGCAATGCTGGCGAAAATAGAGCTATTGAAGCTGCGCGTCAAGCTGTGGCAAATAGTTTACTGGAAGCTACAATTGATGGAGCAACAAATGCTATTGTTAACGTAACCGGTGGAAAGAATTTAACATTGTTTGAAATAGAAGATGCTGTTGAAACAGTAAGAGAAGCTGCTAAGAGCGATGTAAATATTATTTTTGGTGCTATTAAAAATGAAAATCTATCTGATGAAGTGATAGTTACAGTTATTGCAACAGGATTTGATGAAGGAGAAGCCGAAGAATTATATAGTCCTGGCGAAGTTCCAAAAAGAAGAACTGTTCAGACTGATGATGATTTAGAGATTCCTCCATTCCTAAGAAATAACGATTTATTCTAAAAGTTGATAGTTTTACAAAAATACGACAAGTTTTGCCGTATTTTTTTTATATAATAATTTTGGTGATAATAATGACTATATATATTGATTTATTATTTATCTTAAATTTTATATATGATGGATTAATTTTAATTACAGTAAGCACAGCCTTAAAAAGAAAGGTGCCATTTAAAAGAATAATATTTGGCTCTTTAATAGGAGGATTATCAACTTTCTTAATATTTATTCCAATAAACAAATATATTTTATTTATTTTAAAAATTTTAGCAGGACTATTGATGGTGCTAGTAACTTTTAAATATAAAAATATCAAATATTTCGCAAATAATGTCCTTTATTTATATATGTGTAGTGTAATTTTAGCGGGATTTTTATACTTTTTAAAAATAGAGTTTAAAAATTTAAGTTATTTAATAAGTTTATCCATAGCACCGTTAATTTTATATTTATATATTAAAGAGCAAAATCAATTAAAAAAAGTAGTTAATTATTACAAAGAAATATTTATTACTTTAAAAAACAATTATGTTTTAGAATTAACTGGTTTTATTGATAGTGGCAATAAATTAAAAGATCCTATAACTAATAAATATATTATTTTAATAAATAAAAACAAAATAAAAGGCATATATAATATAAGAAGTCCTATTTATGTGCCAATTAAGACAGTCAATAATACTAGTTTATTAGAATGTATTAGTATTAAAAACCTTATTATAGATAATAAAGTGTACACAGAATATATATTGGGATTATCAGATACTTTTAACGGATTTGAAGGCGTAGATTGTTTACTTAATTATCATTTGTTGGAGGGATAACTAATGTTTAAAAAATTAATTTTATTTTTAAAAAAGAAGTACAATGAATGTTTTTTTGTCGGTGCAACAGACAAGTTGCCACCGCCATTGTCTAAAGAAAAAGAGTTAGAATATTTAATTAAAGCGCAACAAGGAAATATTGAGGCTCGTAATATTTTAATTGAACACAATTTACGACTAGTAGTATTTCTAGCTAAAAAGTATGAAAATACTGGATTTGATATTGAAGATTTAGTTTCCATTGGGTCTATTGGACTAATTAAGGGTATAAATACTTATAAAATAGATAAAAATATCAAATTGGCTACTTACGCATCTAGATGTATAGCTAATGAAATATTAATGTTTTTAAGAAAAAATAAAAAGAAAAAAATAGAAATTAGTTTAGAAGAAACATTAAATTATGATGCTGAAGGAAACGAGCTTCATTTAGAAGATATTTTAGGTACAGAAGATGATATAGTACCAAAAGAATTTGAAAATGTAATGGATAAAGAAACATTAAAAAGAGAAATTGAGGTTCTTGATGATCGAGAAAAAGAAATTATGACTTTACGATATGGATTAAATAATACAGAAGAATATACTCAAAAAGAAGTTGCCGAGATGCTGGGAATAAGTCAATCATATATATCAAGAATCGAAAAGAAAATTGTTAAAAAATTACAAACAATCATGAAAATCTAATTTAAGATTTTCTTTTTTGTTTGATGAAACATTATAAATTACAAACAAATTAAGGTGTTTTTTTATGAATGAATAAAAAAATATAAAAAAAGCCATAATTTTTATGAAAGGTATAGATTATGGCAAAATATAAAGTAGATATTACGGGAATTAATACAAATGAAATTAAAGTGTTATCAAATGACGAAACTAACAGATTGTTTGAAAGACTTAGAGGTGGTGATGAGTCAGCAAAAGATGAATTGGTAAATGGAAATTTAAAATTGGTGTTATCTATTTTAAAAAGGTTTGGTAATACTAAATATAATATGGATGATTTATTCCAAGTAGGTGTTATCGGATTAATAAAAGCAATTGATAACTTTGATATTACACTTGGGTTAAGACTTTCTACTTATGCTGTTCCTTTAATTATTGGAGAAGTCAAAAGATTTATACGAGATAATACCTCGGTAAGAGTAAGCAGAAGCGTCAAAGATTTGGCATATAAAATCATTAAATTTCAAGATGAATACGTTAGTATGTATGGGGTTCTTCCAGGCAATGACGCGGTATCTAAAGCATTAGGAATAGATGAATACGAAATCGCTTATGCTTTGGATTCATTAAAAGATCCGATGAGTATTTTTGAACCAATTTACAATGATGGTGGAGATACCATTTATTTATCTGATCAAATAGCAGATGTTAAAGATGTAAATACTGATCGAGATATGTTAATTTCTTTGAGAAAAGCATTACAAAAAATAAAAGACAGAGAAAAAGATATATTAGTTTCGCGTTTCATTGTAGGGAAAACACAAATGGAAATAGCTGACAAAATGGGAATTTCCCAAGCCCAAGTTTCGAGAATAGAAAAAAATGCTATTCAAAATGTCAGAAATTTAATTAAATAAATTGAAAGTTAAGTGCTTTCTTTTTTTATTGATTAGATAGTTAGAATTTAAATAAATATCATATATTTAATTAGGTGAAAGTATGCTACTAAGTGATTTACAAACAAAGGATATAATTAATATGCGAGATGGAAATAATTTGGGCAGAATAATTGATGCTAAAATAGATAATACTGGTAAAATAACCTGTTTTGTAGCAGAAGAGAGAAAATTCATAAGAAAAGTCACTAGAGGTAGTGGAATGTCTTTTGGTTTTGATAAGATTAAGAAAATTGGAGAGGATGTAATTTTAGTAGATTTATGATATAATTAATTTGTGATTTTTATGAAGAAAAAAATTATATTTGTAGGAGTAGTTGCATTATTAGTAGATGTAGTAACAAAAATTTTAATAGATAACAGTTTTAATTTAATGGAAACCAAACCTATTATTGTGAATTTTTTTTCAATTACAAAAGTCTATAATACTGGAGCATCTTGGAATATTTTATCGGGATATCGGATCATATTAATAATAATTACTATCTTAATGTTTGCTTTTCTTGTTTATTATCAAACGAAATTTATTTTAAATAATCGCAATATTTTAACATTTGGACTACTTTATGGTGGTATTGTCGGTAATTTAATAGATAGAATTATTTATGGATATGTAATAGATTTTTTGGATTTCACTATTTTTGGCTATAATTTTCCAGTATTTAATTTTGCCGATGTTTGCATTGTGTTGGGAATATTTTTATTAATTATAGCAATATATAAAAAGGAAGATATCAATGAAGTTAATAGTAGATAAAGAGGAAATAAGAATTGATAAATATTTAAGTGATAAAACAGAATATAGTAGAGAACTTATCACTAAAATGTTAAAAGAAGGTTATATTCAAATAAATGAAAAATTAGTTAAACCAAGTTATAAAACAAAATTAGATGATCTAGTAGAAATTGATGATTCATATAAAATAGAGCAAGATATTAATCCAGTAAAAATGAGTTTAGATATTGTTTATGAAGATAAAGATATAATGGTCATTAATAAGCCTAGTGGATTAGTAGTTCATCCTGGTAATGGTAATACTAATAATACATTAGTAAATGGACTTATGTATTACACTAATGAGCTTAGTGACCTGGGAGGAAATGAACGTGTAGGAATAGTTCATAGATTAGATAAAGATACGAGTGGTTTAATGCTTGTTGCCAAGTCTAATAAAGCTCATGAAATATTATCTGATGATTTTAAAAATAAAAGAGTATACCGTGAGTATTATGCACTTCTCATTGGCAATTTTCCAAGTGATACTGCGCATATTGATGCTCCAATTGGGAGAAGTAAAGATAATTTTAATAAAATGGAAGTTAGAAGTGATGGAAAAGATGCTCGAACTAATTTAAAAGTTTTGAAAAGATATAAAGATTACACTTTAGTTAGTTTGGTTCTAGAAACTGGAAGAACTCATCAAATAAGAGTTCATATGGCATATGTTGGATATCCAATATTTAATGATCCAGTGTATGTAAATAAGAAAGCAACTGAGTTTGGTCAATTATTGCATTCAAAAGTTATAAGATTTACTCATCCTATAACTAAAGAAACATTGGTATTTGAAAGCGATTTACCAAAAGAATTTCAAGAGTATATTGATAAATTAGATTAGTACAAGAATGTTGCTAAAAACAAATACAATAAAGAAAAAATAAGGAATACTTAATAATTGATAATGACCATATATACTTCTAATTTTTCTAATTAATAAGAAAGACGATATCATTAAAGTAAGACTTAATAAAATGCTATAAATTAGATTGGTTTGATAATTAAAAATAATAGATAATAGGAATATTAGAATATAATTAGTACATAGTAAAAATACTAGGTCATTATCAAGTAAATCATGCCAAACAATTTTGCAAATAGGTATAGTAATGTATAAAATTACTGCGATATAAATAATAAAAAATAAATTCATAAATCCACCCTTTACTAATATTATGTTTAGGGTTAGAATTATATTACGAGGGAGTTCAAATGAGCACAATATTAAATAATAAAGATGAAATGATTATGAGTCTTGTACATTATTTTGTAACTGAAGAGAATTATACGCCTATCAATGTACAAGGAGCCAAAAATGAAATATGGTTAGAAAATTTAGAAGCGCCATACAAAATTGTTAGAATTAATTCAAAATATATTCACAATAATGAACAATATAATATGGACTTATTTAAAATGCAATTCGTTATTAAACAAATAAAGAAAAAAACTTTATCATTTAAAATGAATGCATTAAATATTTGTTTAGATTTGGGGCAATCTGTTGAATTGACAGAAGAAAATAAAACGATAGATACAGTAAATGTTACAAGTATTAATGATATTAAAAAAAATAAGTTTTTAAGTAATATATATCCTAAAATAACTACTAATAGTTTTAAGAAAACTGATAATTTAGATAAAATAATTAATGTAACCGAAGATATTAATCGTAAAACAGAAACAGAGAATAAAAAATATGAAAATATTTTTAAACCTAAAAGAATTATTGTTACCAAAATATTAATTGCCATATGTATCGCAATGTATTTTGTTTCTTTATTTTTAACTGATAATTTTGCTAGTTCTTTAATTATTTTAGGCGCAAATAATCGGGGATTAGTTTTAAGTGGAGAATTTTATCGTTTAATTACATCGGCATTTTTACACGGTAGTATAGCTCATTTACTTGTAAACATGTATTCTTTGTGGGTTATTGGATCTCAAGTGGAAACTTATTTGGGAAAAGTACAATATCTTGTTATTTATTTATTAAGTGCTTTAATGGGAAGCTTATTTAGTATAGTTTTTTTAGAAACTTCTTTATCTGTTGGAGCAAGCGGAGCAATATTTGGTTTAATGGGATCATTATTATACTTTGGTTATCATTATCGATTATATTTATCTAATGCATTAACTGGTCAAATAATACCAATAATTATTTTAAACTTAATTTTAGGATTTACTATGTCTGGGATTGATAATGCTGCTCATATTGGAGGACTTATTGGAGGATACTTAGCCACTATGATAGTAGGAATTAAATATAAGAGTACTAAAAGAGATAATATTAATGGTTTAATCGTTTATTTTGCCCTTGCTATCTTCTTATTTTATGTGGTGTTTAAATTAGTTTAAGTAATTTGCCCGTTCACTTTAAGAAATTTCGCATATCTTATGAGTGAAGGGGTTTTTTAATAATAATAGTTCGCATTTACACTTTACTGATTATGTTTGGATAAAATTCCTTTAATATCTCTTTATGTAAAACAAAAGTTCTTTGTTCCATAAAAATAAAGTCTAACAAAGACTTTATTTTTTGTTTGATAAATTATAGGATATCAAGAATGCTAAACTAGCAATAATTAAACTTAGAAATGAAAAATAACCAGGGTAAATAAATAAAATAGAAGAAATTATAAAGCCAATAATGGCACTATAAGTTATTCTAAAATGTTTAGATAAGAGGTAATCAATTAATTTTAAAATGATTATTGAACTGAATAAAAATGATATTATAAAAGGAATAAAATTAATAATAGTTTCAAAAGTTATAGCAAATGGATTTGCCACAACGCTTAAAAAATATTCATATATACCTAAAAGCATTAATAAAGCAGCTCCACTTATTCCAGGGACAATTTTACCTATGGCATATAATACCCCAGCAATTAACATGGTAATGAAACCAGGATTATTAAATGTTTCTAAAGAATTATTTTCAATTAAAAATAATAAGCATCCAAATAATAAGGACATAAAAAAAGATAACATGGACATTTTTTTATTAGTTTTAAATTTGATTTCTCTTAATAAATAAGGGACGCAGCCAAGAATTAACCCGATAAAGACATAAGAAATAAAATTTAGTTTATTATTAAGTAAATAAAGGATAAGTTTGCTAAAAAATAAGATGCTAATTATTATACCTATAATAAGGGGAGCTAAATAAAGAATATTATTTTTTAAATCTTTAAAAAAATGATTTAATTTATAGATGATTGTATCATATATTCCTAAGATGGTAGCTAGTACACCACCGGAGACTCCAGGGATAATAAAACCGATACCTACAATTATACCTAAAAATAAATTTTTCAAATACATGTCAATCGCTCCTTAATAATATGTATTACTTTTTTCTGTGTGTTATACTTTAAATGGTGGTATTATGAAAAAATTAAAATTATTAGTAATAATATGTTTAGTGTTATTTTTGATACCTATTAACATAAATTTTTTTGTGATATTTAGTAGTAAGAATAGCATATATAAGGAAAATGAAATAGCAAAAAAATATGATATAGCGTTAGTGTTAGGATGTAGCGCTTTAAAAAATGGTACACCAAGCAAAATGCTTAAAGATAGATTAGAAACCGCAATTTACTTGTATGAAAATAATTTAGTAGAAAAAATTCTTATTAGTGGAGATCACAATAAAACATATAGTGAAATAACTGCCATGAATAATTATTTAATTCAATCTGGGATAGATAAAGATTCCATATTAATAGATGATATGGGATATTCAACCGGAGAAAGTCTTGTGAATTATAAAGAAAAATATAGTGATAAAAGCGTCATAATAGTTACTCAAAAATATCATTTATATAGGGCGTTATTTATTGCAAATGACTTAGGATTAAATGCTATCGGAGCTCATGCCAGATTAATTAATTATAATGGACAATTATTTAGAGAAATAAGAGAAATTTTAGCCAGAAATAAAGATTTTATGTTATTTGGTATTTTTAACTAGACAAAAGTCGACATTTGTCTTGACACAAATATTTACTGTTAGTAAAATAGAAATTGTTATTTCAATAGGGCAAAAGTAAAGTTCAGGGGGGTGAAAACTATGGTTGAAAAAGAGGAAGTAACAAAGAAAAAAACAACCAAGAACAACTCAAAAAATACTGCAACTAAAGTAGGTAAAAAAAGTATATACAAAAGAAATAATAAAAATGGGAAAAAGAAAATTGATAAAAAAATAATATTTGTAATAGTAAGTATATTTATTGTTATTTTATCAGTAATTCTATCATTTTGTTTAAAAACGAAAGAAAAGGTAGTAATGACAATTGATAATATTAAATATACTGAAAGCGACTTTAATATGTATGCTTATTTAATTAAGTATGAGTATTTTGGAATTGATGGTACTGATTTAAGTGAAGATATATTAAATACGCAAGTATCTAATGATAGCGAACAAACACTAAGGGAATACTTAAAAGAAAAGACTATTTCCAGAATTAAAGTTTCAGCAGCTATTTTAAGAATTGCCAGTGAAAATAACATTACCCTGACTGAAAAAGAATTAAATGAAATAGTAACTGAAAAAACTGAGTTTATTAATAATTTAGGGGGGAACTCAGAATATAAGAAAATGCTTAAGAAAAATCATACAACTACAGAGTCTTATTTAAAAATTGCCAAAGTAGAAAAACTATATGAAGTTATATTAAATTCTTTATATGAAGAAGGAAAAAGAAATGATTTAACTACAGAAGAGTTAGAAACTTTAGCTGAAAGTTATAAAAATGAGTATGTAAAAATCAAACAAATCATTTTATTAAAAAAAGATTTAGAGACTAATAAATACCTAGATGAAACGACTTTAAATCAAAAAGAAATATTAGCTAAAGAATTGGTAAAAATGGCAAAAGAGGGAACAGATTTTGATAACTTAATAGAAAAGTATTCAGAAAGTTATATTGATGAAGTTGAATCAGAATATTATTTAAAATCTTCATTAGTAGAAGAGTTAAGAAATGCAATCAATTTATTAAATGTAGGTGATATTAGTGAAGTAGTAAGCTCTGATTATGCTTACCATGTAGTTATCAGAGAGAAATTAGATAATTCTAAGTTAGAAGAATATTATGATTCTAAAAGAGAAGAAAAGCTAATTGAAGATATTTCTGATAATTTAGAAAAGATAGCAATTATAAATAGTGACTATCTAGATGAAATAACCATAAAATAGGAGGAGTAAAATATGGCAAAAAAAGAATTAAATGCTAAAAAAATAGTTATGGAAATAATATTAGTTTTAGTATTAATTATTGGTATAATTCTTTTATTAGGAGTATTCGGTAAAAATGCTAGCACTTTAGATGATATTGAAACTTCAGTATCAAATGCTAGTAACAAAATTACTAATACAAAAGATGAACTAAATAAAGAAATTGATAATGTATTAGAAGACGTTATTGCGCTTGAAAAAGTTACAAACAATAACTATAGCAATACAAAAAAACAAATTACTAATTTAAAAACTCAAACTAATAAAACATTTGATGATTTAAACAATTTGTTAAATGAAAAAACAGTTGAAATAGTTACATCTGTAGATAATACTAGAGAAATTATTTTACTTAATAATGAAGAATTAAGTAATGAAGTTTCTAAAATGATTTCTACTGAAACTGGTATAGTTAATGCGAA
Organism: Bacillota bacterium; assembly: GCA_015059445.1. GTDB lineage: Bacteria > Bacillota_I > Bacilli_A > RF39 > UBA660 > SIG200. Next base: position 14,713 of record SVAK01000008.1, on the reverse strand, counting down.
TGTTGATGCCCTACGTACTGATTTATTAAATGTTCAAACGAATCTACAATTAGTAAATGAAACAGTGGGTGGAATTGTTTCAGGTTATTTAGAAGAAGTAATTAAAAATGAAGTTAGTGGCGCAAAAGCTGAAATGCATACTGTAGGATATAATGTATTATCTGGTGTTACAACAGCTAGTGAATTATTATCTACTCATATAAGTAACCATTTTACAATAACTAATGGAAAAATAAACGCATTAGAAACAAATTTAAAGAAAGAAATGCACGCTGTGGGAGGAACTATATTAAACGGAGTTGCTTCATCTAACTATCAAGTTTTATCTGGTGTAATAGGAGCTTTAGATACTCATTTCACAGTAACTAATGAAAAAATAGACGCATTAAGTTTAAGTACTAGCGAAATTAATTCTGCAGTTAGTACATTAAATATAAATTTAGATACTGCAAAAAATGAAATAATTTCTAAAATTGGCGAAAATAAATCTTTAATCGAAAGTGAAACAGGAAAAATTCTTGGGAATTTATCTAAAGTAGAAACTGAGGTTGGTAAAATTTCGACATTATTAGGTACTATGGATGGCAAATTAGATCAAATTTTAACTAATACAAGTACTAATAAATATACAACAAATGAATTATTAGAAATCATAGCAGATTGCTCTACATATGTACCAGGTGTAGAAGCTACTTGTGTATTAAATGCTTTAGGTTATACAATTTCTATTAATTAAATAATATTTATACCAATAATTGGAATTACCCAATTATTGGTTTTTTATTTGGAATAATTTTGGGTACAATAATATTGATGGTGATAAAGATGAAGAAATTAATATTGTTTTTAAGCATTATTTTAATGCCTTTAAATGTATTTGCTTATTCTGATTATATTTACAGAGGTGGCAATACATTAGGAATTGAAATCAATTGTGATGGCGTACTCATAGTGGGTTTTTATCAAATTGATGGTGAATATAATAAGGGTAATCCAAAACTTAAAGTTGGAGATTATATCAAGAAAGTTAACGATATAGAAGTAACGTCATTATCAGAATTGACCAATGAGATAGAAAAATATACTCATGATGGTAAAGTTGAAATTACATACAAAAGAGATAATAAAGAAGCAACAACAACGTTAGAATTAGTAAATGATGATGGAGTATACAAGACAGGTTTATATGTTAAAGATAGTATAACTGGTATTGGAACACTAACTTATATTGATCCGGGAACTAAAATATATGGAGCTTTAGGTCATGAAGTAATAGAAGGAAATAGCAGTAAAATAGTGGAAATAAAAAGTGGTAATATATTTAGAAATATGATTACCTCTATAGATAAGTCAACTTTTGGTCATGCAGGAAGTAAAAACGCTAAATATTATTATGATACAATTTATGGAAATGTATATAAAAATACAAACCATGGTATATTCGGAGAATATACTTATGATATAAATAATTTAGAACTAGTTAAGGTTGGAAAACCAGACGAAGTTAATATTGGAAAAGCTTACATACATACAGTAATTGAAAATGAAGAAGTTGAAGAATTTGAAATTGAGATAAGTAAGATTAATGATACTAGTGAGACAAAAAATATTACATTTGAAATTACGGACAAAGAATTACTAAAAAAAACTGGCGGAGTAGTTCAGGGAATGAGTGGTTCTCCAATAATGCAAAATGGAATGATAATTGGTGTTGTAACTCATGTTATAGTTGATAATCCCTCAACAGGATATGGTTTGTTTATAACAAAAATGTTAGAAGAGGGAGAACAATAAAAATCGACGAAAATTATCGTCGATTTTTATAATGTTTCAATATTTTGTGTAGCAAATGGGTTATGTGTCATCTGTTGATTAACATTAGTATTTTTACTTGGTTTTCCAATGATAGCATCTTTCAATTCTTGATCATCTTCGCCAAAATCATCGTTAACGTCAATAACTCTTACTATTTCATCCATTGAAGTAAAACCTTCGATGACTTTAATTAAACCATCTTTTAATAAAGTATTACCATCATTGCCATAAACTAATTTTCTCAATTCTTCTTTTCTGACATTACTAACTATAGCATCTCTAATATCTTGAGTTATTTCTAAAACTTCATGAACTGCAACTCTTCCTTTATATCCGTTTATGCATTCATTACATCCAATTGGAGTATATATTTGAGCTACATCCATATCTAATACTTTTTTAAATAAGTTTTTTTCATAAGAATTAGTTTGTCTGGCGCTTCTACATTTAGGGCATAGTTTTTTTACTAGTCTTTGAGAAATAATTCCTGATAGGGCACTACCAAGTAAATATCTTTCGACATCCATATCTAAAAGTCTTTCAATTGTATTTAAGGAATTGTTGGTGTGGATTGTAGATAATACTAAATGCCCAGTGATTGACGCTCTAACAGCAATACGAGCAGTTTCATCATCACGAATTTCTCCAATCATTATAATGTCTGGGTCTTGTCGTAAAATACTTCTTAATGTATTGCCGAAAGTGAGTCCTATTTCACTCATTACTTGAACTTGATTAATGCCGGCTATTTTCATTTCTACGGGATCTTCAACAGTGATAATGTTTCTTTCTGTAGTATTTAATACTTGTAGCATTGAGTAAACGGTAGTAGATTTACCAGAACCAGTAGCCCCGGTAATCATTATAATACCATTTGGTTTTTTGATTAATTCATTTACTTTAGCTAAGTTATCTTTAGTAAGCCCAATAGATTCTAAACCGCTTAAACTCATTGAATAATCAAGGACACGAATAACAATTTTTTCGCCATCAACAATTGGCAAACTAGAGACACGAAGGTCTACATCTAAATTCTCAATTAATCCCTTAATCGAACCATCTTGAGGAAGTCTTGTTTCAGTAATATTCATACCTGAAATAATTTTTATACGAGTAATTAAATTCTTTTTTACAGTTGATGGTACTTTAGCATATTCAAGTAGTGAACCATCGACTCTTATTCTTACTATTAATTCATCTTCGGTTGGATCAAAGTGAATATCGGATCCACCAAGTTTAACAGCGTCTAAAATCATTTCGTTAACAATATCTACAACCGGTTTATTATCATAGTCAAACTCTCTAAACACAAGTATCACCGTTATTCCCTTTTACTATATTTTATTATACAATAAAGAGCCAAATTATACAACAGATTAAATTTAAAAATTGACTTTAAGTGAGTTTACTAAAGATTAATATTTTGTTAGAATATAGATGGAATTTAGGTGGATTATGTTAAAGTTAATAAAATTAAAGGAAAATAATGAGATAAATATTGTTAACAATCTAAATGATTTTAAAAATCCTGCTAATATTTATATTCCAATTATTAGTAATAAAACTTTTAATTTAAATGATTATGTATATAAAAACACTTATTTTGATGAATATATTGCCTCAATTTCCGGTTACATAAAAGGTAGTAAGAAAGTTTTGATAAATAATAAAATAGTGGAAGCATTAGAGATAGAAAACGATTTCAAAGAAAACATTTTAAATAAAAAAAAGCCCAAAAAAATAAATGATAAAGAAACTTTGTTAAATGTTTTAGAAGAGTATAAATTAAGTAATATTATTGATAAAATATTAAAACTAAAAAATATTAATAATTTAGTTATATCTTCAATAGATGAAGAAGAATATTCTTTAAAAGAATTTATAAGATTATCCCATCATTATGTTGAAGTGCTGGATACCATTGATTATTTAATAAGTATTTTTGGATTACTTAGTGCTACTTTAGCAACTAAAAACACTAATTTTAAAAGTATTAGAAATGTAAAATCTATTATTGGGACTTATCCCAACATTAAGGTTAATTTAGTACCAGATAAATATTTAATTAGTTATAAAAAATTTTTATGTGAATATTTAAATTTTAATCCAGAAGAAACATTAATATTAACCACTAATGAAATATATGATATTTATTTAATTTTAAAGGGAAAAGATATTGCAGAGAATTTAATTACTATAAGTGGAAATGCTTTAGAAAAATCTTTAATCATAAATGTCAGATTAAATGTTTCTTTAGAAGAAGTTATAAAAGAGTATATAAAAATAACTAGCGATAATTATGAAGTATTTATTAATGGCTACCTTAAAGGCCAAAAAGTCAAAAAATTAAATGAAATCATAATTACTAGAGATATTAACGCTATTGTAATTAATAAAAAAGAAAATTTAGAAGTAACAGAGTGTCTAAATTGTGGTGCCTGTCAAAAAATTTGTCCATTTAATATAAATGTTAAAAAATGTTATTTAAAAAAACTTAGTCATAGAAATTGTATTGGCTGCGGATTGTGTGAATATATATGTCCCGCTAAAATTAAATTAAAAGAAATAGTAATGAGTGATGATAATGAAAAATTATAAGACAAGTAATTTAGTTATTCAAAATATTTGTTTGTTAATTCCGCTTATATTATATGGGATATTTAAAAATGGATATTTAGTATATGAAAAGGGGTTAATAAATTTTGTAGATATTTTTAAACCTTTATATTTAGTTATTATTGGAGTAATTATTAAAATAATCATAGATGTAATTAGATATAAAAAAATTAAAATAGATTATAACTTTATTTATGTAATTTTAGTGGGAATGATAATGCCTAATAATATTAATTTATTAATTTATTTGATTAATTTTATTATATTATATATCCTTGCTTTATTTTTAGAAAAATACTTTAGATTTAATAAAGTGTGTTTTATATATTTAATTATTATTTTAATAAATTTTATATTTAATGATTTTTCTTTTAAAAGTATATTGGAAGAAAATTATAGTTTTAGTTTTTCTTTTTTAGATTTATTAATGGGAAGAAGTATTGGAGGAATATCTTCTACTAGTATTATATTTAGTTTACTGGGGTATATTATATTAATTAGTAATTTTTATTATAAAAAAGATATTCCTCTAACCATAAATTTAATATATTTACTTCTTTCTATAATTTATTTTATAAATACCAATGATAATTCTATTTTATTAAATAGTGACTTAATATTTGCTAGCATTTTTATCAGTTCTTTGCCAGAATATAGTCCTTATAAAAATGTTAATCAAATTATATACGGCATATTAATAGGTATATTTAGTTTTGTATTAGCAATAACTTTTAATAATATTATAAGTGTCTATATTGCTACATTTATTGTTTCTCTATTTCAAAATATTAAATTGCGCAAAAAGAAAGTAAAACTTTCGATTTTAGAATAATTTAATCTATTTAATTAGAAAAAAACAGGTTAAATAATTTAAAAATACTTGTTTCTTTGGATTGATGAAAAAATTGAAAATTACCAATAAAATTAAAAAAATAATCAGCTATTATTGATTATTTTTTTTAATTTGTTATAATATTTGCTCAAACAAAGGGGGGAAAATAATTGAAAAAGAAAAATATTTTAGATGAAAGAGAACAAGTCATATCTAAAGCAGAAGCTAAATTTTATGAAATATATAGTGAAATTATGGATGCATCTGAATTATCAGTATATCAAAGTGAGATGTTATCAAATAAAATGATAATTTTAGCTACAGAGTTAAGCGAATATATGGATGCGTATAATAAATATCTTGCAGATTTAAAAAAGAAAATGCAAAAAAGTTATAGTATATTTCTTTTGGTAACTTTAATATCTTGTGCTTTATTGTATGTGACTCCATATTTTACGCTACTTATACAATTTATTAGTTTAATGATAACATTAAATGCTCGAAAGAAATATCAATCAGTTAGAAATGCTTCATCTAACTCTTTTGATCAAAGATTAGATGAGTTATACAATACAATAACTAATTGTACAACCTTTTTTGAAGTAAAAGATAATAAAAGAGAAAAAAGAATTGCAGAATTAGATCCTGTTAGTAAACTTGAGTTTACTATGGCATGTGATTTTTTACAACAATTTTTAAATGCAGAAGATGTTACAAGTTTATTAATAGAGTTAAAAGGATATGATATTTCTATAAAAAATATTTTATTAAAAATGCTTCAAGAAGACTTACACATGGATAGCGATAATTTAGAGGAACTATTAAATGTAGCCAGAACAAAAGTAGCTATGGAAAACTTAGAATCAGAATTAAAATTATGTCGTAATTTCCCAAAAAATGCTGAAAAAAAGTAAAAAAATGGTTTTTTTTTACAAATAAAAAAGGAAATTGACGCCTGATTGACAATATATATAATAGAGGGAAAAAAATGCAATTAATTAGTGAAGATAAAATTAATGATATAAGAAACTCAGCTGATATAGTGAGCATTGTTTCAGATTATATACCACTAAAAATGCAAGGCAAAAATTATTTTGGGGTGTGTCCTTTTCATGACGATCATTCACCAAGTATGTCTGTTTCTAAAGAACGGCAACTATTTAAATGCTTTGTATGTAATAAAGGTGGTAATGTTTTCACTTTTGTTAAAGACTATGAAAATATTAGTTATATAGAAGCTGTAAAAAAAGTTGCTGATAAAGTGGGAATTCCTCTTGATTATGTGCCTAGTACAAAGAGCGATAGTAAATATAAATTAGAATATGAAATAATGGATTTTACTACCAAGATACTTCAAAATAACTTGAATAGTAAAGAAGGCATTACAGCTAAAGAATATTTGGAAAAAAGAAATATTACTGATGAAATAATTAGAGATTTTAAAATGGGATATGCTTTAAATAATAATACATATTTATATAATGTTCTTACCAAAAAGGGATATGATATTAATAAATTAGATGATTTAGGATTAATTACTAAAGATGGTATTGGTGGATATGATAAATTTGTAAATAGAATAATGATTCCTATTTGTAATTTAGAAGGTAGCGTAGTTGGTTATACGGGAAGAATATTTAATAATGAAGATAGTGCTAAATACATTAATACAAAAGAAACTTCTATTTATAAAAAAGGAAACATTTTATTTAATTATCATAATGCTAAAAATTATATAAGAGAGGCTAGATGTGCCATCTTAGTTGAAGGTAATATGGATGCTATCAGAATGTACTCTAGTGGAGTAAGAAATGTTCTAGCATTAATGGGAACAGCCATGACTAAAGAACAAGTGGAAATCCTAAAAAAATTAAGAGTTCCTATCATATTAATGCTTGATAATGATAATGCTGGAGAACTAGCCACAGTCAATATTGGTAATGAACTTATAAAAAATAATGTAGATACAAAAGTTGTAAGATTAAGTGGTGCTAAAGATCCAGATGAATATATAGTTAAATATGGAGTCAATGCATTTAATGATATTATTAAGCATAGTTTAAATTATTTTGATTACAAATTGCACTATTTAAAAGAAAATAAAAATTTAAATAATACAGAAGAATTAATTAATTATGTTAAATCTGTATTAAAAATGTTAGATGGCGCTGATAATCTAACTAAAGAAATCACCATCAAGAAGTTAAGTGAAGAGCATAATTTAGACTATGAAATTTTAAAACAAGAATTAACCTTTGATAAAATAAAAGAAATAAAACCGGTTATACCAATAAATAGTATTGGTAAAGATAGATATGATAAATGTGTTACAAAAGTACTTTATTATATGATGAGTGATAGTAAGTATTTGAAGATATTTAATACAAAATTAGGGTTTTTGAAAAATCCAGAAGAAAGAAATTTGATTAGAGAAATTGAGTATTATATAGAAAAATATGGTAAAATAAATCTTGCAGATTTCATCAGCTATGGAGAATTAGACGATAATATTCGAGATTTAGTTAATACTATAAGTGGTAGTGTTAATTTTGAAGAATTGGAAGAAAAGACGTTTATAGAATATCTTAATGCGATAAAAGATATTTTAAACAGAGAAGAAATAAAAAAATTAAAGGAATCGTTAAAAAAAGAAACTGATATTAATAAGCAAGTTGAAATATCAAAAAAAATATTAGATTTAAAAAAAGGAAGTGTAAAAAATGGTAGAAATTAAAACTTTTGAAGAAAGAAAAGAAAGCTTATTAAAAAAAGGAGAAGAACAAGGTTATATTACATTTGAAGAATTAGCTAAAGCCTTAAAAGGGTTAGAAATAGATAGTGATACTTTGGATGAATTGTATAATGCTTTTGTTGATGCTGGCATTTCTGTAGTAACTGAAGAAGAGGCTGAAGCTGGTAGTGATGATGGCGGAAAAATTCAAGAAGAAGAACCTATACTTTTAGATGATGCTGAAATTACTAAAGATGTTAATATTAATGATCCAGTAAGAATGTATTTGAAAGAAATTGGTCGTATAAGCTTATTATCTAGCGAAGCTGAAATGAATATTAGTATGCGAATTGCTGACGGGGATGAAGAGGCTAAAAGAATTTTAGCAGAAAGTAACTTGCGTTTAGTTGTATCAATTGCTAAAAGATATGTTGGCCGCGGGCTTTTATTCTTAGATTTAATTCAAGAAGGAAATATAGGGTTAATGAAAGCCGTTGAAAAATTCGATTATGATAAAGGTTATAAATTTTCAACTTATGCAACATGGTGGATAAGACAAGCAATAACCAGAGCTCTAGCAGATCAAGCTAGAACAATTCGTGTACCAGTGCATATGGTTGAAACTATTAATAAAATGGTTAGAGTTCAAAGACAAATGACACTAGAATTGAATAGAGAACCAAGTGATGAAGAGATTGCTAAGAAAATGGGGATTTCTGTTGAAAAGGTTAGAGAAGTAATTAAAATTAGTCAAGAACCAGTATCACTAGAAACTCCAATTGGAGAAGAAGATGATTCACACTTGGGAGATTTCTTAAAAGATGAAAGTAGTTTATCTCCAGAAGAATATACAGAAAATGAAATATTAAAAGAAGAAATAAAAGATGTATTACAAACATTACAACCTAGAGAACAAGAAGTATTGGAACTTAGATTCGGACTAACTGATGGAACTTGTCATACATTAGAAGATGTTGGAAAAAGATTTAATGTGACAAGAGAAAGAATTAGACAAATAGAAGCTAAAGCTTTAAGAAAATTACGTCATCCTTCAAGAGCTAAAAAATTAAGAGATTTTTTAGATAATTAATGAATAGTGAAAGAATTCAAGCTTTAGCTAGAAATATTACCGAAAAAGATACAGTTGTAGATATAGGTTGTGACCACGGTTATTTAAGTATTTTCTTGAAACAAAATAATATATGTAAAAAGGTATATGCTAGTGATATATCAGAGCAGGCTTTGAGTTATGCTAGGAAAAACATAAAAAAATATAATATGAATATTGAAACATTCATAAGTGATGGTTTTAATAATATTCCTGTATATTTTGATACAGCAGTGATTGCAGGTATGGGAACAAGTACGATACTAAAAATTATTAGCCATAAAAATACGCCAAATAAGTTAGTTTTGGCTAGTAATAATGAATATTATCGTCTGAGAAAAAGTTTAAATAAAATGGGATATAAAATAGTTGATGAGCAAGCAATACTCGAGAATAACCATTATTATATAATTCTTTTATGCATAAAAGGGAAACAACAATTAAATAAGATAGATTTAAAATTTGGTATTAGTAACAATGATGCATATTATAAATATTTACTTAATAAAAATAAAGAATTGATGAAGAAGGTACCTTTTACAAAAAGAATAAAATTATATTTTGATTGTTTAATTTTAAAAAAACTTATTGAAAGAAAGTAGGTCCTTTAGAACTGGAAAAATTAACATTATTTATAGTGTTAATTTTTTCTTTAATGGGTTTTATGTTTTTTTCAGTATTAGACATTATCCTACTAGTAGTAGAACTTCCAAATTCTTTTAGTATTCCAAAAGCAGTCTTGGCATTTTGAATCATTGGCTTCGCTTCTTTATAAATTGGGATTACTTGATTGACTACTCCTAAAGTTTTAGATATTCCTCCTAATATTTTTCCAAAAGAAAATGATGAAGCTCCCATTCTTGGTCCGAACATAATAAATCACCTATTATAATTTATGTATTAAGTACTAGAATCATACATTTATTTATGCTATAATTTAAAAGAATAGTAAGGAAGGTAGTTATGGAACAAAGTTTAACACCTAACGAAAAAAAAGTGTGGTATATTCAATTTTTAAGCTTTTTCAAAAATATATTTTTAGTAATTTTTTCAATATTTTCATACGCTTTTATAGGTGTAAAAGCTTGTACATATGATTTATTTGTTTATTTATATAATAGTACTAGTTGGCGTTTAGATAAAGCTTATAAAAGAACAAAAGAAGCTTTAGGAAATCAAGAATTAAAAGAACCAGTAAAAAAGAAAAAAGAAAAGGTTTACAATTATAGTGCGAAAACGTTAGCCAAACTAGAACAAGAATATCAAGAATTAGTTAAAGACTTACAAACAACTGGAGCAACTCGTAGTAAAGAAGTAAATGTATATTATTTTAAAGTGCGAGATAAAAACGGAAAAATTATTAAAGGTACAATGAATGGATTATCTAAATTAGATATTAATGCTTTTTTAGTAAATGAAGGTTATTCTGTATATAGCATTAAAACTAGTCCAATGATAAATTTTTTGTATAAAGAATCATCAATTGGTAGCCCAAAGATGAAAACTAAGGAATTAATTTTTTGGTTAACTCAATTATCAACTTATTTGAAAGCCGGCATAACTTTAAATGAATCAGTGAAAATTTTGACAAAGCAAATGTCATCCAGCAAAAGTAAAGCAAGAGCGTTTCAAGCTATTTCTTACGAGCTTACTTTAGGTTCATCATTTTCTGCCGCTTTAGAAAAGCAAGGTAGTATGTTTCCTGCGCTTTTAATTAATATGATAAAGGCTGCAGAGGCAAGTGGTACTTTAGTAGAAACATTAGAAGATATGGGTAGCTATTATACAGAAATAGATGAAACCAAAAAGCAAATGAAGAGCGCAATGACTTATCCATTAATTATTAGTATTTTTGCAATAGTAGTAGTGGCATTTATTTTAGTAGTTATAATTCCTAAGTTTGTAGATATATATGAACAAAATAATATTGAATTAAATGGTTTAACTGCTTTTATTATTAAATTGAGTGCTTTTTTACAAAGTAATATAGTTATTATTATTTTATTAATTATTTTAGCAGTAATAGTATTAGTGGTATCGTATAAAAATATCAAAGCATTTAGAAGAAGTATGCAAACCATGTTAATGCATATTCCTGTGATAAAAGATATCATGATTTATAATGAATTAGCTATTTTTACTAAAACTTTTGCATCACTTTTAAGAAATAATGTATTTATTACTGAAAGTATCGATATTTTAAGTAAAATTACAAATAATGAAATATATAAATCTATATTATTTAGAACAATTAACAATATAGTTAAAGGTGAAAAAATAAGTGAAGCCTTCAAAGATCATTGGGCGGTTCCAGATGTAGCATATTTTATGATTGTTACTGGTGAATCTACAGGAGAGCTTGATAATATGATGCAAAAAGTCAGTGAATATTATCAAGGATTGCATCGAAACGTTGTTAATAATTTAAAAGCTTTTATTGAACCAATATTAATAAGTTTCTTAGCGCTTGTAGTTGGTGGAATAATTATTGCTGTCTTAGTTCCAATGTTTGGAATGTATGGGCAAATTATGTAAGGAAAGTAAGTATGGGGATTTTAATATTTATAATAGGGGCTATTCTAGGCTCCTTCTATTTAGTAATAGGAACAAGACTTCCTTTAAAAGAAAATGTTATTAGTGGAAGAAGCAGATGTGACCATTGTAAAAACAATTTAAAATGGTATGAATTAATACCTCTAATATCTTTTATAATTCAAAGAGGAAAATGTAGAAATTGTGGAAAAAAAATTAGTTTTGATCATTTATTAATGGAACTAATCACTGGATTAATATTTTTAATTGGTTATTTATATTTTGGCATTACTATTAAATTAGGAATATATCTCGTTTCTGTATCTGTTGCTCTAATAATATTTGTTAGCGATTTTAAATATATGATTATTCTAGATTCTCCTTTAATCATAGGAAGCGTGTTAATAATCATCTTAAGATACTTTGAATTAGGTTTTAGAAATACATTGTATTCTTGTTTTTATGGTATAGCTTTATTTTTGATAATGTTTTTTATTAAATTAATTGGAGATAAAATATATAAGAGAGAATCTTTAGGGGGAGGCGATATTAAGCTATGTTTCCTAATAGGTCTTACTTTAGGGTATCCCGGTATTGGTCTAAGAATTAGTCTTATTTCTTTAATATTTGCGGCTTTTTTAGCTCTTCCTTATGCAATAGCATCTTTATATATCAATAAAAAAAATGAACTTCCATTTGGTCCATTTTTAATATCTTCAATGATTATAATATTTATTTTCATCGAAAAGTTTACGAACTTATTAGTTTTCTTTATGATATAGCATAAGCTGCAATACCTGCAATGAATGACGCAATCATTAAGAAAAGCATAACCCAAACTAGAATTTTTCTAGTTTTTTTATTCATAAAAAATCCCACCTTTAATATCTATAAAAAATATACCATATTTAAAGCATTTTTAAAAGACTTTTTGCATAATCTTAAGTGGTGAAAAATATGCGGAACTTAATACAGAAAAATAAGAAGTATTTAAGATTTGTTTTGATTGTAGCAAGTATTGGTTTATTATCAGGTTTTTTATATTATTATTTATTAGATAGTGATACTAAAATAAATATAATTAATACTTTAATGGAGGTTAATAATTTTCGTTATAACTTTATTTTAAAAGACTTGATAATAATGTCTTTACTATTAGTTCTATCTTTTTTTACAGTAGGAATTCCCTTAAGTATTTTTTATATTTTTTATGAATGTCTATCCATTGGTTTTTTAATAAATATTTTCTTTGTCTCTTTTGGAATTAAAGGATTTATTTTTATATTATTATATATATTAGTTAATAAAATATTAACTTTTATATTAAAGATAATTTTTATTCAAAAAACTATTAACATTGGAAGATTTATTATCGGCATATTTATTTATAAAAGTGATGAGGCAATCAAAGATAAAATAATAATAAATTTTAAAAATAGTTTATATATAATAGTTTTTGTTTTAGTTATTAATATAATATTATATTTTGTTTCATCTTTTGTTTTTTCAAATTTAGAAATTTTATTGAAATAATTGTTTACTATTTAAAAATTCTGGTCTATAATATTATCTACGGAAAAGAGAGAATGATAATGGCAACAAGCCCCAAAAACAAAAAAAGTATATATTTAGAACCTGTTAATCAGATTATTAAAAAGTTAGAAAACACTAATAAATCAAATGTGATGTTAATAGGAAATGAAGGTGTTGGAAAAACGATTGTTTTAAGAGAATACACTACTAGAAATAGTAATCCAACAAATTTAATAATTGATGGTACAGTTGATTGTAGAAGTATATTTTCTATAGCAGATTTTAAAATCTTTGAACTAAATCAAATTTGTTTGTTAATTCAAAAAATGTTATTTTTTATTCAAACTAAATATCCGGATAAATTTCAAGGTGATTTTGCAGGATTAGAAGAGAAAATAAACTATATCATAAAAATAATTAATTTAATGCATTTTTATGATAATTATACAGTTAAATTTAATGAAATAGGTAAAGATATTATTGAGAATCCAGAAATGTTATTAGAGGAATTTTTAGAAATAGCGACTAAAACTTTAAGTTATGAAACTATTACTATAGTGCTAGATAATTTTGACGTAGTTGGTGGACCTAGTCAACATTATCAAGAATATATGTATAGAACGTTATCACAATATATGAGATTAGTAGTTACAGTTTCTGATAGCAGAGTAATAAATAATCCAGAGCGAATTACTGATTTAGAAAAGACTAATGATATTGTTGATGTAAATTATACTCAAGATATTGAAATAATAAAAGAAATACTTAATAGTGTATTTATTCAATCATCTATTTTGTCAGGTAATACAAAATATAGAGTAAGTATTGATTCAATGTTATCTAATGAAACTATAGCTTTAATGGTATCTAAAACTAATGGTAATTTATTTGAAATACTAAGGGCTGCAAGAGGCTTGTATTCTAGAATGGGTGAATTATCTCCAAGTGAATATGATGCATTTGTATTGGATTATTTAGATAGAGAAATAATAAAAAATCCAATTTTATCTGGGTATACCAAACAAGAAAGAAGATTACTTCTAAAATAAAAAGAATTTATGAAAAGTAAATTCTTTTTTGATTGATGAAAAGACTGTAAATTACCAATAAAATTTTCACAAAAACTTGACTCCGGAGGTGGGGAAAATATATAATTTACTTATAAAATAGGAACGGAGAAAAAATATGGAAGTTGATAACAAAAAAAGAATGACATTAACAATAGTGGGTGTGGTAACATTACTAATACTAGTATTAAGTGCAACATTTGCTTATTTTAGCGCGCCAGTAAGTAATGATAAAAAACCAACTAATGTAACAGCAACAACAGAAGCAATAGGAAGTATAGCACTAAGTAATCCAACAGGAGACTTACATTTAAATCTAACAGTAAGTGATATGGCTCAAGATAAATTAGGATCATATTGGGCAACAAATGATAGTGCAAAGAATTATGATGAAGAAGAAGTCCAAAGAGAGATAGCTGTAGCAGAACTAAGTGGAGGAGAAGCCACATTAAAGTATGAATGTACAACAACAATAAGTG
>SVAK01000007.1 GCA_015059445.1 Bacillota bacterium | reverse complement strand
ATGTAGGATTAATGAGTCCAAGTGACTATGGATATGCTGCATTACAAAGTGAGTGTGCAAGTACTCAATTAACATCATATTCGTCGTGTGCGTCAAATAACTGGTTATCAGGAAATAGCGAATGGTTGATTAGTAATATAAATTATGCCGAAGCAGAAGAATGGTTAATGCAGTTTACAGTTATTAGTGTAAATGAAGAAGGAAATATAATAAAAATCCATTCCGGTGGTAGTGAACCATATAGACCAGTAGTATATTTAAAATCAAATGTGATAATAACCAATGATGGAACTGGCGAAGAAGGAAATAAATTTGAAATTGGTTTAAATGAATAATATAGAACACTTTCATAGTTTGAAAGTGTTCTTTTCTGATAAAGAATATAATATTTAGTAATTTTTGGTTAATATTGAAAAAGGCGGTATAATTTGATAGAATTATAGAGAAGTGAAAGGTAAATTATTATGGACAGAACTAGTATTTTTAATGTTGCGGCTTTGAGACAAGAAATGATATTACTTACTATTAATGAAGTTATTGAATCTTTGGATAGAAAAGGATATAAGGCAGAAAATCAGTTAGTTGGATATCTTATGACTGGTGATGCAACATATATTTCTACTTTTGAGGGAGCTCGTGATAAAGTGAGAACTTTAAAAAGAGAAGAAGTACTACTGGCTTTAATAAATAATTATCAAGGAAAATAAAATGAGATATTTAGGATTGGATTTGGGCACAAAAACATTAGGTGTTAGTATAAGTGATAAAACAAATACATTGGTTAGTCCTCTAAAAGTATTAAGATTTCAATTTGAAAATTATAGTGCCGTATTAAATGAAGTAAAAAAAATAATCAGTGATTATAATATTAAACTAGTGGTATTAGGAATTCCTAAAAATATGGATGGAAGTGTTGGCTTTGCAGGAGAAAGAAGTTTAAAATTTAAAGAATTATTAGAATTGGAAAATATCAAAGTAGAATTAGTGGATGAAAGACTTACTACTAAGACAGCGGAAGATATAATTCATTTGAATAATGAAAATGTCAAAAACACTAAAAATAAAATCGATAGTATTGCTGCTTGTGTAATATTGGAAAGTTATTTAAAGAGGTGTCAAAATGATATTAAAGAATAGTAAAGGAATAGAAAGACACTTTGAAATAATATTTGAAATAGAAAAAGATAGTAATAAATATATAGTTTACAAAGATCCATTAACAGGGAATGTTTACAGTGGTAAAAATGTAAAAGGAAAGTTATTAGTTTTAGAAGATAATGAATTAGATTATCTTAATAAAATATTAGAAAAATTAGATAGTTAGAAGTGATAAGATGAAGAAAAAAGGAATTATAATAGTTGTAATAAGCATAATAGTTGTGATTTTACTAATAGTTGGATTATATTTTTATGGGCTTACAAGCGTTAGTAAAAAGGAAGAAAAAGTAACGTTTAACATTGCTGCAAATACAAGTACTAAAGAAATTTTAAATAATTTGTATAAGGCGAGATTAATAAAAAGTAAAATTTCTAGTATGATATATGTTAAATTAAATAGTGATATTGTAATTAAAGCAGGAACTTATGAACTAGATCGAAGTTATGATACTAAAAAAATATTAGAAATTCTTAGTGATGGTTATGTTATAAATGATACAGTTTCTGTTACTTTTATTGAAGGCAAACGAATCACTAATTATGTAAGCATTATAAGTGAAAAATTTGGATATAGCGAAAATGAAATATTAGATGTTATGAATGATAGTAATTATTTAAAAGAGTTAATTAATAAATATGATTTTTTAGATGAAAGAATTTTAAATAGCGATATCTATTATCCCTTAGAGGGATACTTATTTCCAGCAACTTATGAGTTTTATGAAGATGCTAGTATAAAGGGGATAATTGAGAAAATGCTTGATAAAACGAAAAATGTGTTAGATAATTATAGTAATTTGATTGGTGCGTCAGATTACAATATTCATGAAATACTTACTATGGCTAGTATAATTGAAAATGAAACTATGATAGCTGATCAAAGAGATGAAGTTAGTCAAGTAATATATAAAAGACTTGATTTGAATATGAGTTTAGGAATGGATGTAACTACATATTATGGGGTGCAAAAAGCACTAAGCGAAAATTTAACTAAAAGTGACTTAAATAGTGTTAATGCATATAATACAAGGAGAACAGATTTTTTAGGTTTACCTATTGGGCCTATCTGTAATCCTAGCGAGGCTTCAATTCGAGCAGCGTTAAAGCCTAGTGATACAAACTATTTGTATTTCTATGCAGATATTAAAACAGGTGAGTTACATTTTGCAAAAACTTATAATGAATTTCAAAATTTAATTCAAAAATATAGTTAGGTGGTAATATGAAAGAATTAATATTAGAAATGGAAGATTATGCCCAGGAAAAGAATGTTCCTATAATTGAAAAGAAATCTATTGCATTTATTATGAAATATATTAAAGATAATAATGTAAAGAGTATTTTAGAAATAGGTTCAGCGATTGGGTATTCAGCAATTCTAATGGCAAGTGCAACGAATGATGCGTTTGTTACAACAATTGAACGTGATGAAGAAAGGTATATGGAATGTCTAAAAAACGTTAAGAAATGTGGCTTAGATAAAAAAATTAATGTTGTATTCCAAGATGCATTAGATGTTAATTTATCAGAAGATTTAAAGTATGATTTAATCTTTATTGATGCTGCTAAAGGGCAATACGAAAGGTTTTTTGAAAAATACAAATATTTCTTAAAAGAAAATGGAGCCATAATTACTGACAATCTAAAGTTCCATGGATATGTGGGAAAATCTGATAAAATTGAAAGTAAAAACTTAAAAGGATTAGTACAAAAAATAGAAAATTATATTGATTTTCTAAAAGACAACGAAGAATTTGATACTAAGTTCTATGACATTGGCGACGGACTTTCTGTAAGTACATGGAAAAATGAAAAATAATAAGATTTTAATTACTATTAACAACTTAGAAGATATAAATAAATTAAAAGAATTAGGTATAACAAAATTTGCTTTTCCTTTAAAAGGATTTTGTGTAGGCATACCTAATACTTTTTTAGTTCCTGAAATACCTTGTGATGGTTATCTTTATATTAATCGAATTTTAGATAATGATGGGGTAGATAAATTAAGAAAAATTTTAAATAACTTACCTGAAAATATAAAAGGAATTATTTTTGATGATTTAGGCATATTGGAATTAATTAAAGATTTAAAGATAGAAAAAATTCTTTATTTAACTCATTTTAATACCAATAGTAAATCTGTAAATATTTATTTGGATTTTGTTGATTCAGTAATTCTTTCGACCGATATTACCAAAGAAGAAATTGAAAACATAATAAGTAATACTAAAAAGGAGATAACCCTATTTACTTTTGGCTATACGGGAGTAATGTATTCTAGAAGGTTACTTTTAGATAATTATAGTAAGTTTTATAATATAGAAAAAGAAAATCCAATAGTAATTGATAATTCTGATCATAAATTTATTGTATATGAAAATGAATTTGGTACATATTTTTATCATGAAAAAGTATTTGATGGTTTAGAATTAATGAGGTTAGATGCTAAATATTATTTTGTTAATTCAGTATTTTTAAATATTAATCAAATTATTGGAGTATTAAATGGTAATTTAGATGGTATAGATAGTGATAAAGGGTTCTTATATACTGAGACTATTTATAAATTAAAAGGAGGTACTGATGACTGAGTTATTAGCTCCTGCTGGAGACTTAGAAAGATTAAAGATTGCTCTTTTATATGGAGCTGATGCTGTTTACTTAGGTGGTAGAGATTATAGTTTAAGAGCAAATGCTAAAAATTTTAGTATTGAAGAACTAAATGAAGCATGTACATTTGCCCATAGTTTAGGAAAAAGAATTTATGTAACAGTAAATATTGTTTTTCACGATAAAAATTTAGAAAATTTAGAAGAGTATTTACAAAAATTAAAAGAAATAAAAGTAGATGCTGTAATTGTTAGCGATATTATTGGTGTTAAAATGGCTCAAGAAGTGGGCTTAGATATTATATTATCGACGCAAGCTAGTACGTTAAATTATGAAGCAGTAAATTTTTGGAAAAATTTAGGTGTTAAAAGAATTGTTTTGGGAAGAGAAGCTAATCGTGAAGATATTATTAGAATAAAAGAAGAAACTAATGTTGAAATAGAATGTTTTATTCACGGGGCTATGTGTACATCAATAAGTGGTAAATGCGTTTTATCAAATTATTGTACAAATAGAGATTCTAATCGTGGTGGTTGTGCTCAAATTTGTCGATGGGTATTTACAAAAGATGGAAGTCCGGATTTTACTTTTATGAGTAAAGATTTAAATATGGTTGATTATTTAGAGGAAATGATTAAGATTGGTGTTAACTCTTTTAAGGTAGAAGGAAGAATGCGTTCTATATATTATATTGCGACAGTTATTATGTGTTATCGCAAAATGATTGATGGTATAGTTAATAAATCTTTGCCAAAAGAAGATAGAGAATATTATAGTAAAATATTAGATAGAGTTGCTAATCGTGATACTACCCCTCAATTTTTTCATGAATTTCCTGGGGTAAATGAAAGTTATTTTTCGGATCGAACTGAAGTATCCAATCAAGATTTTTTGGGAATTGTATTAGATTATGATAAAGAGAATAAATATCTCATATTAGAACAAAGAAATTATTTTAAAATTGGAGATATAGTTGAGTTCATTGGTCCTAATATGGATACATTAACATATACTATAAGTACAATTGTAAATGAAGACGGCGAAAAAATAGATGTTGCAAGACACCCAAAAATGATTGTCAAATTACCTCTAGATATTGAGTTAGAAAAATATGCCATGATGCGTATAAAAGTATTTGACAAAAAAAGTGTTTTATAGTATCATTTTGTACGTTGATTATAAAGGAGAGATTTTTTAATGAAAACTGAAGATTTTTTCGAACTAACTGCTGAAGGTTATTTAGAGTTAGAAACTGAATTAAATGAACTTAAAAATGTAAGAAGACCAGAAGTAATTACAGCTTTAAAAGAAGCTAGAGCAATGGGAGACTTATCAGAAAATGCTGACTATGATGCAGCAAGAAATGAACAAGCACAAATTGAAGCAAGAATTAAAGAATTAGAATATAAATTAGAACATAGTAAAATTATAGATCCTTCAAAAAAAGGCGGAAGTGCTGGTATTGGCTCAATCGTTACTATTCAAGATGAAGATGGCGATGAAGAAGAATATAGATTGGTATCATCTGTAGAAGCAGATCCATTTAATAATAAAATATCAGTGGAATCACCAATAGGAATTGCAATTAAAGGTCATAAAACTGGAGATACAGTATTAGTAGAAAGTCCTAATGGTGGATATAATATTAAAATAATGAAAGTAGCCTAATTTATTTAGGCTTTTTTAATTACTTAGAGTTAGTATAAGACTTGTAAAAGAATCTTAAATATATTATAATATCTAATTGAAAGAAGGAGTTTTAATGAAAAACGTACATGAAATAGAAATTAAATTAGAAGGCGAAAAATGGGCTAAATGTTTAGATAATGCTTTTAAAAAAGTTAATAAAGATATTAAAATTGATGGATTTAGAAAAGGGGCTGCTCCGAAAGACATTTATTTAAAAAAATATGGAGTTGAGTCTTTATATTCTGAAGCAATTAATGAAGCGATTAATGTAGCTTATAAAGAATTATTAGAAAATAATGATTTAAAACCAATTATTGAGCCAGCTGTGGATGTTACTGGTATTAGTGATGGCTCAGTTATCTTTAAATTTACAATTATAACAAAGCCAGAAATAAAACTTACAAGTTATAAAAATTTGGGAGTAAAAAAAGAAAAAGTTAAAGTTTCAAAAGAAGAATTACAAGCAGAAATTGATGTTTTAAGAAGTCAACTTGCTGAAGTTGTTGTTAAAGAAAATGGTGTAGTTGCTGATGGTGACACAGTAGTTATAGACTTTGATGGATATGTTGATGGTAAAGCATTAGAAGGCGGAAAAGGAGAAAACTATCCATTAGAAATTGGATCACATACATTTATTCCGGGATTTGAAGAAGGATTAGTTGGCAAGAAAACGGGAGAAGAAACAGAATTAAATTTAGTTTTCCCAGAAAATTATGTTGAAGATTTAAAAAATAAAGCGGTTACATTTAAAGTTAAAATTCACGAAATTAAGACAAGAGTATTACCAGAAATTAATGAAGATTTCTATGCTGATTTAGGACTTGAAGATGTTAAAACAGTTGAAGATTTTGAAAAAGAGGTTGAAAAAACAATTAAAGATAGAAAAGAAGCTGAATTAGAAGATAAATTTGTTGAAGATTTGCTTCAAGCAGCATCTGAAAAATTAGAAGTAGAAATTAATCCAGAAATAATTTCTGAAGAAGTTCACAGAATGATTGATGGTTATGCTAATCAATTAAAAGCACAAGGAATCGATATGGAACAATACTTCCAATTAACTGGCACTTCCCATGAAGATTTACATAAACAAATGGAACCTGAAGCTGTTAAGAGAATTAAATATCGTTATGTAATTGAAGAAATAGCAGAACTTGAAAAAATTGATTTCACTGAAGAAGAAGTAGAAGCTAAAGCTAAAGAAATGGCTGATAATTATGGAATCAAAGTAGAAGAGTTAATTAATGCATATGGTACAATTGACGTTGTTAAATATGATATGAAAATGCATAGAGCATTAGAAATTTTAAAAGAAAACAATAAATAAAAAAACAAGTTATTAGTGGCTACAAATATAGTAGCCTTTTATTTTATTTGAATTTTGATTGGCTTTTGGGATAAACATTAACCATATTAATTTAGTAATTCATACAATTTGATAAAAAGAGTATTTCTTCTTTACTAAAGTTGTAAATTCTTATCAAAATTATTTATAAAATTATAATCTATTGAATATTTCGAGCGGTTTTTGATATAATTATTTTACTGGAGGTTAAAATAATGGCAATAAATAGAGATAAATTTAAAATATATGCTGGAGTTGGATTGATGACTGTAGCGTTATTGTTTCATTTAGCAATAAATCTGAATCCCAATAATACAAACCGCCAAGTAGCAATCAATGATTTTAAAAAGATTTCTGCTGCTAAGGGAGCAGAGGAAGACAAAACTGATAAAAAAAGAGGAAGATAAATATGGAAGAATTATCTTTGAAAACTTTTGAAAACGGCAAAGAAATAATTTATGAAGTATTAGCAACATATCATGATGATAAAAGTAATAAAGATTATGTAGTGTATACGGATAAATCTATTAATAAAGAGAGAAAACTAAATATTTATTATTCTTTGTATATTATTAATAATAATGAGATAATGTTATTAGAAACAAAAGATGTTGAAGACAAAAGAATTGGTTTAGAATTACTTAAAGAAATCGGAAATCTGATATATAAATGATTAGTTAACTAATCATTTTTAAGTTGGTAAAATCTTTCAATTTAAAATGACTTTTATTGTTTACAAAATGAAAATAATTCTTTATAATAAAGTTTATATTTGGAGGTGCGATATGGACTACACACTACTAGTTATGCTTTTAAAAGATTTAGTGATTTTGCCCTTTCAAGAGATAAAATTAGAATTAAAAGATGAAATAAGTAAAAAAATAATTAAATTTAGTAGTAAGAAGTATAATAATCGTGTGTTAGTGGTATCTCCTATAAATTCCAAAAACAATGACACATCCATTGAAGATTTGCCCAATGTTGGTGTAGTTGCCTATATTAAAAATAAAATTGAACTTTCTAATGGTAATTTAAGAGTTACTTTAAAAGGAGAGAAAAGAGTTAAAATATTAGATTATGAATCGTTTAGTAGTGAGATAATTGATGGTATTGTGTCAGATATTATCTTACCTAAATTAGAGGAAGCCGGAGAAAATGTAATTAGGAAAAAATTAAAAGAAATATTAAATGATTATATTAATTCCGCTCCTAATATATCTAATAGCATTATAAAAACTATAAATGAAAATGATGATTTGGATTTTCTAACTGATGCAGTAACATCATTTTTGCCGTTGAGCACTTCAAAAAAACTTGCATACATGCAAGAAATAAATTATGAAAAGAGGGCTTTATCTTTAATTAAGGACATTAAGTTAGAAATTAAATATATTAAGTTAGAAGCTAAAATTGATAATAATGTTCAAGTGCGATTATCAAAAGAACAAGAAGAATATTATTTAAAAGAAAAAATAAAAGAAATAGAAAGTACTTTGGGACTTGAAAAAAACAATGATGAAGAAGTTCAAAGATATTATGAAAAATTAGATAGCTTACAATTAAATGCTAAAAGTAATGATAAATTAAAAGCAGAAATAAAAAAATTAGAAAATGGAACGCCAAATGCTCCGGAAAATTCTGTTATAAAAAGCTATTTGGATTGGGTGCTTAATTTACCTTGGAATAATAAAAGTAAAGAAAATTTAAGTGTTAAAACAGTTTTGAATAATTTGAACAAAAGTCATTTTGGCTTATCTGAAGTTAAAGAAAGAGTAGAAGATTACATTAATATCAAAAACATTAATCCTGATGTTAGTAGTCCAATAATTTGTTTAGTAGGTCCTCCAGGAGTTGGCAAAACAACAATAACCTCTAGTATCGCATCTTCATTAAATAGAGAGTTTTATAAAATAAGTGTTGGAGGATTAAATGATTCGACTGAATTAATTGGTAATCGTCGTACATATCTTGGGGCTCTTCCTGGTAAGATTATTCAAGGCTTAAAAAAATGTGGCACTAATAATCCAGTAATTTTAATTGATGAAGTAGATAAAATGGTTAAGGACTATAAAGGAGATCCGGCAAGTACTTTGTTAGATATTTTAGATAGTACTCAAAATAAAACATTTGTAGATAATTATATTGAAGAACCTTTTGATTTAAGTGATGTTTTATTTATATTGACTGCTAACAATATTGAGGATATACCTTATACTTTATATGATCGTTTAGAGATTATTGAACTTTCTAGTTATACAGTTTTTGAAAAAGTTGACATTGCCAAAAAACATATTTTACCAAAAATATATGAAGAATTAAATTTAAATAAAAAATTAGTTATGAAAGATGAGACACTTATTTATTTAATTAATAATTATACCAAAGAAGCTGGAGTTAGAAATTTAAGTAGAGTGTTAAGAACCTTAGTAACCAAAGTTGTTACTAGCAAAGGTGAATCTTTTGCAATAAGCAATGTGGATTTAATGAAATATTTAAAAGACCCAATTAATAATCTAGAAAATAAAAAAATAAAAGAACCGGGTATTGTTAATGCCTTAGCCTATACACCTTATGGTGGAATAAACTTACAAATTGAATGCTCGATTTATAATGGCGAAGAAAAAGTGCTAGTGACAGGGTCTATTGGTGACGTTTTAAAAGAGAGTATAAATGTTGCGACATCTTTTATTAAAGAAAAAAATTATGTTAGTAACACAGAGTTTTACAATAGGGTGGTTCATATTCACTTACTTGATGGAGCGACTAAAAAAGAAGGCCCTTCTTGTGGGGTTGCAATTACTACAGTGATTTTATCTAGGTTATTAAATATTGAAATTAGCGAAAAGGTTGCTTTTACTGGCGAGATTACTTTAAAAGGGAACATTTTAAAAGTTGGCGGATTAAAAGAAAAATTAATTGCTGCATATAATGCCGGCATTGAAACAGTTTATGTTCCTGAAGACAATAGTTTTGATTTAAAAGATATTCCAAAACAAATAATAGAAAGTATTAATATTAAATTAGTAAATAATTTTGATACAATATATAATGATTTATTTAACAAGAAAGAAGAAAATAATATAGCGTAAGTTATATTATTTTTTTTGTAACATATTATTTTTTAGGAGATGATAATATGTTTATTAAAATACCTTTTGAGAGCGAAATAGAATTTAAAACAAATATTAGTGAGATTACCAAAATGTCTTTAGAACATGATTTTAACGTTAACGATGGAGTGGTACTGGGTAATTTTTACATAAGTGGTGAATATCGTGTGCACGAAGTTAGTATAAATAAAGAACCATTTAATTACACATTACCTTTTACTGTAGAATTAAGAGATGATTTAAAAAAAGATACATTAGAATTTAATATTGAAGATTTCTCATATAATGTTGTAAATAATAAAGTGTTAAAAGTAAATATTGAATATTCTTTAAAAGCTGAGCTAGAAGAAGTGTTATTTGAGCGTGTTAATGAAGATGAATTAGAAAGTGAATTAGCGTTTATTGATACATTTTTAGAAGAAGAAATAGTTGAAGATGAAGTAGAGAAAAAAGAAAAAAAAGTTACAGAAGATACTCAAGACAAAGTAGAAATGCTAGTTGAAGAAGATAGAAAAGAAACATTTAAAGAAGAAATAGACAAAACAGAAGTAGTGGAAGAAGTAGAAGATGAAGAAGAAAGAATGACAAAAGAAGAGGAGAAAACAATTATGGATACAATTAAAGATAGTGATGATACGTTTGTTACTTATCATATACATGTAGTAAAGGAAACAGAAACAATAGAAAGTATTTGCGCAATGTATAATGTCCCAAATAGTTTAATAAATGAGTATAATAATTTAGATAGTATGTCTATTGGAGATAAAATATTAATTCCAAAGATGGATGAATAAGTTAGAGTCTTTAAAATCTTTATATAAACCGTATAGATATACTATTAAAGGTAAATGTACAATATTAGAAACGACCAGCGGTAATTTTGTGGTTAAGAAAAAACCAAAGAATAAAGACTTGCATAGTATTTTTAATTATTTAAAATCAAGAAATTTTGATTATTTCCCAGAATTTTATACCAACACAAGAGATGATACTTATGTTTATGAATATATTGAATCCAACGATATAATTAATCCCCAAAAAAGTGAAGACCTAATTAACTTAGTGGGGCTTTTGCACTCAAAAACTTCTTTTAATAAGGAAGTGTCGGAAGAGACTTATAAAGAAATATATGAAAATATTAAAAACAACGTATTATATTTAAAAGATTATTATTTAAAATATTATGAAATGTTTTTAAAAGATATTTATATGTCACCATCAAAGTATCAATTTGTGAGAAACTATTCTAAAATAAAGGCTGCTTTAAATTTTACTGAAAGTGAACTTGATAATTGGTATAGTTTAGTCAAAGATAAAAAGAATGAAAGAATATCCCTCATTCATAATAATTTGAGTTTAGAACATTATATTAGAAGCGATAAAGATTATTTAATAAGTTGGGATAATTCTAAATTCGATACACCGGTTCTGGATTTAGTCAAACTTTATCAAAATAATTTTTGGGATTTAGAATTTAATACAATTTATAAAAAATATTTATCTATTGCTAGTTTATCTGAGCATGAACAAAAGTTGTTTTTTATTTTAATATCTTTAGTTCCTGAAATTAAATTTACAGATAATGAATTTGATTGCTGCAAAAATATGCGTAAAAATTTAGATTATATTTTTAAAACTGAGGATTTTCTAAAACCATACTATTCTACTAATGCAGAATAAGAGTAAAACTATTTCAACTGTCAAAATAAAAATATTATATCTAAACGGAAATATAAAAGTGATGAATAATTGGTAAAAAATTAATATTGACAGGCCAATAGCGCAAAATATAAAAAATGTTGGATTATTTTTAAAAGGCATATACTTATCACCTATAATAATATATTTTAATTGATGATAATTGGTGAGCAAAAACTCTGCAAGAAATGCGGAGTTTTGTTTTGAAGGCATAAAAACAAGAAAAATGAAAAAAATGTGAAGTTAGCACTCATAACTTGACAAGTGCTAAGCATAATATTATAATGTAATTAGCATTAAAAAGAAAAGAGTGCTAAACGGTGGTGATATATTGTTAGATGAGAGAAAAAAAGAACTATTAAAAGAAATAGTGGAAAATTATGTTAAGACGGTTAAACCAGTAGGTAGTAAATCTTTATGTAAAAAGTTGAAATGTTCAAGTGCCACAATTAGAAATGAAATGGCAGTGTTAGAAAATATGGGCTACATAGAAAAAAATCATATTTCTAGTGGAAGAATTCCGAGTGAGTTAGGTTATAGATACTATGTAGAAAATTTAATGAAACCTAAAGATTTAACTGGAGAAGATATGTTAAAGTTGCAAACTATATTTTCCAATAAAGAGTTGCAAGTAAGTGATGCTGTAGCTAAATGTATGGAAATAATAAGTGATTTAACTAACTATACATCTATAGTTTTAGGAAAAAATAGTAATGATAATTTGTTGCAACAAATTAATATTATTACCTTGGATTCTAATAAAGTAGTAGCAATAGTATGTACAGATAAAGGAATAGTAGAAAACAAACAATTTATATTACCTAGCAATTCTAATGTAGCAGAAATAGTTAGAACTAGTGAAATGATTAATAAAATGCTGGTTGGAACACCAATAAATAAGGTTGCAGAAAAGTTGGAATTTGAAATTAAACCGATTATTGCTCAGCAAATTAAAAATTATGAAACAGTATATAATATATTCTACGATGCATTTAATGATTTTTTAATGCATAATACCAACATTCATGTTTCGGGACGAGTTAATTTACTAAAAGAACCTGAGTATGATAATACTGAAGATATTAAAAGGATTGCATCAAAATTGGAAGATGAATCTTTTAGAGAAATGGTAAATAGTATAGATGGTAATGAAGAACTACAAATATACATAGGAGAAGAAACCAATTTTGATGATAATGTTACTGTAATTAAGAGAAAATACAAATCAAATGGTGAAGAAGGAACAATTGCTATCATTGGCCCCAAGAGAATGGAATATGAAAGAGTTGTATCGCTTTTAAATTATATGGTAGATAAAATAGAGGGAAAATAATGGAAGAAAAAGAAAATATAGTTGAAAACTTAGAAGAAGTAAAAGAGGATAAAAAAGTAAAAAAAGAAAAGAAAAAGAATAATAAAGAAATAGAAAAATTACAAGAAGAAAAAAATATTTTGAATGATAAATTACTTCGGGTTAGCGCAGAAATGCAAAATATGAAAAGAAGATACGAAGATGAAATAACAAGAATATATAGATATGAAGGAGAGTTTTTTATTAAAAAGACTCTGGGAGTACTTGATAATTTTGAAAGAGCCATTAATATGGATAACGATAATTTAGAAGATGAGGTTTCTAAATTCCTAAATGGATTTAAATTGATTTATAATGAACTTAAAAAGAATTTGGAAGAAATTGAAGTTGTCGAAATTAATTGCTTGAATGAACCTTTTAATCCAGAAACAATGGAAGCGGTCATGACTGAAGTTGCAGAGGGGAAAGATTCTGGAATAGTTACTGAAGTGATGTTAAAAGGTTATAAATATAAAGATAAAGTTATAAGACCTGCCATGGTTAAAGTTAATGAATAGAGGAGATGAGATAAATGGCAAAAATTATAGGGATAGATTTAGGAACAACAAATAGTTGTGTAGCTGTACTAGAAGGTGGAGAACCCAAGGTTATACCAAATAGCGAAGGTAATCGTACGACTCCATCAGTAGTGGCTTTTAAGGGGGATGACGAATTAGTTGGAGAAACTGCTAAGAGACAAGCAGTAACTAATGTCAAAAATACTATTGCATCAATTAAGAGAAAAATGGGGACTAGTGAAAAAGTAGAAGCTAACGATAAAAAATATACACCAGAAGAAATTAGTGCAAAAATTTTAACTAAATTAAAAGCTGATGCTGAGGCTTATTTAGGTGAAAAAGTTACAAAAGCAGTTATTACTGTTCCAGCATATTTCAATGATGCTGAAAGACAAGCAACAAAAAATGCTGGTAAAATTGCCGGCCTTGAAGTAGAAAGAATTATTAATGAACCTACTGCAGCAGCGCTTGCTTATGGTCTTGATAAACAAGACAAATTACAAACTATCTTAGTATATGATTTGGGTGGTGGTACATTTGACGTATCAATTCTAGAACTTGGTGATGGTGTATTTGAAGTTAAGTCTACAAGTGGTAATAATCGTTTAGGTGGCGACGACTTCGATGAAAGAGTTTCAGAATATTTAGTAAGTGAATTCAAAAAAGAACATGGTCTTGATCTTTCAAAAGATAAAATGGCAATGCAAAGAATTAAAGATGCTGCCGAAAAAGCAAAAAAAGATTTATCAGGTATGACTAATGCACAAATTAGCTTACCATTCATTGCACAAAGTGATGAAGGACCATTACATATGGAAATGAGTTTATCAAAAGCTAAATTTGAAGATTTATGTCGTGATTTATTTGACTCGACTATGGAACCTGTAAGAAAAGCGCTTAAAGATGCTAAACTTACAAATAAAGATATAGATAAAGTAATCTTAGTTGGAGGTTCAACAAGAATTCCTTATATTCAAGAATTAGTTAAAAAGGAATTAGGACAAGAACCTAATAAAGGTGTTAATCCAGATGAAGTTGTTGCAATGGGGGCAGCCATTCAAGGTGGAGTATTAACTGGTGAAGTTGATGATATCGTATTATTAGATGTTACTCCTTTATCATTAGGTATTGAAACTTTAGGGAACGTTATGACAGTTTTAATTCCAAGAAATACAACTATTCCGACAAGTAAGAGTCAAGTATTTAGTACTGCTGTAGATAACCAACCGGCTGTAGATATTCATGTATTACAAGGTGAAAGACCAATGGCTGGAGATAATAAAACTTTAGGAAACTTCCAATTAACTAATTTGCCACCTGCAAAAAGAGGTGTTCCTCAAATCGAAGTTACATTTGATATAGATGCTAATGGTATTGTTAATGTTAAAGCTAAAGATTTAGGTACTGGTAAAGAACAATCAATTACAATTACATCTAGTACAAGTTTATCAGATGATGAAATTGAAAAAATGGTAAAGGAAGCAGAAGCCAACAAAGAAGCTGATGAAAAGAAAAAAGAAGAAGCGGAAATTAGAAATAATGCTGATTCAATGATTTTCACTACTGAAAAAGCTTTAGAAGATTTAGGCGACAAAGTAGAGGCTAAAGATAAAGAAAAAGCTGAAGAATTAGTTAAAGAATTAAAAGAATTGCTTGCTGGTAGTGATATTGATAAAATTAAAGAAAAAACTGAAGAGTTAAATAAAGTGGCAATGGATTTGGCCGCTAAAGTATATCAAAACGTAAATCCGGAAAATGCAGATGCTACTAATGCAGATTCTAGTGCCGAATCATCAAAAAAAGATGACAATGTAGAAGAAGCATCATTTGAAGAAAAATAAAAAAGAGAATGTATAAGGCTCTAGAATTCTAGAGCCTAACTTTTAGTTAGAAAGGGATTTATGGCAAAAGGAAGAAAATCTTTTAAGAAAGAATATAAATGGAATACAAAAGATTTATATAAAAATGATCAAGATTGCGAAAAAGATTTAAAAGTAATTGAAAAACAAATTAAAGATTATGAAAAATACAGAGGGAAAATTTTAAATAGTGCTGATAATTTATTAAATTTGCTAGAATTAGATACAGAAATATCTAAAAAATTAGAAAGAGCTTATATTTATGCACACATTAATAATGATGCAGATACATTAGATACTAGTTACCAAGAATTATTTGGGAAAACTAAAAATATTTATACAAAATATTTGGAAGTATCATCTTATATAATTCCAGAATTATTGCAAAGTGATTATGAAATAGTAGATAACTTTATTAAAGAAAATTCTAAATTAAAAGAATATGAAAGAAATTTAAAAGATATTTTTAGAAATAAAGAACATATATTAAATAGCGAAGTAGAAGCGTGTTTGTCATCCTTCGCCAAACTTATGGATGCTCCTGATGAAATTATGGGAGCTTTAACTGACAGTGATTTTAAGTTTGATTCTATTATGGTTGATGGCAAAGAAACTGAACTTACTGAAAGTAATTATTCGGTTTATTTAAGGTATAAAGATAGAAATGTTCGCAAGGCTGCATTTGAATCTTTATATAAAACTTATGGCAACTTTAAAACCACTTTAGCAACCATATTGAGAAACGAAGTTGATAAAAACATTGTTAAAGCCAAATTAAGAAAATTTAATAGTAGTTTAGAAGCATCACTTTTTGGAAATGAAATAGATAAAAAAGTATATACTAATTTAATAGAATCAGTACATAAAAATTTAAAATCCTTATATAAATATTGGAATTTAAAAAAGAAATTACTTAATTTAGAAGATTTACATATTTATGACACATATGCTGATGTTAGTGAACTAGATAATAGCAAATATAGTTTTGAAGAAGCAAGAGAATTAATATTAAAAGCTGTTGAACCGTTGGGTGAGACTTATCAAAAAGACATTACTAAATCGTTTACTGATGGGTGGATAGATTCGTGTAATAATACTGGCAAAAGAGGCGGTGCTTATTGTACTGCATGTTATAGTGTTCACCCTTATGTTTTAATGAGTTATGAAGGATTGCTCAACGATGTATCAACTCTTGCTCACGAATTGGGACATGCAATGCATTACTATTACGCTTGCAAGTATCAAAAATTTCAAGATTATGGTTATAGCATTTTTGTAGCAGAAGTAGCTAGTCAAGTTAATGAGATACTATTGTGTAGATATTTGCTAGATAATAGTAATTCAAAATCTGAAAAAATTAAAATTATAGATGATTTATTACAAAAATTTAAATCTACTATTTTCCGTCAAACTATGTTTGCTGAGTTTGAATTATATATTCATGAATTTGTAGAATCTGGCGGAGTACTTACAAGCCAAAACATGTGCGATAAGTACTATGATTTGAATAAATTATATTTTGGTGACAATGTAATTGTAGATGATGAAGTAAAATATGAATGGGAAAGAATACCACATTTTTATATGAATTTCTATGTTTATCAATATGCAACTGGTTTTGCTGCAGCAGTCAAAATTGCTAATGAAATATATGAAGGAAATAATGATACAAGAGATAAATATTTGGAATTCTTAAAATTAGGATGCACTAAAAATCCAATTGAATCTCTAAAAGTTGCGGGAGTTGATATGATGAGTGGTGAAGTATTAGATGATGCCATGATCTTTATGGACGAATTAACTCATGAATATGAAGCGTTACAAGGAAGTGAAATAAATGAATAATAAAAGAGATTATTATGAAGTGTTGGGAGTTTCTAAAACTGCAACAGACGAGGAAATAAAAAGAGCATTTAGAGTGCTTGCTAAAAAATATCATCCCGATGTCAATAAAGAAGAAGGTGCTGCAGAAAAATTTAAAGAAATTGGCGAAGCATATTCCGTTTTATCTGATAAAAATAAAAGAGCCCAATATGATCAATTTGGCCATGCAGCTTTTGATGGTGCTCAAGGTGGCGCGGGATTCGATATGGGTGACATTAATTTAGATGATATCTTATCCAATATCTTTGGTGGTGGATTTGGAGGATTTTCTTCATTCTCTTCTGGATTTGCAAGCGCCAGAGCCAGTAATCGTGCTCGCCGCGGTGAGGATATGTTAATGCGTATAAAATTAAATTTTGAAGAGGCTGTTAATGGTTGTAAAAAAGATATTAAAGTAAATGTCACTGAAACTTGCGAGGCGTGTAAAGGTAAAGGCGGTTTTGGAGAGGTTACTTGTAGTACATGTGCTGGTCGTGGAGTGATTAGAGAAGAGCAAAGAACTTTATTTGGAATGATGCAAACTCAAAAAACATGTCCAGATTGTCGCGGTGAGGGTAAAACTTTTAAGGAAATTTGTAAAGACTGTCAAGGAGAAGGAAGAGTTGCTAAGAATAAAACGCTTACTATTAATATTCCAGCAGGAGTTGATACAGGTAATCAGCTTCGTTTAAGCGGAAAAGGTGGTGCTGGTATCAATGGTGGTCCAAATGGAGATGTTTATTTAGAATTTGTGGTTGAAGAACATAAGTATTTTGAACGAGATGGCGATGATATTTATTTGGAACTACCGGTTACTATAACTGATGCTATTCTTGGTTGTAAAAAAGAAATTCCTACCTTATCAGGTAATGGATTTATTGAAATAAAACCGGGAACTCAAAATTATACTAAGTTGAAGCTTAAAGGTAAAGGGATAAAAGGTGTTAATAGTAAGGTCGCTGGTGATATGTACGTAATAGTTAATGTTATTATTCCAACAAAACTTACAAAAAAACAAAAAGATTTATTAAAAGAACTTTCAGAAACTGATTTAGAAACTGAAAGTGAATTTAAAGAATTCAAGAAATCATTAAAATAGGAAAGGCAAACACTTTCCTTTTTTTACAAAATAATTGTCAAAATTTGACATTATTTTGGTATTTATTATATAATGTTTAATGTAAGGTGATGCCTAATGGTAATGGTAAAATTAAAGATGAGAGCAGTATATAAAACTTTTTTATCATTAATTGGTTTTTTTATTTTAGTAGCCGCGATTACAGGAATATTGTATTTATTTTATGATAAAATTGTTGAATTCGATTCAGATATTGAAGTAACTGGCAATTTATCAATAAATTATATAGATGGTAAATCTTTTAATGTTGAAGATGCAACAACAATTAAATTTTCAGTGACTAATGGTAGTGATAGGGTGAATTATTATAATATTGGATTTGCTCAAATTAGAGGTAATGGAAGTTATAAACTTTTATATAATGATAGTATAGTGACGGAAGGGAAATTAACAAGCATTGATGAAATAACAACGGATTTTATTAGTATAGATTCTGAAGAAACGAAACTATATACATTAGAAATAACTAATAATGATGATTCAGTACTGAAAGGTATTTTAAATATACGGGCTCAAGAATCGAAAATAATTACATTTTCAGATACTATTTTAAAAAATAATCCGCCATCCCCGAATTCTTTAACTGATGTAGGCACAGAGGTAGCTAATGAAAATGAAGGCTTGATAAAGGGTAATGATGATATGGGAGTTTCTTATTATTTTAGAGGAAATGTAAATAATAACTATGTTTCTTTTGGAGAATTAACTTGGCGAATAGTAAGAATAAATGGTGATGGTACTGTAAGATTAATTTTGGATGGGGTTACTGATACTATTTCTAGTTATTATACTTCAGATAATATAGTATTTGATTTTGAGGATGCTAATATTAACACTTATTTAGAAAGTTGGCTGAATGATAATCTGGCAGACTATGTTGACTATATTGCTAATACTAAATATTGTAATGATATCACATATGATGATATTTATAATTTCAATTCTTACGCAAGAATTGTAACCAACAAAATACCAACACTTAATTGTTTAGGGAATTCTTTTAATGATAATATTGGTTTATTAACTGCGGACGAAGTTTCTTTTGCCGGAGGGAGTTCAGAATTAAGTAACAAAAATTATTATTTATATAATTCAGAAATCAAAGATTCTTGGTATACAATGACTGGGGCTCGCGGCACAGAGTCAAATATTAATATGTTTATGGTTGATACTTCAGGTAGTTTAAAAACTAATATTACAGGAAATTTATATCGTAACGTAAGGCCGGTTATTAATTTAATAAAAAATATTGAAGTAGAGGGGGATGGCACTAGCTCTAATCCTTATAAAATGAAGGAACAAAATTAATTGTTTGTTGTAAAAATGTGTGTTATAATAAGTGTCAATATTTGCAAAAAGTTGTGTAAAGCAAATGAAAGGCACTTATTTTTGTTTACACTAAGTGATAAAATATAATCGTGGTGGTATTTTTATGAATTTATTAAAAGATATATATACGTTTATTAGTTATTTGAGTTTTGTAGATATAGTATTTTTTATAGCAATAATTACATTGTTAATTTTAATTGTAACTTTAATTTATTTTATTAGAATTAATAAAGAAGTTTTAGGAGAAGATGATTTTTTCCCTCCAAGTGAAAATTCACTTAAAGATGAGTCAAAAGTCGATGAACATCAAAATATAATTGAGCAAATTGAAATCAAAACGGATGAGAAATATGCAGATGAATATAATGATGAAGAAGGAGAACTTTTAGATTTAGAAAGTTTAACTAAAAAATTAAAAGCCGAAGAAAATTCTGATAGAATAAGTTGTACTGAATATGAGAAAGATCAAGAAGAAAAAGCAATAATTAGTTATGAAGAGTTACTTGAAAAACGCAATAAGTATGCTATTAATTATGAAAAAGAAGAAGTAATAGATGATTTAATAGTTAAAAAAGTAAATTTAAATGATTTAGTTAATAAAAATGAAGAAGAAATAATAAAAGAAGAAGTTAGAGTAATCAGTTACCAAAAAGAAGAGGCCTTCTTAAGTGCATTAAAGGAATTAAATAGTTTATTAAATTAAAGGGTGGTTTTATGAAATTTTATATTGAAACTTTTGGGTGTAAAGTAAACACATATGAATCAAGTTTTATAAAACAGTCATTACTAGCTAATGGCTTTCTTTTTGTTAATGATATGAAAGCTGCTGATATTATAGTTATTAATACATGTACAGTTACAAATACTGCTGATAGTAAATGTAAAAAATATGTTAGAAGGGTCAGAAGAGAAAACAAAGATAGCATATTAGTAGTAATAGGTTGCAGTGTTCAAAATAACTTTGAAGAGTATAATAATATGAATATTGATATCTTGTTGGGAAATAGACACAAATCAAAGATAGTTGAATTAATAAATAATTATATTTGTAATCATAAAAGATATAGTTATATCGACAATAATAGAGATTTAACTTTTGAAAATATGGAAATAACCAACTTTGATCACACAAGGGCTTTTATTAAAGTTCAAGATGGTTGTGACAATTTTTGCTCATATTGTATAATCCCTTTTATGAGAGGGAAGTGTCGCAGTAAAGAATTTGATTCAATTGTTAAAGAAGCTATAAAATTAGTTAGCAATGGTCATAAAGAAATAGTCCTTACCGGCATTCATACAGGTTCTTATAATGACAATGGAAAAGACTTAGTAGATTTAATCGAGGAATTGAGTAAATTAGAATTTTTAGAAAGAATAAGACTTTCAAGTGTGGAAATCACAGAGCTAAATGATAAATTTATGAATATGTTGAAACATAATTATAAATTTTGTGATCACTTACACATTCCACTACAAGCAGGAAGTGATGAAGTTCTTAAAATGATGAATCGTAAATATGATTTGGAATATTTCTTTAATAAGGTAAGCGAAATAAAAAATATAAGACCAAACATTTCCATTACAACTGATATAATTGTTGGTTTTCCAGAGGAAACAAATGAAATGTTTGAAAAAACATATGAAACAGCTCGAAAAATAGGTTTTAGCAAAATTCATGTTTTTCCTTATTCTAAGAGAAATGGAACTGCTGCTAGCAAAATGAAAGAAGTTTCGGCCCAAGAAAAAACTAATCGTGTTCATAAATTATTAGAATTATCAGATTTGTTGGAACGAGAATATAATAATCGATTTAATAATCAAGAAGTAGAGGTATTGATTGAAGAGGTAAAAAATGGAAAAAGCATTGGGCACACATCTAATTTTCTCAAAGTAGAAATTTCTGACATTTTAGAAAAAAACCAAATATACAAAACAATTTATAAAATAAAATAAAAAATATTCTTAGTGTTTTCTAAGAATATTTTTTGCATGTTATTATTTGTTTTTAAAATTTTCTATACAATCCAATAGCTTTTCCTAAAATTACACAATTATCTAGAATTATAGGTTCCATTGTATCATTTTCTGGTTGTAATCTAATATGATCTTTTTCTTTGTAAAAAGTTTTGATTGTTGCTTCATTTTCCATGGTCATTGCTACAACTATGTCACCATTTTTAGCATTGCTTTGTTTTTGGACTATAACATAATCGCCATCATATATTCCGGCGTTAATCATGCTTTCGCCACTTACATGTAAAGTAAATACAGTTTCTGTTGCTGGGATTAATGAAGCGGGAATATCAAAAAATTCATTAGGTTGTTCTATAGCAGTAATTGGTGATCCTGCAGTAATTTTTCCAAGCAGCGGTACTTTAACAATATCTTCTTTAGTTTCTAAATATTCATTTTCACATAAAATTTCAATTGTTCTAAATTTATTACTTGTTGTTTTAATATATCCTAATTGCTCTAAGTTTTTCATATGGACGAATACAGTTGCAGGACTTGATAAGTTTACGCCTTTACATATTTCTCTAATGGCAGGTGGATAACCATGGTCAGCAATGTATTTTTTTATGTAATCAAGTACATCTTTTTGTCTTTTAGTAATTTCAGTTCCTTTCATAACTTCCTCCTAAGAGTATTTTACAACATGATATGTAAAATGTCAAACAATTGTTTCTTTTTGCGGTTGACACAAACAAATGTTTTTGCTAAGATATAATTGCAAGAAGGAGTGATATTATATGAAAAAAAAGTTAATGGACATGGGAGGATTAATTTTATTTTATTCGGTCATCGTGATTGGAGTATTGCTCCTGAATTTTAGATTTTCACACTTAAATAATAAAAATAACGAAAATATTAATAATACATATATAGCAATGAATAAGTAATTCATTGTTTTATTTTAAAAAAAATATTATAATTATTAATAAGAGGGTATGAAACATGAAGAAAAAAGTTTTAATAATGTATGCAAGATATGGATCGGGACATAAAGCAATTGCTGAATATGTGGCAAATTATCTTAAGGACAATAACAAAAAAATTGAAGTTATGGTTTTAGATATGACTGACTACGGAAATTGGTTAGGCAAAGTCAGCGTTAAAATTATGGATTTTGTCTCTAAATATCGTCCAGAATTTATATTTGATTCAGCGTATGAGATTACAGATCATAAAGTGCCAACTTTAGGACATAATTTATTTTCTAAAAAGAGTTATGATAATCAAAGATTAAGAGAATTAATAGCAAACTTTAACCCCGATATTACAATATCAAGTCACTTTTACTGTAGTAGCATAATAAATTATTATAATGAAATAAAGCTTATTAATACTAAGTTATTTTCTATTATTACAGATTAT
The DNA here is from genome assembly GCA_015059445.1 of Bacillota bacterium. GTDB lineage: Bacteria > Bacillota_I > Bacilli_A > RF39 > UBA660 > SIG200. The sequence goes on along the minus strand of SVAK01000007.1, from coordinate 28,307 downwards.
AGAATACATGAGTGGTGGATTAAAAATCATAAAAAAGAAGATGGATTTATAGTAGGCAATGAAATGGTTAAACAGGAATTAGTTCGAAGAGGTGTAGAAGCCAAAAAAGTTCATGCTTTCGGTCTGCCTTTAAATATTACACAAATTCAGCAATTAGATTCAGAAGAAGAAATTTTAAAAAGATATAAATTTAAAGGAAATAAAAAAGTGTATTTATTTTTTGGTGGCGGTACAGCCGGTAGTATGTATTATTATGATTATTTTAAAACGCTTGCTAAGATAAATTTAGATGCTGATGTTATCTTTATAAGTGGTAAAAATGAAAAACTAAAAAATAAATGTGAAAAATATGTAAAGTCAAAAAACATAAAGAACATTAAAGTGCTTGGTTTTTCATATGATATATTAAATATAATGAAAATATCTGATTTAGTTATAAGTAAACCAGGTGGGGCTACTGTAACAGAATGTTTAGAAATGAAAGTGCCTTTATTATCATTGCCTGGCTTAGGTGGTCAAGAAAAATATAATGCAAAATTTATGGTCAAAAAGAAATTTGGTATTAGAGTTAAGGGAACTTGGGGATTTAAAAGATGGTTGAAAAAAATAGATAATAATCCAAATATAATCAAGAAAATGCACGAAAGAATGCTTAAGTTGGATGATAATAAATCAGTTGAAAAAATTAATGATTTAGTGAACAAGTTGTAATAAGGAGATTTATGAGTAAGTTAGAAAATAACATAATAAATAATATTAAAATGTTAAGCTTAGATATGATTAAGGAAGCTGGCAGTGGGAATGTTAAATTATCTTTAAGTAGTTCATTAGTTTTTTATACTTTATTTATGGAACATTTAAAATTTGATATTAAAAACCCTAATTGGATAAATAGAGATAGATTAATAGTAACTAATGAATTTCTACCAGTTATGTATTCTACGTTACATATGTTTGGCTATGATGTTTCATTAGATAATTTAAAAGAATTTAAAAAAGTCAACTCTAATACTTTAGGATATGCTAGTCCTCTTTGTGCTGGCATTGAGATTGGCAGTCATACAAGTGAAGATGTTATATCTTCCAGTGTAGGAGTTGCTCTTGGGGAAAGATATTTAGAATCTTTAGTGAAGGATGAAAAACCAAAATGCAATCTGATTGATTTTAAAACATATTGTGTATGTTCTTATAACGATTTGATGAGTGGGCTTAGTTATGAATCTTTGGCTTTTGCCGGAAAAGAAAAATTAAATAAATTTATTTTAATTGTTGTTAAAAATGAAGCAGCTAAAGATAGTAAATTCAAAGAAACCGAGTCAGAAGACATAGTTAATCGCCTAAAAGCATTGCAATTCAATATTATTGAATTAAAAGGAAATAATATTGGGGCTTTAGAAGATGCCATTGATGAAGCTAAGGATAATGAAAAACCTACAATTATCTTAATAAAAAATGGCCGTTGTAAAGAACTAACAAGAGATTTTCTGGGGGAATTTCATAATAAGCCTCTAACAAATGAGGAAATGAATAGTTTAAGAGAAAAATATAAAATAGAAAATCCATTTAGTGTAACAGAAGATTGTTATGAAAAGATAAATAAGCATGTTAATAAACGACTAAACAAAGAATTAATTAAATGGCTAGAAATAAAAAATACATTTTTAAATGATTTAAAAATAAAAGAAGTAATTGAATTTTTAGAAACAAAAAATGTCAAAGTTAATTTTAATTCAGAAAATATAAAAATAAATGATAGCTATGAAGAAGAATTATTAGTAGGTAATAGTAAAATATTTAATATATTAGCTAGCAAAAGTCCATTTATTTTAAGTGGCAGCAGCGGGAATTTCATACATACTAAGTGTAATATTAGCGAATCCAATGTAATGAGTAAAGAAAATCCTACTGGTAGAAATATTTATTTTGGTAATAGGACATTAGCAATGGGAGGAATTGTCAATGGTCTAGCTAGCTTGGGATTTAAAATGTTTGTTAGTGCTCCACTTATAGATAGTAATTTTTTGCGACCTTTTATTAGATTTAGTTCTGAATATAATTTGCCTGTTAATTACATATTTAGTCACGATACTTTTTTAAATTCGTATGAAGATATGGGAATTAGTGGTGTTGATGAAATTAATAGTTTAAGAATAATTCCTAATTTAATTACTTTTAGGCCAGCCGATATAAATGAAATCATAGGAATATATAATATTTTAGCGAACTACAAAAAAAGTAGTGCAATAATTATTGGTAATGAAAAAATAAAAAAGTTAATGGGAACTAACCCCAAATATGTTGTAGCCGGAGCTTACCGAGCTAAAAGAGAAAAAGGTGAAGCCAATGGTATTATTATTGCAACTGGTAGTGAAGTATCCCTTGCATTAAAAATAGCTGATGAATTACTTCCTTATGGAATTGATTTTAGAGTAATCACAATGCCAAGCCAAGAATTATTTGAATTGCAAAATGAAAGATATAAATATAGTTTGCTACCAAAAGAGTTAAAAACTTTTGTTATTGAATTTGGCAGTGGTGCCATGTGGCATAAATATGCAACAAATGAGGACTATGTTTTTGGAATAAATAAATATAGTACATCAGGTACAAAAGAAGAATTATTAAATTATTATAATTTAGATGCTGATTCAATTAAAACAAAGATTATAGAATTAATGAAAAAATAATTAGATGTTCGACAAAACCTTACAAAGATTTTAAAGTTACTTTTGTATAATCTAAGTAGGGTGATAAAATGCGTACATTTTATATATTTAAAATAAAAAGGGAATTAACTATATTAACTAAAGAAACGCCATATAATCTTTATAGGACTATTGAGAATTTATACTATTTGGATAATGACTCATTAGGTGTTTCTTTTAAAATATATAATGATTTATTCGATTTATTTGATAAAGAATATATAAATAAAAGAATTTATAATTTATTTAAAAATCATAGATATTATAATAAAGATGGAGATATTCATACTATTTGTAATAAATACAAACCGGAAACTAGCACTTTGAGAGTTTATAGAAGTCATATTATTTTAAAAAGTGATGTAATAAATCCAACCCTTTTAGTGAATTATTTAATGACTGATAATTTATTTGTATGTGATTTTAAAAATAAAGATTATTTTTGGTTAAATGAATTTGTGAGATAAATATTTTTATGATAGAATTAAGTAGTGGTAATGATGAAATTTAAATTAAATGATTATATTGTAAATTATGAAGTGATAAAAAAAGATAATAAAAATCTTTATTTTCGCATTGATGAAAATTGCAATTTAATTATCACGGCTCCGAGATTTATTACTGATGAAGAGATTAGAAACTTAATTACCAAAAATTCTAGTGCTATTTTAAAAATGTATGAAAATGCCTTGCAAAGAAAAGAACGAGATAGTTTGTTCTGGTATTTAGGGAAAAGCTATGAAGTAACTTTTGATAATAGAGTATCAGAAATAGAATTTGAAGATAATAAAATTACATGTCATGACGAAGATGCTTTGAAGAAATTTTATGATGATGAGTGTTTACGAATTTTTAATGAAGAAATTGATGTTTGTAAAAAATGCTTTAATGAATTGCCTGAATTTACTTTGAAGATTAGAAAAATGCGCACTAGATGGGGAGTTTGTAATACCAGAGATAAAACAATTACTTTAAATAGTGAATTACTAAAGAAAGATATATCTTTGATCGATTATGTAATTATTCATGAGATGACTCATTTTTTTGAACCTAACCACGGAAAAAATTTCTGGAATTTAGTAAGTATGGCCATCCCAGACTATAAAGAAAAAAGGAAAAAACTGAGGTATTAATTTTCGTTAAAAGTTGCACAGGAGATAATGGAACTGGCGAAGAAGGAAATAAATACGAAATAGGATTATAGATGTGATTTACACATCTTTTTATATTTAAATAAAGAATTTTAATTGTCAGGGTTAGAAAAAATTAGTATAATAAGAACGTTATGAAAAGAAATGAAGTAGATAGAACAAAATTAAGTCCCATGATGAAACAATATATGGAAATAAAAGATCAATATAAAGAAGAACTTTTATTTTTTCGCCTTGGTGATTTTTATGAATTATTTTTTGAAGATGGGATTATCGCATCTAGAGAATTAGAATTAACCCTAACAGGTAAATCGGCAGGATTAGATGAGAGAGTTCCAATGTGTGGTGTTCCTTATCATGCTGTAAAAGGATATATTGAAAAATTAGTAAATAAAGGATATCGTGTCGCCATATGTGAACAATTAGAAGATGCTAAAGCAACTAAAGAAACAGTGCGCCGTGGTGTTGTTGATGTCATTAGTAAGGGAACAATTACAGACTTTGAACTTTTAGACGAAAGAAATAATTCTTATATTGCGAGTATTTTAGAATTTAGTGATCTTTATATAATTACTTATGCTGACATTTCTACTGGTGAACTTAATAGCTTAAGTTTAGAAAAAAAGGAAGATTTATTAATAAGTGAGATTCTTAGTTTAGGTATCAAAGAGGTAGTATTATTAGACAATTTAAATGTCACTTTAGTAGATTTGCTTAAGAATAAATATGGAATTGATGTTGTATTTAGTAGTGAATATTTAAGCGATGAGCTTTCTTATTTAAATAATTTAAGTGATGCTCGTAAAAAAGCAGGCGTAAAACATTTATTTTATTATTTAGTAGTAAAAGAATTAAAAAGCATTAGTCATTTCAATGAATGTAGGGAGATTCAAAAATTAGATTATTTAGAAATGGATATTCATACTGTAAGAAATCTAGAGTTATTTGAAACAATTAGACTAAAGGATAGAACATATTCGTTAATATGGCTACTAGATAAATGTAAAACTGCAATGGGTTCTAGAAAATTAAAGAGCTTTTTAATGCATCCATTAAAAAGCATAAGGGAATTAAATAAAAGATATGACAAGATTGAAATTTTAAACAATAATTTTATACTAAAAGATGAATTAAAAGATTTACTATATGAAATTTATGATTTAGAAAGATTATGTGGGAAAATTACTGCTGGTAATGTTAATGGTAGAGATTTATTACAATTTAGAAGTAGCTTAAAAGTATTACCTAGAATTAAAGAAATATTAAAGGAATTAAGTTTTGAAGAAAATATTGAAACTCATCAAGATATTTATATGTTATTAGAAATGTCTTTATATGATAATCCTCCAATTGGAATTAAAGAGGGTTATTTAATTAAAGATGGTTATAATGCTGAATTAGACGAGTTGAAAAGTATTAGAAGCGGAGGAAAAGATTTTTTAGCGGCTTTTGAAAATAAAATAAAAGAAGAAACTGGAATAAAAAATTTAAAAGTAGGCTTTAACAAAGTATTTGGTTATTTTATTGAAGTATCAAAAGGTCAAGCCAAAGAAGTTAAAGAAAATTTTGGCTGGGAAAGAAGACAAACTTTAACAAATTGCGAAAGATTTATTTCGCCCGAACTAAAAGAAAAAGAGGCAATGATTTTAAATGCCGAAGAAAAAATTGTTGAATTAGAATATAATTTATTTATAGAAATTAAAAATATAATTAAAAAAGAAATTTTAAAAATCAAAAAAACAGCTGATATTATAAGTAGTATTGATGCCATATTATCGCTATCTATTTGTAGTGAAGAATTAAATTTAGTAAGGCCTAAACTAAATAATGAAAAAACTTTAGAAATAGTTGATGGCAGACATCCAGTAGTAGAAATAGTAAGCGGAGATTTATATGTGTCAAATGATTGTATAATGAATGACAATAGTTCCACATTATTAATAACTGGTCCAAATATGAGCGGTAAATCTACTTATATGAGACAAATAGCTATTATAGTGTTAATGGCTCAGATGGGGTCTTTTGTTCCTGCTAAGAGTGCAAATTTGCCGATAATTGATAAAATATTTACTCGAATTGGAGCTTCTGATGATTTAGTAAGTGGAGAATCTACATTTATGGTTGAAATGAAAGAAGCAAGAAATGCTTTGGTTAATGCAACCTCCAATAGTTTAATTATTTTTGACGAACTTGGAAGAGGGACAGCCACTTATGATGGAATGAGTTTAGCACAAGCTATTTTAGAATATATTAGTGACAATATTAAAGCACTTACCTTATTTTCCACACATTATCATGAACTTACTAGTTTGGAAAAAAAATACAAAACTATTAAAAATGTTCATGTTTCTGCGGTAGAAAATGAAGGCAAAATTACTTTCTTACATAAAATAAAAAATGGCGCAATCGATAAAAGTTATGGTATCCATGTAGCGCGTCTTGCGGAAATGCCAGAAACATTATTAAATAGAGCAGATGAAATCTTGAGAGAGTATGAATCCGGAAGTAAAAAGGTAGCAAAAGAAGTTGACAAAGTACAACTAAGTTTTGATTTTCTAGAAGATAAAGAAGAAGATAATTTAAAAGATAAAATAGCAAGCATCAATCCATTAGAAATGACTCCGATTGAGGCTTTAAATTATTTGTATGATTTAAAAGAAAGTATTAAGAAATAATGAAAAGTATAAGAAGAATTAACGGGTATTTAGATTTAGACAATTATCTTAGTAAAAACCAAGTACAGGAAAGTTATATTGATTATCAGTATTGGATTACTATTGATAATGAAGAATATTATTTTAAACTTACTAAATATCCTTATGCAGAATTATTGGCGTATGAATTAGCTACATTTTTGGGTTTTAATGCTACTTGCTATGATTTAGCAATTTATGAAGAAAATAAAGGAGTTATATCTAAAAGTTATCGCCATTTTGGGTGTAATTATATATCTGGTAATAGAATTTTGCGAGATTATATACGATTCCAAAAAAATGTGCAAATATCTAAGGAAATGGGGTTAATTGATAATGATTATCTGGCGCCTAGAAGTTTAAATAATTTAGAAATAATTTGGCAAGCTATTGAAAATAGATATAAAGACACTTCTCTTACTATAAACATGAAAGAAATAATGGATAACATAATTAACCAATTTATATTTTATATTTTGGCAGCTCAAAATGATGGAATGCCGCATAATTGGGAATTAGAAGAAAGCCCTACTAAAGTCTCAGTAGTTCCTATTTTTGATAATGAAATGTGTTTTCGAGTTAAAGGTGGCAAATATCCAGCAAATAGATTATCTACTAATTTTAATGATGAAGGAACAAGTAATTATGAAATTTTAGAAGAATTTTTAAAAGTGTCCAGTAGTGAATTTATAGAACTATTTTTAGAAAAATTCAACCTATTATCAATTGATGTTTTCTTGCAATTAATTGCCAAAGTTGAAGACAAAATAGGATGCGAAATGCCAAAAGATATTAAAGAATCATACATACATGTTTTTTTATTTAATATAAAACAAATTGAATTAGTTTTAAATAAATTAGGTATTGCTTCAGGAAGAAAATTTTAAATATATAATAACCTTTAAATCTACTATTAAATTTAAAGGTTTTTTGATATAATAATTTTAGTTGGTGATTAGAATGGCAAAAACAAGAAGTGAATTACGAGAAAAAATAATGATAATTTTATATCAATGGGAAATATTTAAGAAAACTCAAGAAAATGTGATGACAATTGACGAAATAATTGATAATAATATGGAAATAGAAAATGATTTTGTCAAAGATGTTGTGTATGGTGTAGTAACTCATCAAGTAGAAATTGATGAACTAGCTAATAAATATATGACAGATTGGAGTATTGACCGATTAGATAAGACTGGGTCAGCTATTTTAAGAATGGGTGTTTTTGAACTTAAATATACTGATACTCCTGATGTAGTAGTAATAAATGAAGCAGTAGAACTAGCAAAAAAATATAGTGATGATAATGTTAGAAAAATTATCAATGCAGTACTTGATAAAATTATAAAAGAATAGTTTTATGCAAAGAGTAACTGTTTTTTTAGATTTAGATATTTATTTTGATTAAATAAATGATAGAATTCTACTAGCTGTTTGGAGAAGAATATTTGAAAATTCTCTATAAATAAAGAAAGAATTGAATAAATTATTAGAAAGATATAGTAGAGGGGTGATGTAATGGATAATAAATATAAAACAATAACAGAATTAAACAATTATATAAAATTATTACTTGATAGTAATAGCAACTTAAATCTAGTTTATTTAAAAGGGGAAATTTCTAATTTTAAAAGTCATACAAGAGGGCACTTGTATTTTACTTTAAAAGATGAAAATTCTCGTTTAGCTGCTGTAATGTTTGCTGGTAATACCAAGTCTTTGCAATTTAAGCCAGAGGATGGTATGAATGTACTAGTAACTGGAAGAGTTTCGGCATATCCTGCGAGTGGTAGTTATCAAATATATGTTCAAGATATGCAACTAGATGGTATTGGTAATTTATACATTGAATTTGAAAAATTAAAAGAAAAATTATTAAAAGAAGGATTGTTTAATAAAGAACACAAGAAACCTATACCTAGGTTTCCAGAGCGTATTGGTGTAGTTACAGCTGATACAGGCGCTGCTGTCAGAGATATTATGAGCACCATTAAAAGACGTTATCCTTTATGTGAAGTGGTTTTATTTCCAACTCTAGTTCAGGGCGAGTTTGCAGCCCCTAATATTGTAAAACAAATTGAAGTTGCAGACACTTATGGATGTGATGTTTTAATTGTAGGTCGTGGTGGTGGATCAATTGAAGATTTATGGGCATTTAATGAAGAAATAGTAGCCAGGGCTATTTATAATGCTAATACCCCAATCATAAGCGCTGTAGGACACGAGCCAGATTTTACAATTGCGGATTTTGTTGCAGATTTACGAGCTCCAACTCCGACCGGTGCAGCAGAGATGGCAGTGCCCACAATAAGCGATATAAATAATTTAATTAATCAATATAAATTAAGATTAAATAAAAATATTAAAACATTAATAAATACTAAATTTATTGAATTACATAGTTTAAAAAATTCTTTTATTTTGAAAAATCCCATGAGTCTATATGAAATGAAAGAACAAAAACTAGATAAATTAATTGATAATTTGAACCGGAATATTAATGTTATATTAGATAATAAAAAGCATAATTTAGAAATAAGTCTTAATAAAGTCAAACTTATAAGTCCAATAAATATAATAAATAATAATCAAAATAAAATAAGAGAAATAATAACCAACATAAATAATATGATAGATAAAAAATTAAATAATACTAGACATAATCTAGAATATTTAATTAATACATTAAAATTAGTAAACCCTCTAAATATTTTAAGTAATGGATATTCTTTAGTAAAATATAATGATAAAGTTATAAAAAGCAGTAAAGAATTAAAAGAAAATGATGAAATAAATATTAAGTTATATGATGGCGAAGTCGTTGGAATAGTAAAGGAGATAAAATAATATGAACGAAAAATCATTTGAAAGTAATTTAAAAGAATTAGAAAATTTAGTCAAAGAATTAGAAGCTGGTAATGTTCCTTTGGAAGACGCAATTATCAAATATACAGAAGCAATGGAACTCGCTAAAGATTGTAGTGAAAAATTAAATAGCGCCACCGAAAAAGTAAATAAAATATTATCAAGTGACGGGGAATTGAAAGATTTCGAAGTAAAAGCGGAAAATTAATGATTTAATATTAATATCATAGTGAGTTTTAGAATATGAAACTTGTATCAAAAAGGAGTTTGAATACTTCTTTTTTTGATTGATGAAAAGACTGTAAATTACCAACAAAATTTTTACAAAAACTTGACTCTGGAGTCGGGAAAAATATATAATTTACTTATAAAATAGGAACGGAGAAAAAATATGGAAGTTGATAACAAAAAAAGAATGACATTAACAATAGTGGGTGTGGTAACATTACTAATGCTAGTATTAAGTGCAACGTTTGCTTATTTTAGCGCACCAGTAAGTAATGATAAAAAACCAACTAATGTAACGGCAACAACAGAAGCAATAGGAAGTATAGCACTAAGTAATCCAACTGGAGACTTACATTTAAATTTAACAGTAAGTGATATGGCTCAAGATAAGTTAGGATCATATTGGGCAACAAATGATAGTGCAAAGAATTATGATGAAGAAGAAGTCCAAAGAGAGATAGCTGTAGCAGAACTAAGTGGAGGAGAAGCCACATTAAAGTATAAATGTACAACAACAATAAGTGTAGAGTTATCAGATACAATGGCAAGTAAATTACAAGCAAATGATGCATATATTCAATTTGGAGGACTTTTAACTGAAAAAGTAGATTTAACAAATGTATCAAGCGAAGGGTATGAAGTAACATTCAAGTTAGATGGAACAAATGTAAAAAGACAAGCAGTAACAGCAGCGGTAGCAATCGCAAATAGAAATGCAGATCAAAGTTATATAGCTGGTACTAGCTTAGGAATCAAATTCTCCAACTCAGATTTAAGTTGTCAAGTAGTCGAAGTTAAACCAAAAAACCTAAGTGAAACAATCATGGCTTTAACAGAAGTTGAAGACAGTGGAGTATATCATGAAACCGTCAATGGAATAGTTAAACCTGTAGTACCAGCAAGTGTGGATTCATGGAGTAGCATGACATTAGGAGAAGGAGTTGAAATAACTTCAGAAGCAAAAGGAACTTACTATGTACAGCTTAGCCCTGAAGAAAGTAGTACATCAATCTTTACCCCATTAAATGAAGGATATTATTTCGTGAATTTTTATAATCAGGGTGGCTGGTTTTCTATATCTATATATGTTGACAACACATTAGTTTGGAGTTGCTCGCAAAATGATAACGATTCATGTGCGACTTCCTTGGAATTAGGAAATTTAAATTCTACAAATAATATTAAAATAAATATTGGTGCTGATAGTGTTGGATCAATAGATTTAGCATTTAACTTACGTTTGGGTGTATACGATGAAATCGATGTGGGCTATCGCTATGAAGGTACTGAAGTAAACAATTATGTAACATTTAATGATGAGACATGGAGAATAATAGGAGTAGAAGAAGGAAGTACAATAGGTTTAACTAGTGGTGAATACTATACTAAAATAATAAAAGATAGCTATACTGAAGAAGAAGTATATCAACCAGGAACAGTGACAAAAACAATTAGTGAAGAATTAAAACTATTGACAGTTGATGCCAAACGATATGTTGAACTGGATTATGAGTTTTATTATAATGAATTAGAATGGGTATCAATAATGGATCTAAAGCCAATAGAAATGCCAGTTTTTGAAAAAACATATTATAACCAATATGTAATACCAGTCGGTGTAATGAGCGCAATAGATTATGCTTATGCAGCACCGCAAAGTGAATGTGCTAATGTTTCGGTAGATAGTTGTGCAACAAAAAACTGGTTATTTAAAGGTGTAGCTGAATGGGTAATTTCTTATATGAATGATGTGCCTCCATATTATGATTATGTTACATCTAGTGGTGGGTTAACTACTGTTATATCTGATTCAGAACCACTTGCTAATGCTAGACCAGTAGTATATTTAAAATCAAATGTGATAATAACCAATGATGGAACTGGCGAAGAAGGAAATAAATTTGAAATTGGTTTATAATTATTATTAAGACGAAATAAAGTTATCAAAGTAACAATGATAACTTTTTATTTTATGAAAAATATGTCATTTGTTGTAAAAATTAGCATGTTTTAGTATACTAAAGATGGTGATTTACATGGAACTTACTAGTGTGAATAATGATAAAGTTAAATTTTGGCAAAAATTAAATCAAAAAAAATATCGGAATATAGAAAAATTATTTTTAGTTGAAGATGAACATTTAGTTAATGAATCTTTAAAAAAGGGAGTTGTTAAAGAAATAATTACTTTAGATCAAAGCAAATCATATGATGTACCGACTTTTTTCGTAACTGAAAAAATTATGAAATTAATTTCTAGTCAAATTACCGGTGCTAAAGTTATTGCAGTTTGCCGGTATTTAGAAGAAAGAGATGTTTGTGGAAACGTAATATTATTAGATAGATTGCAAGATCCAGGTAATTTAGGTACGATCATTAGAAGTGCTGTAGCTTTTAATTTTGATTCAATTATATTGAGCGATGATTCAGTTGACTTATATAATCCTAAAGTAATAAGGGCATCAGAAGGTATGCTTTTTCACGTAAATATTATTAGAACTAATTTAGTTAACTTTTTAAACGATTTAGATAATGATTATATGAAGATAACGACAGATGTAGTTAATGGAAAAAATATTAAAGATATAAATTATAAAAAATGTGCTATTGTTATTGGTAATGAAGGTCAAGGAGTTAGTGATATTATAAAAAATATGTGTGATGAAAAAGTTTATATAAAGATGAATAGTAATTGTGAAAGTTTAAATGCTGCAGTTACGGCAAGCATTTTAATGTATGAGGCGAGTCATGAATAATTATATTGAAGTTGGAAAAATAATTAATACTTTTGGTATTAAAGGAGAACTTAAAATAGCAAGTGATTTTGAGTATAAAGATAGAATTTTTATTAAAGACTTTCCAGTATATATTGGGGAGTTAAAGGAAAAAGAATTAATAAATTCTCATCGTTTACACAAAAATTATGATTTAACGACTTTCCAAAATTATACAAATATTAATGAAGTGTTAAAATATAAGGGAAAAAAAGTGTATGTTGAAAGAAAAGATTTGCATCTTGGAAGTAATGAATATTTATTAAATGATTTAATTGGTTTTGAAGTTTACGATGAAGATAAATTACTAGGTATAGTTATTGACTACGAAATGACTCCCAACAGTGTTTTATTAAAAGTTAGGGGAAGAAAAACGTTTTATTTGCCAAAAATTGAAGTTTATATTAAAAACATTGATAAATTAAATAAAAAAATAATAACAGATAAAGGAAGGGAATTAATAATATGAAAATAGATATATTAACACTTTTTCCTAAAATGTTTGATGGATTCCTATCGGAATCCATCATTAAAAGAGCCATTAATAATAAGTGTGTTGAAATAAATGTTATTGATTTTAGAAAGTATTCAACTTTAAAAAATGGCCAAGTTGATGATACCCCTTATGGTGGTGGGGTTGGAATGGTTCTCATGTGTGAACCAGTAGTAAGAGCAATCGAAGATTTAAAAAAGGATGATTCATTAGTAATTCTTACATGCCCTCAGGGAAAAGTATATAATGAGAATGCTGCTCACGAATTAAAAAAAGTAAATCATTTGATAATTATATGTGGTCATTATGAAGGTTACGATGAAAGAATTAGGAATTTTGTTGATTTAGAAATAAGTATTGGTGATTATATTTTAACAGGCGGTGAAATACCTGCGATGGTTATAACCGATTCAATAGTCAGATTAATTCCTGGGGTTATCAATAAAGAATCATATATTGAAGATTCATTTACTAATAATTTATTGGATTATCCTACTTATACAAAACCAGCAGATTTTAGAGGAATGAAAGTACCAGATGTGTTAATAAGTGGCAATCATGCTAAGATTGCGGAGTATCGAAAGAATGAACAAATAAAAAGAACAGGAGAAAGAAGACCTGAACTTCTGGAAAAGCATAATGAAAAATAGTTTAAAGAAAGTAATGAGCGAATTTACTATTTTAGATAAAGAAGAGTCTAAAAAATTCACAATTAATACTAGTAAAAATGAAAAAATTACAATATATGATATGGAAATGGTTGAAAAAATAATAGATAGTAATTTTAATCAAAAATATCGTAAATTATTATATATTGTTATGGATATTTCAGAAAATGAAGATAGTACAGAAAGCGATACTGAATTAGCACTTTTAAAAATAGAAGAGTTAAAAAATATATTATTAAGTAGATATTATAAATATATTAGTAGAGAATTGCTTAATAAATATCTAAAAATGATTTTTTTATTAGACGAAAAATTAAGAATACCGAAAAGAGGACGTGGGAGATAAGTAAAAGTTCTAACTATTAGAGAGCGTTTTGCAACACTTATCGCAGTAGGACTTAAAAAAATAGAAACTAGGAGTTGGAAGACTAATTATCGTGGCAAATTATATTCATGTGTGTTTAAATAAAAATCAGAATTAAGTTAGTGAAAAAACTTTAGATTATTTAATAAAAGATTTAGGATTTAATTATGGTAAAATTATTTGTAGGTTGAATTGGTAGATTGTATTTTTAGGCAAAAGAATATATAAATAGTATAAAAGAAAATAATTTTCAAGAGTATTTAGTTGGAGAATACCAAATAGGAAGATATGCATGGTTTCTTGATAATATTCAAGTATTAAATACGAAAATTGAAGTTAAAGGGAAATTAGGAATTTGGAATTTCGCAAATAACTGAAATATTTAAAATTGCAAAGTTGCAATTTTTTTGTTTTATGCTATAATAATTATCATTATTTAAGGGGTGTTAGTGGTATTATGAAAAATGTGAAGACATTATATGATTTATTAAACGGTTTTTCTAAAAAAGATATAAATGAAGCTTTGAAAATGTTGGATGAAAGTGAAATAAAGCTTATTCAACAAAGATATGGGCCTAATTTATCAAAACCAGATCAAAGTTTAACGTTAAATTCAGAGCAATCGCGTTTGTTTTATCGACATTTAATTCCTAAGTTAAAGGGAATACTATTGAAAATGAATAAAAAGTTAAAAACAATTTACGAATATTTTCCAGAACATTCTGTAGAAGAAGTTAATGAGGCAATTAAAAGCCTTCATCCTCAAGCAAGAGAGTTATTATATTTTAGATACGGTGAAAAATTGGATAAAACTGAAAAGAATCCACTTTGGACAAACGAAATGACAATAAAGTTTCACAATAAAGTGATAAAAGCGTTAACTAGTCATTTTGAATGTAAAAAGTATAGCGTTACTATTTATGATTATTTCCCTGGTGAGTCAAAAGAAAAAGTTAATGCTTTATTAATGGAACTTTCATTTGAAGAAAAGTATTTAATTTATCTGAAATACGGGAGAAACTTACAGTCCCCTAAAAAAAGTCATTTGTGGAATGAACAAATGGGAATTAAATTTGATTCTTTAAGAAGAAAGTTACAACGCAGAATAAAAAAAGCATATAATTTGATTGAAGCCTTATCATTTGAAGAAGATCAAGAATGGCAAAGAATTATATTCATTTGCGAAGCAAAACCAACAAGTGAAACTAGATCGCCTATAGATTCTATAACTATAGAATCTAAGAATTATTTAAATAATTCTTTTTATACAACTACAACATTCCAAAATTTAATGTCCTCTCTAAAGAAAGAAGACATTAAAATAGTGGTTTTGAAGTATGAGAATAATTATTCTGTTGAAGAGATATCGATGTTAATGAATATTCCGCCTATAGAGGTAATTGCAGCGTTAAGAAGGGCAGTACTTGTATACGAAATGACTTTGTTAAAAACATTAGTAGAACCTGTTACAGAACCTGATATGAGCAGAAGATTAGTATCTTCGGAGCAAAAAATCGAAGAATAAAAATGGGTTGCTAAAGCTTAATTAGTGTGATATAATTACTAGCGAACCCAAAAGGTATGTAATCCGCTTAAAAATAATATATATTAATGATTACAGTAAAATAATTTATTTTAGAAAGGATGTAATATTGATGGCTAATTTAGTAGACAAAATTAACGCTCGTCATATACGCAAAGACATTCCTGAATTTCGTGTAGGAGACACTGTACGTGTTGATGTTTGGGTAAAAGAAGGTAAGAAAGAAAGAATCCAAGCTTTTGAAGGATTAGTAATCGCAAAAAAAGGTGGAAGCGTTTCTGAAACATTCTCAGTTCGTAAAACTTCAAACGGTATAGGGGTAGTTAGAATATTCCCTGTTAATGCTCCAACTATTGATAAAATAACAGTAGTTAAAAAAGGAATGGTTAGAAGAGCAAAACTTAACTTTATTAAAAATATGCGTAAAGAATATAAGGTTAAAGAGAGAAATTAAGGTGTTTAACCTTAATTTCTTTTATTTTAAGGAGAAAAAATGAAATTTATAAAAGAATTAATTCCATATTTAATTATTATTGCAGTAGTTATATCAATTAGAACTTTTATTGTTACACCAATTATTGTTCAAGGCGAAAGCATGGTTCCTGCGCTAGATGGTGGAGAAATAATGATTTTGAAAAAGTATGATACTTCTTATGAAAGATTTGACATTGTTGTAGTAAATAAAAGTGTAGAAGGTGATAATTTAATTAAAAGAGTTATTGGGCTTCCTGGTGAAACAATTAGATATAAAAATAATAAGTTATATATAAATGATGAAATAGTAAATGATATATATGCTTATGGTGATACTGGTAATTTTCAAGAAATTACTCTAGGAGAAGATGAATACTTTTTGATGGGAGATAATCGCGAAATATCTAAAGATAGCAGAACTATAGGTATTATAAAAAGCCAAGAAATAGAGGGGACTGTTGGTGTAGTCCTGTATCCATTTAATAAAATTGGAAAGGTAAAATAGTGGTAGATATATAATGGGGTATAAATATAGACAAATAAAAGAATGGTTACTAAAACAAGGTAATTTTTATCAACGAAATTCTGTTAATAAAATTAATATTGGCCCATCTAGTATTGAAATTACAGTATATAATAAGTACGTAGTTTATATAGCTAAAAAATATAGCTTTGACGGAAATCCGGCTGATTTTGAAGAATTCCTAAAAAAAATATCAAAAGTCATAGCATTAATGGCATTTGATTATCCTATCATTATTGACTTTGATGATTATTCGGTGCCCAAACCCAATATTATATATATTTTTAATGGTCAAATAATTTCTCAGGAAGAAGTGGATAGATTATATGCCGAACATGAAAACTTAAGAATGAAATTTGATAAAAATATAAAATATCAAGAGCTAAGAAAGATAATTGGTTATTCAGGGGAAACTGTAATTGATCCTAAATATCTCTTAGAATCTTCACAAGAAACACAAGATAAATATCAACAATTAGCCTTAATGGCAGAACAATTACCTGAAGAAGTAAAAGAAGCATTAATTATATATAAAACATCTTTGTTTGAATGTATTAATATGTTAAGTAGTATCCCTAATTATGAGGATATGGATTCGGCACAACTTTACAATCAATTAATGAGTATTGAGCGTTGTAAAGAAACAATTCAAATTTTTGGTAGATCTAGACAGTGGAAAAGATTGTTGGAAATGGTTTATTCAGATGAGAGATTATTAATGGAATATTCACCAACTGAACAACAAACTATAAAAAATTTATATGCCAAGATTGATTTAAAATTATATGCAATTTTAGAAAAAATTGATTTAAAAACAAAAGCCGGTTTTATAGAAAGTTTAAAAAAAGTTTTAAAAGTATTAGAACAAAGTAAAGACCTTTTAATATTACCATTTGATATGTTAGTATTTAGAGGTATAGGTACAAATGAAGATGATACTAACGAGCTAGCAAGAGGAAATATTATTTCTACTACTATAGAATATTTTAAAACATTTTCTTATACATCAGGAACTCATAAAAAAATTTATTGCTTGAATTTAAAAAAAGGAGTGCCTTTTTTGATTTTTCCGTATACTGTTGTAGCAGCAGAAATTGATTACAAATATAAAAGGGTTATATATCAACTGCAAAAGGAATCGGATTTTAACACAAATGAAATACTACTATTTGGTGATACGCTAGACAAAAAAGAAATAGCCTCTTTGCCAGTAGATAGAAAAGGTGTTGTTTATGATCATTCAATTTTAGTTTGTTCTAAATTTGTTCCTGAAATAGATGAAAGCGTCCTCGAATCCTCTAAAAAAATTTAATGAATTTTAAACAACTTATTCGAGATTTCTAATATAAGAAACTATGAGTCAATAAATGGGCATGGTAATCAGGATTTAAGGAAAACTATTGACAAAATATACAATGAAGAATAGGAGAAATAATATATATGAAAAATAAAGTGGATTTTAAAATTGCTAGTTTTAATATTAGTGGTGGATTTTATATAGGAAACGAAGATAATGAGTATTTAGACAGAGAAGCCGTAGATTCAGTTGATAATAAGTTGCTGCAACAAATAATAAATATAATAAATAGTGAACAGTTAGATGTTATATGTTTTCAAGAAATAATAACAACAGAAAGAATAAAATATATTCAAACAATTGTTAAGAAAACACAATTAAAATTTTATGACTTTTTTGAACTAAGTGAATGTAATATTGTAAAAAACACTGATTGCGGATTAGCTATACTTTCTAAATATCCTATGAAAAGTATAATAAAAGAAATATTTCCTAATCCAAGATTATCTAAAACAACTAATTCTGGAAATACATATTATACATATAATAAAGGTTATATGATGGATGAAATAGAAATATACGATAAAAAATTAAAAGTATTAACTCATCATGGTTTTCCTTATAGAAGATTTAATTCTACACCAGAAAAGAACAAAGAAGTATTTAAATTCTTTGATAATGTTGTAGAAAAATATAATCCAAATATAATTACAGGAGACTTTAATGCTGAAAATTTTATGGTTTTAATGAATAAAACTTCAAATAAATATAAAAGAACGATTAATAGTATAACAACGGTTGATGGAAAAATGTTTGATGATATATTATTGCCAAAAGAAATAGAATCCAAATCGAAAATTGTTAAATTGTTATCTGATCATTATATAATAATTAATGAAATTAATTATTGATAAAAAGGAAGTGAAAAAAGTATGAATAATAACGAAAGTTGTCACAAAACTAGCATCAACTGGTATCCTGGTCATATGGCAAAAACTAAAAGATTGATTGGTAATGAATTAAAGAATATTGATATTGTTTATGAGATAGTAGATGCAAGAATACCATACTCTAGTAAGATTAAAGATATAAATAATTTGATAAAAAATAAAAGTCGTATTCTGATCATGACAAAAAAAGATTTATGCGATATAGATGTTACAAAAAAGTGGATAAAATATTACGAAGAACAAGGATATATAGTATTATTAGTGGATTTAAAAGAAAGTCAAGACTATAAAAAAATCATTGAGTGTACTCATAATATTACAAAAGATATCCAAGAAAAAAGAATTGAAAGAGGATTAAAGGAAAAAGAAATTAGGGTATTAGTAATCGGAATACCTAATGTCGGTAAAAGCACTTTAATAAATAAAATAACCGGAAAGAAGAGTGCTAATGTTGAGAATAGGCCGGGAGTTACTAAACAATTAAATTATCTAAAGACTAATGTAGGAATTACAATGCTTGACACACCAGGAATTCTTTGGCCAAAATTAGATGATCAAAACGTAGCATTAAATATAGCTTCTACTGGAGGTATTCGTTCTGAAATTTTAAATATGGATGAGATTTGTATACACATATTAAATACTTTATATGAGAATTATCCATCGAAAATAAAGGAAATCTATAATATTACAAATAATGATGTAATGGAAATGTATGAAGTTATTGCTAAAAAAATTGGCGCATTTAAAAATGGCGAAGCGGATTATGAACGAGTAAGCTTAAAAGTTTATAATGATGTTGTATCCGGTGTAATTAAGGGAGTAACATTTGATATATGGAAGTAGAGTTATTAAAATATGAACAAGAATTATATCAAAAAGGATATAATTTAATAGCAGGTACAGATGAGGTAGGAAGAGGGCCTTTGGTAGGACCAGTAGTAGCAGCAGCAGTGATACTTCCTAAAAATTATCAGTTAAAAGGATTAACTGATTCAAAAAAATTAAGTGAGAAGAAAAGAAATATTTTTTATGATATAATTATGAAGGATGCTGTTAGTGTGGGAATAGGAATTATTTCTGAAAAAATAATTGATGAGATAAACATTTTAGAAGCATCGCGCCTTGCAATGAATACGGCATTAGATAATTTATCTGTAAAGCCAGACTATATTTTAAGTGATGCTATGAAACTAGATAGAGATGTTCCGGTTTTGCCAATAATTCATGGCGACGCTCTAAGTTTATCAATAAGCGCAGCATCTGTTATAGCAAAAGTCACAAGAGACAGAATGATGGAAGATTTAGGTAAAATTTATCCTGAATACGAATTTGAACATCATAAGGGATATCCTACTAAAAAACATATAGAATTGCTTAAAAAACATGGGGTATTGGATGAATATCGTAAAACGTTTAAACCGATATGTAACATTTTGAAAGAGAGTGGTGAAAATGAAAAAGAGTATATTTAGTGACACATATGTAAATAACTTAATATTTGTAACTTTAGGTGTTTTTTTAATTGAAGTTTTGTTTAGAGCAATATCTAATTTTGAATTGGTAGATTACGCTACATTAAGAATACTGATAAGTTCTTTTATTTTATCTATAGTAATAACTTTTTTGAGTAGTTTAACTAAGAGAAAATGGTTAAGAAATATAATTAATCTAGCGTTTTTATTTGTATATGCTATATATACATGGCTACAATTAGGATTTATAAATTATTTGGGTGTATATATTTCTTTTAATACAACTAGTCAATTTGGTGCTGTAAAAGATTATATATTTGATTATTTAATGTCGTTTAAATTGGTTTATTATGCCATTTTTTTGCCATTTGTAATGGCTATACTTTGGTACCTAGTAATTAATCGCAAAAGAAAATATAACAAAATTAATTTTAATAAATCTTATTTATTATTAATTCCTATACTAATAATTAGTATAGCTAGTTACTATGGAACAATCACTTTACCATTTATGCAAAATGAATTGCAAATTAAAAGTAATAAAAAGTTATTTGTAAATCCAGATGTTCCTACAGTAGCAGTTAATCAGTTTGGAACAACGGTTTTTGGTATTTTAGATTTAAAAACGTATCTTTTCCCTATGCCTGAAGAACAAGAGGAATATACTGCTATTGGTAAAGAAGAATCTGAGCCAGTTATTAGAGAAGTGACCCCAGCTTTAGAGGAGATAGCTGCATCTGAGACTAATAAAAAGTATAAAAATTTAAATAATTATTTTGCTGCTCAAAAAGTGACCGATTATAATGAATATACTGGGATGTTTGAAGGAAAAAATGTAGTTGTCATTTTAATGGAATCGGTTAATGAAGCAATTATTAATAAAGAGTATTTTCCAAACTTCTATAAGCTTTATATCGAAGGATGGCATTGGGAAAATAATTATTCGCCAAGAAATAGTTGTGCTACTGGTAATAATGAATTTAGCGCTATGACTGGATTATATTCAATTTATAATACATGTACAACTAATGTTTATAAAAACAATACTTATTTTAATGCTATATTTAGTTTATTTAATGAAAAAGGTTATACTACATCAAGTATGCATAATTTTGTAGAGTGGTATTATTATCGCAAAACAATTCATCCAAATATGGGTAGTGGGACATATTATGGTGCGGATAAGTTGAAAATTAAGACGGCAGGATATTATGGAGAATGGCCAAGTGATGTAGAATTTTTTGATAAGGCATTGGAAATTGTATTAAATGACGATACCGATGCTCCATGGATGACATGGCTAACCACGGTTACTAGCCATCAACCTTATTCTTCATCATCAACATATGGAGATTTATATAAAGATGATTTTAAAAAATTAGGTTATTCAACGTCAGTAAGTAGATATTTATCTAAATTAAAAGTTGTAGATGAAGCCATTGGGTTAATGATTGAAAAACTACAAACCGCTGGTGAACTTGATAATACAGTTATTGTTATGCTTGCAGATCATTATCCATATGGCCTAAGTAAATCACAAGTTAGTGAAATAATTGATCACGATTTAAATGACTATGAAATTGAAAAGACGCCTCTAGTAATATATAACACATCTATGACTTCTAAAGCATTTACAGAATATAGTTCATATATTAATTTAGTACCTACATTAGCTAATTTAATGAATTTAAATTATGATCCTAGATTATATATGGGCGCAGATTTATTAAGCCCAGACTATGAATCTAAAGTAGTATTTGCTGATGGCTCTTGGAAAGATGAAAAGGCTTATTATAATGCCTCAACTAGTAAGATTAAATATTATGGAGAAGATGTTTACACTTCTGAAGAAATTCAAGAAATAAATAATGATATAAGCTTAAAAATTCAAATGAGTAGCACAGCAATTAAAAATAATTATTTTAATTATTTGGAAAAGAAATTAAAAGAATATGAAGAAGCTCATAAACAAATAGAAGAACTTCCTGTTGAAGAAGGAACTTCCGATACAAATAAAGTTGACTAATATAATTGTTAAAGGATTAATACTATTTATCTAGAATAAATAGTATTTTTTTGTATTGTTTTGTCAACCATCTAATTCATAATTGACAAGAAATTAAAATAAGTGTATAAAATATAAATGACAGGAGTGGTATTTTGAAAAATATCGTAATAGTAGAATCACCTGCTAAGAGTAAAACAATTGAAAAATATTTGGCTGGCGATTATAAAGTAGTATCTTCGAAAGGACATATAAGAGATTTAGCTACCACTGGTAAATATGGTTTGGGCGTTGATTTAGAACAAGATTTTAAACCAAATTATGTAGTTATTAAAGGAAAAAATAAAGATGTTAAAGAATTAAAAAAACTAGTTAAAGAAGCAGAACATGTTTATTTAGCGACCGACCCTGATCGTGAAGGAGAAATTATCTCATGGCATTTAAAAGAAGAACTTGGTATACCAGAAGAGAAATATGATCGGGTAACATTTAGAGAAATAACTAAAGACGTTGTCTTAAATTCAATTAATGAAAAAGCTAAAATTGATATGGATTTAGTTAAAGGCGCTGAAACTAGAAGAATCTTAGATAGAATTATTGGTTTTAGATTGAGTAAATTAATGCAATATAAAACTGGCGGTAAAAGTGCTGGCCGTGTGCAGTCTGTTGCTTTAAAATTAATTGTTGATAGAGAAAGAGAAATTTTGGCTTTTATTCCTAAAGAATATTGGACTATCGAAGCGGATTTTAAAGATTTTACAGCAGAGTTATTCAAGTATCAGGGCAAAGATATAGAAATCAATACTGAGATAGAGGCTGATGAAATTTTAGCTCAATTATCTAACTCTTTTAATATAGATAGTATAGAAGAGAAGGATAAAAAGAAGAGCGCCAAAGAAGTATTTAAAACATCGACTTTACAACAGATGGCTTCAACTCGTCTTAATTTTGCGGCATCTAAAACAATGAAAATAGCACAAAAATTATATGAAGGTGTTGATTTAGCTAATGAAACGGTCGGGCTAATTACTTATATGCGTACAGATAGTGTTCGTGTATCCGATGAATTTATTGGAAGTACTAAAAATTATATAAAAAATACATATGGAGAAAAATATGTAGGAAATTCAAAAATCGGTAAAAAAAGTAGCAATATGCAAGATGCTCATGAAGGCATAAGACCGACAAGCATTTTAAGAACTCCGGAAAGCGTTAAATCCTTTTTAAGTGCTGATGAATACAAAATTTATAGATTAATTTATATAAGAGCTTTAGCATCCATAATGGCAGATGCTAAAGTTAAAGCTACAACAGTAGTATTTGAAAATAATGAATATTTATTTAAAACAACTGGTAGCGTGCTTACCTTTGATGGATATTTAAAAGTTTATAGCGAATATGAAGATAGTGAAGATAAAATTCTTCCTAATTTCAAAGACTATCAAAGTAAAGTAATTGTTGCAGATTCCATTAATAAATATCAACATTTTACTAAACCAGCTAGTCGTTATACAGAAAGCAGTTTAATTAAAGAGTTAGAATCTTTAGGAATCGGAAGACCTAGTACATATGCCACAATTATATCCACTTTAAAAGATCATGATTACGTAAAAACGGAAGAAAAAAAATTTATTCCAACTGAAATGGGCATGGAAACTACTGATAAATTACAAGAGTATTTTAGTGATATTATTAACGTAAAATATACTGCACATATGGAAAATGACTTAGACGATATAGCGGAAGCAAAAAAAGATAACATTAAAGTTTTACACGATTTTTATGATAAATTTGCTCCAATTATGGATGATGCTTTAAAAAACATGGAAAAGAAAGCTCCGGTTTCTACTGGAGAAGTTTGTCCAGAATGTGGCAGCGATTTAGTTATAAGAAAAGGAAAGTATGGTGAGTTTGTTGCTTGTTCAAATTATCCAACTTGTAAATATATTAAGAAAGAAAAAAAAGAAGAAACTGAAGTTATGGTAATTGCTGAATGTCCAAAGTGTCACAAAGATATTATTGAAAGAAAAACACGAAAAGGTAAAACCTTCTATGGATGTTCTGGATACCCTAAATGTGATTACGCAACTTGGTATCGTCCAACTGGTGGTATGTGTAAAAAATGTGGAAATTTAATAGTTAATAAAAATAATATAGATGTTTGTGAATATTGTGAAAAGTAAAAAGTTGCAAGAAATTGCAATTTTTTATTAAAATTTTTATACATATTTTTTACATAAAAAATTCAATTGCCTTAAAATTAAAAAGAAAGTCTGTTATAATTTATATAGGTGAATTATGAAAAAAAAGAGTTTATTTAAAAATCAAAAGCAAATGATAGTTTATAGTATCATTTTTATCGCATGTATTGTTTTATTTATAGTTATTGGACAAATTGATTTTCAAAAAGACATGGATACAGAATCAAAAAAATTTCATTCTTTGTATAGTTTAGTAGAAGATGATAATTTATATGTTTTTAGCAATGCAACAGAAGTATTAGAAATACTTAATGGTCGAAGTGGTGTAATTTTAATGGGATTTCCTACTAATATATGGACAAATTACTACGCAGATATATTAAACAAAGTTAGTAAAGAAGTTGGAATTGATAAAATACATTATTATGATTTTCAAAAAGACCGCGATGAATCAAATGGTACATATGAAACGGTGGTTAATAAATTAACAGCATATGTTCCAGTTGATGATAATGGATTTCAAGATATTCAAGCTCCAACTGTAGTCATAGTAAAAAACGGGGAAATAATCGGATATTTTGATGACACTTCTATTATAAAAGGAAATGTTACCCCAGATATTTATTATACAGAATATCAAAAAGGTTTAACTTATGAAGGTTTTAAAACAGCTTTGCTAGAATTTATTAAATAGGTGAATTATGGAAGAAAATTTTAAAAACAAATTAGGATTATGGATGTTTATTATAATAATTCTTGGATTTGCAATAGGAGGATATTTTTTTACTCAAAATATTATTAAAGATTATGATTCAACAAAAGAAAATAAGGAAGCAAAAAAAACAGATTACAAAATAGATAAAGATAAAGACTATATTTATTTTATTAATGAAGAAGTAATCAGCGAAAAAGCTGAAATATTTTATAGAGATGTAGTAATAAATCTAAGTACTCAGGAAACATTGACAGAAACTTTAAAAAAAGAAAATAGAATTTATAAGAATACTATAAAATATATTAAAGATACTGAAGTGTTGGAAGATATTATAGTATATAATAAAGACGGACTATATGCTTTGAATTTTAGAGAATACACAGTATATGAGTTTGAAGAGTATATAAGTTTAGTAGTGGACGATTATAATTACACATGCTTTGATGATACTACTTTTGCTAAAACAAAAAGTTATATATTTAATATAAAAAATGGTAAATTACTTACTGAAAATGAAATTTTAAAATTATATAATAAAAATATGAGTGAAATTAAAGAACAAATTAAAGAATATTTAAATGAAGAACAAACAGTATTTGATAATGAGGAATTAATAAAAATTGATGAAACAATTAATGATTTTAATAATTATTCTTTATATATAAATGATTATGGAAAACTATATATTAGTTATCTTGTCAAAACCACTCAAGTCGATTATAATGAAGTTATGGAGGTTAATTAAATGGACTTAAATACAGAAATTAGAATGTTAAAAGCAATTGAGACACTAGAAAATAAATTATTAAGCATTCGCGCTGGTCGCGCCAATCCTGCAATGTTAAATGGAATTATGGTGGATTATTATGGAACCCCAACACCGATTAATAGCATTGCTAACATTACTGTTCCGGAAGCTAGACAACTATTTATAAAACCATTTGATAGAAGCGCTGTTAAAAATATAGAAAAAGCAATTAATGAATCAAATTTAGGTATAGCGCCTTCGAATAATGGAGAAATGGTAATTTTAACTATTCCAGAACTTACTGAAGAAAGAAGAAGAGAATATGTTAAGCAAGCTAAGTCATTAGGCGAAGAATCTAAAGTGGCTTTAAGAAATATTCGTCAAGAAGATAATGACAAAATCAAAAAAGCAGAATTGCCAGAAGACGAAGAAAAATTATATTTAGAGGATGTGCAAGAATTAATTAGTAAATATAATAAAATAGTGGATGAAAAAGTAAAAGAAAAAGAACAAGAATTAATGAAAATATAAAAACTACTTGAAAAAGTAGTTTTTATATTAGATTTAAAATTTATTTTATAGTTATACAGGTGTTCTTATTACATAATCATAGCAGCTTTATAATTATTTCTTTTTTTATGTATATTGATATTATTATAAAATTACTTCAGTTTTTCAAAAAAAATATTGACTCATGAAAACTAATTTTGTAGAATTAATGTAGAAATATAGAAGATGGTATTTCGGAATGTGAATTTGAAAGGGAAGGAAATAATGAATAAGAAAAACACAATGTTATTAACAGTAATTGCCGTTGCTACTTTATTAGTTGCT
Source organism: Bacillota bacterium (assembly GCA_015059445.1). Lineage (GTDB taxonomy): Bacteria > Bacillota_I > Bacilli_A > RF39 > UBA660 > SIG200. Next base: position 1,598 of record SVAK01000007.1, on the reverse strand, counting down.
GTAGTTGGTGCAACATTTGCATACTTCACAGCTTCAAATAATGCTTCTGGTACTACTGTAATCGAAACATCTACAAAAGCTGTAGGTTCAATTACACTTACTGGTGGTAAAGAAATGCATTTAACTTTATTAGAAAATGACATGACCCAATCTACTGCTGGCGCAAGTGGTAAAGTTTTCTGGGCAACTGCTGGTGATGATAATTATGTAGCAGACAGAGAAGAAGTGGCTGTATCTACTTTAAATATTTCTGGCGGTGAAGATACTACAAACTATTCTTGTAGTTACACATTAACTGTAGTTAAAACTGGAGACGCTGCTTTATTAGAAGCTGGAGATGCTGAACTTTATGTTACTGCAAATAATGCTACAATCACTGGTTTAGATACTACTAATGCTATTGATATTACAGAATTAGAAGCAAAAGATTACACAGTGTCATTTACAAGAACTGGTAACACTAAAGTTGAAGGTGGAGAAATAGTTGTTTCTGCAGCTATGAAATTCACTAATAAATCAACTAAACAAGATTATTTTGCTGGTAAAGATTTTGGTGTATCATTTGAAAACTCAAGTTTAAATTGTCAAGTGGTCGAAAGAGATGGCAAAAACTTAAGTGAAACAATCATAGCTTTAACAGAAGTGGAAGATAGTGGAGTATATCACGAAACTGTGACAGATAGAATAATAGGAACCTATTCCACTGTTTCTGCCAATGCATCATCATGGAGTAGTATGACATTAGGAGAAGGAGTTACAATAACTTCAGAAGCAGAAGGGGCTTATCAATTATCAGTTAGTTGTGATGATGGTGGTAATTGTACACCACCAAGTAGCACTTCAACATTTAAACCATTAAATAGCGGTTATTATAAAGTGCTTGGTGGTGAATCTATACATTTAATTTTTGATATATATGTAGATGGCCAAAATGTATATAATTATCATCCATACGGAGAATCATCAGGAAGTAGGGATTTAGGATATCTAACACCTGAAAATACTATAACAATCTCAATTACTTCAGCAGGTTCACAATATGATGAGGTAGACAACACTACATTTAAAATATCATATGCTACAATTGAAACTGTAAATTTAGATTCATATCGCTATGAAGGTGCTGAAGTAAACAACTATGTAACATTCAATGATGAAACATGGAGAATTATTGGAGTAGAAGAAGGAAGTACAATAGGTTTAACAAGTGGAGAATATTATACTAAGATAATTAGAAGTGAAACATTGGGAAATTTTGCTTATGATTATGGTGCGTTTTCAGATGCTACAGAATGGAGATACACACAACCAAATAATTTTCTAAATCTGGGTTATTATAATAAACAAGAATATTTTGATGAATCTTTTGGAACAACTATTGATGCAGGTTTCACTACAAATGGATTAACAGAAGAATCAAGAGGAATGATAACACAACCAACTTGGAGAGGATTATATTATGATAATGTTACAACAACATCTGCAACATATTTTTATGAAAAAACAAGTGGGAGATCGTCAAGTGGATATGTAGGATTAATGAGTCCAAGTGACTATGGATATGCTGCATTACAAAGTGAGTGTGCAAGTACTCAATT